>NZ_CP043568.1:4066579-4379393 GCF_014076415.1 Comamonas testosteroni
CATGGCAATAACGCAACATCTTATGCGCTGCAGAAGTTGTTGCATAGTCACGACCTACCGGGGGTTGAGCCACATCAAGCTCCCGCAGCCGGAAGCGCTCCGGCATGCGGCGGCCGGCCCCAAACACCGGGCTGCTGCAGCTAAAAGAACTCTGCAGCCTTGTCTGGATCAGGCCTGCCACCGAAGCTATTGGTCATGGTTTGCAAGCTGAACGCACACCACCGCCTGCTGACGCAAGCAGCGCTGTTTTCTCATTGTGTGCAATAATGGAGAGCTTTTATGCGGAAAGTACACCGGACAGGCTGGTGCGGCTCCCGCACTTGACCAAAGGAAAGATCATGAAAGAAGGCATTCACCCCAATTACCGCGAAGTTCTGTTCGTTGACATGTCCAACGGCTTCAAGTTCGTGACACGTTCTTGCGTTTCCACCAAGGAAACCGAAAACTTCGAAGGTAAAGAGTACCCTCTGTTCAAGCTGGATACCACTTCTGAATCGCACCCCTTCTACACTGGCACACAAAAGTCGGTGGACAACATGGGTGGCCGCGTGGAGAAGTTCCGCAACCGCTTCGGCAAGAAGTAATTCTTACTTTTTTGCTGAAAAGGCAGCCCGGGCAACCGTGCTGCCTTTTTCTTTTTTGGGTGCCGCTCGACGGAATCCCAATGCTCCTATCATCGGAGCACCAAGCGCTTTGACCTCAAGCGCTTTCGCCTGATCTGGCCGTGCAAATTCGCACAGCCGCTACTGGATTGATTGCGTGAACCAGCCCACACCCGCCATCGTTGCCCAAAGCGCTGTACGCCGCCTGCCGCGCTGGGCCCTGCTTTTGCTGTGCCTGGCCTATGTGATTCCCGGCTTTGTCATGCGCGGCCCCTGGCGCTCCAACGATATGGAGGCCTTTGGCTACATGCGCGAGCTGGCGCTGGGCAAGACCGACTGGCTGGCCCCCAAGCTCTCGGGCCTGGCTCCCAGCATGGACGGTCTGCTGCCCTACTGGCTGGGTGCCTTGTCCTTGCAGGGTTTCGAGTGGCTGCTCGGCGCCGAAATGGCGGCGCGCCTGCCCTTCATCGCCTTGCTGGTCGTGACCCTGGGCGCCACCTGGTGGGGAGCCTACTACCTTGCACGCACGCCTGGTGCGCAGCCCGTGGCCTTTGCCTTTGGCGGGGAAGCCCAGTTGATCGACTATGCCCGCGCCATGGCCGATGCAGCTTTGCTGGCCCTGGTTGCCTGCCTGGGCCTGGCCCAGCTCTCGCATGAAACCACCAGCTATGTCACGCAGCTGGGCTGCACGGCGCTGCTGTTTTTTGCAGCTGCGGCCATGGCCTATCACCCCAGGAAGTCAGCCGCGGCACTGCTATTCGGCCTGCTGGGATTGGCCCTGAGCGGCGCCCCCACTCTTTCCGTGCTGTTCGGACTTGGCTGCGGCGTGATCGCCTTCACTCAGCGCAGCTGGGGCGACAATCCCGGCCGCGCCCACCGTCAGGCCCGCACCTGGGCCGCAGCCTGGCTGGCCGCCACGGTGCTCGCAGCCAGCCTGACCACGGCCCTGGATCAATGGGTCTGGCATCTGGTGGACTCGTTCAAGGACTGGGAAGCCCTGCTGCAACTGCTGCTGTGGTTCTGCTGGCCTGCCTGGCCCCTGGCTTTGTGGACGTTGTGGGTCTGGCGCCGCCAGATTGCCTTCCCCGGCCACAACCCGCATCTGTCCATCGCCCTGCTGTTTGCCACAGTCCCGGTGGCTGCCTGCCTGAGCAGTACCCCGGCCGATCGGGCACTGCTGCTGGGGCTTCCCGCCATCGCCACCCTGGCCGCCTTCGCCCTGCCCACTTTCCGCCGCAGCATCAGCGCGCTGATCGACTGGTTCACGCTGCTGTTCTTTACGGCATCCGCAATTGCCATCTGGGTGGTCTGGCTGGCGTTTCAGACCGGATTCCCGCCCAAGATCGCAGCCAATATTGCGCGTCTGGCTCCGCAATTCGAGGCCAGTATCTCCTGGCCCACGGTCATCGTGGCACTGTTCGCCACGGCCGGCTGGTTTGTGTTGGTGATCTGGCGCACCTCGCGCAATCGCGCAGCCATCTGGAAGAGCCTGGTGCTCCCGGCCGGAGGCGCCACACTGAGCTGGGTGCTGCTGTCCACACTCTGGATGGAGCCGCTGGATCATGCTCGCAGCTATGAATTCCAGATGACACAGCTGGGCAGCGAACTCAGGCAGAACGGCGCCACAAGCTGCGTGCTGACCTACGGCCTGGGCCGTTCGCAGATTGCGGCCGTGCGCTACTACACTCATGTGGACACCGCGCTGCTGCGCCGCAGCGCCCCTGGCGACTGCGGCTGGGCGCTGGTCGATGCAGACCGCTGGGCGGGCGATCACAATCGCAAGCTGCGCCAAGGCTGGAATGAAGTCAGCCGCATCACCCGTCTGGCCGGTCAAAAAGAAGTTCTGGTACTGCTCAAGTACACCGGCCCCAAAGCCGCACCATGAAAGGCGAGCTGCAATACATAGGCCGGCATGCAGGTACCGTGCTGGCCGGGCAGCTGGCCGTCATGGCCTTTGGCACCACCGATACCATCGTGGCCAGCCGCTATTCCAACGATGCCGTGGCCGCCCTCTCCGTAGGGTCGGCCATTTTCATCAGCGTCTATGCCTCACTGATGGGCATTTTTCAGGCTCTTCTGCCCTTGTGGTCCGAACAGCGGGGTGCCGGTCTGCCGCAGGCCATCGGCCATTCGCTGCGCCAGTCCATGTATCTGTGTGCACTGGCCTGCGTGCTTGGCATGGCGGTGCTGCTCATGCCCGGCGCACTGCTGCGCTGGACCGATGTGCCCGATGCGCTGCAACTGGAGGTCAAGCGCTATCTCGCCGTACTGGCCTGGGGCTTGCCACCGGCGCTGCTGTTTCGCATCTACAGCGCGCTCAACCAGGCGCTAGGCCAGCCCAAGCTGGTCACCTGGCTGCAACTCATCTCGCTGCTGATCAAGATTCCCTTGTCCATCTGGTTCACCTTTGGCGGCTTGGGCCTTGCCCCCCTGGGAGCAGTGGGCTGCGCACTGGCCACGCTGCTGGTCAACTACACCATGTTTGCCGTGGCCCTGTGGCTGATGCGCACTCAGGATTTCTATGCTCCGCTGGCGCTTTGGCAGAGGCTGGAGCGCCCTGACTGGCTGCAGCTGGGCCGCTTCTGCCGCCTTGGCATCCCTGCAGGCCTGGCCATTCTGGTGGAAGTCACCTCCTTCACCCTCATGGCCCTGTATGTGGCAAGGCAGGGCTCGCTCTCGTCTGCCAGCCACCAGATCGCCGCCAATCTGGCCGCCATCTGCTATATGGTTCCGCTGTCCCTGGCCATTGCGACCAGCGCCCGCGTCAGCTACTGGCGCGGCGCCGGTGACGAAGCCCGGGCCAGCACGCTGATTCAACAGTGTTTCAAGCTTGCTCTGCTCATCGGTATTGCGACAGCAGCTACGCTCTTGATCGCTCGCACCTGGATTGCAGACATCTACACCGACTCCCCGCGGGTGCTGGCAATGACGTCCTGGCTGCTGATCTGCGTGGCTGCATACCATGTGGCGGACTGCGTGCAGACCTATTGCATTTTCGTGCTGCGCTGCTATCGCGTGACCGTTGCGCCTCTGGTGATTTATTGCCTGCTGCTGTGGGGCGGCGGCCTGGGCCTTGGCTACTGGCTGACCTACCGATGGCAAGCAGCCGAAGGCTGGCTGGACTGGCAGGCCACGCCCATGCCCTTCTGGGTTTGCAGCGCGGCAGCCCTGTTTGTCACAGCCATGGCCTTCAGCAGCATTTTGCACAGAGCCATACGACCTCCAAAGCTGCAGGCCCAGCCCAGGGCCTCCTAATGAGAAAGTGCCTTGGCGGGTACTTCAGCAGCTGCCCGCACACGGCTGGGCGGGAAGGTGACGGCGAATTCCGACCCCTTGCCCAGCTCACTCTGGATGCTGAGCCTGGCGCCATGCCGCTGCAGCACATGCTTGACGATGGCCAGCCCCAGGCCAGTGCCGCCCGTATCGCGTGAGCGGCTGCGGTCCACGCGATAAAAGCGCTCCGTCAGACGCGACACGTGCTTTTCGTCGATGCCGGGGCCGGAGTCCTTGACGGCAAAGCGGGCCGATCCATCGGGCAGCAGTTGCCAGCGCACATCGATCTGCCCACCGGCCGGCGTGTAGCGCATGGCATTGGCCAGCAGATTGGAAAACGCACTGTGCAGCTCTGCGCTCGCACCTGCCAGATCTCCGGCCTGCCGCAGCGCCTGCTCATCAGGAAAGTTCAGCACATGGGGTTTGGCCTGTTTGCGCGTCAAGGCATTGGACAGGCCGCGAGCCTCGTTCTCACAGCGATTGAGCAGCTGCGCCACCGACACCCAGTCATTGTTGCTGGGCAGCGGGCTTCCCTCCAGGCGCGACAAGGTCAGCAAGTCCTCGACCAGATGCTGCATGCGCTCGGCCTGCTGGGCCATCAGCTCCAGATAGCGCCTGCGCTCGTCTTCCTCGAGCGGCAGGTTCTGCAGGGTCTCGACAAAACCGGCCAGCACGGTCAGAGGCGTGCGGATTTCGTGCGAGACATTGGCCACGAAGTCGCGGCGCATGGCCTCGGCCTGCTCCAGCGCCGTCACATCGCGCGCCAGCAGCAGCTTGCGCCCTTCACCGTAGCCGTAGAGCTGCACCGACAGCTTGACCGGCCGCGAAGGTGTGCTTTCGCGCCCCTGCATGACCAGGTCATGGCTGAAGTCCTGCGCCGCAAAATAGGCACTGAACTGAGGATCTCGCACCAGATTACCAATGCTTTGCAGCACATCGCGCTCGGCATCAAAGCCGAACTGCTTGGCAGAAATCTGATTGCACCATTCGATGCGGCCCTGTGCATCGAGCAGCACCACACCATTGGGACTGGCCTGCAAGGCAGACAGAATGTCATTGAGCCGCTGATCGCCCTGCTGCACCTGCTGCACGCTCTGGCGAATCCAGCGGCGCATGCGCACGCTGGCCTCGCCCCAGATCCCTGCCAGATTGGGCACCGCGCCCAGCTCCGACTGACGCAGCCAGTGCAGCAGACGCGCGCCATTCCAGCTGTCCACCAGCCACCATATCCAGCCGCCGATCAAGGCGCCCGTCATGGCAGCCACGCATTGCTGCAGCACCGTCGCACCGGGTGCAACGAGATAGGCCCACAGCAGCCATACCACCAAGGCTGCCGCGACCTGAGAAGCCAACAATCGAAAACCACGCCACCCCATATTTGCTTTCAGTTGTGATTTTTGACGACCCAGCCAGGCCGGGCCGAGGTTCGGGGGGAAGTGCTGTCAGGCCATGGCCTGGGCGCTGAAGCGGTAGCCCGCACCGCGCACGGTCTCAATCAGAGCACCCGCCACACCCAGCGATTCTCGCAAGCGCTTGACGTGCACGTCCACGGTGCGCTCTTCAATGAAGACATGATCGCCCCAGACCTTGTCGAGCAACTGCGCACGGCTGTGCACGCGCTCGGGGTGCTTCATCAGATAGTTGAGCAGCTTGAACTCGGTGGGACCGATCTTGAGCAGATCGCCCTGCCAGCTCACGCGGTGGGCCGCAGCATCCAGCACCAGCTCGCCAATGCTGACCTTGTCCTGCACCTGCTCAGGCGCACGGCGACGCAGCACGGCACGAATGCGGGCCAGCAGCTCCTGGGTGGAGAAAGGCTTGGTGATGTAGTCATCCGCACCGGCATCCAGGCCAGCCACCTTGTCGGGCTCGTCGCCACGCGCCGTCAGCATGAGGATGGGCACGGCCTTGGTACGGCTGTCGGCACGCCATTTGCGAGCCAGAGACAGTCCGCTGGCACCGGGCAGCATCCAGTCGAGCAAAATCACGTCGGGCAGCACGGCATCGAGCTCGCGCTGCGCCGAAACACCGTCTTCCGCCCATACGGGCTGGAAGCCGTTATGCCTCAAATTGACCGCGATCAACTCTGCAATCGCAGGTTCGTCCTCCACGATGAGGACCATGGGCATCTTCTTCATCCCTGAGTAGCCTCCGTCTTACAACACCGCAGATTCGATTTCGGCCATGGTCTGATGGCGCACATCCTTGCCCTCGACCAGGTAGATGATCAGCTCGGCCACGTTCTTGGAGTGGTCGCCGATACGCTCGATGGCCTTGGCCAGGAACAGCAGGTCCAGGCTGGCGGAGATGGTGCGCGGATCTTCCATCATGTAGGTGATGAGCTTGCGCACAAAGCCGTCGAACTCTTCGTCGATCAGATCGTCTTCACGCAAGATGGCAACCGCCGCCTTGGTGTCCAGCCGGGCAAAGGCATCCAGGGTCTTGCGCAGCAGCTCGGAAGCCATCTGTGCCGCCATGCGCAACTCGCCGCTGGGCAGCGAACGGGCAGCGCCGCTTTCGATGATGGACTTGACCATGCGGGCCATCTTGCAGGCTTCGTCGCCCATGCGCTCCAGGTTGGCCGTGGCCTTGGAGAAGGCGATCAGCAGGCGCAGGTCGCGGGCCGTGGGTTGGCGGCGTGCAATGATGGACGACAGCTCATGGTCGATCTCGACCTCCATGGCGTTGACGCGCTGCTCGGTGCTGATGACCTGCTCAACCGCCTCGGTACTGAAGCTGGTCAGTGCATAGACGGCATTGCTGATCTGCGACTCGACCAGACCGCCCAGCTCCATGACGCGGGCAGAGACACGATTGAGTTCGGAGTCGAACTGCGTGGACAAATGTTTTTCTGTCATTTTTAAGTCCTTAGCCGAAGCGGCCTGTGATGTAGTCTTCCGTTTCCTTGCGCTGGGGCTTGAAGAACATTTTTTCGGTGTCGCCAAACTCCACCAGATCCCCCAGGTACATATAGGCCGTGTAATCGCTGCAACGGGCGGCCTGCTGCATGTTGTGTGTCACGATGACCACGGTGTAGTCGTTCTTCAGCTCCGCAATCAGCTCCTCGATCTTGGCCGTGGAGATGGGGTCCAGCGCCGAGCAGGGCTCGTCGAGCAGCAGCACCTCTGGCTTGATGGCAATGCCGCGCGCGATGCACAGACGCTGCTGCTGCCCGCCCGACAGACCAGAGCCGCTTTGCTGCAGCTTGTCCTTGACTTCGCTCCACAGTGCCGCCTTGCGCAGCGCCCACTCCACGCGGTCGTCCATGTCCGAGGCGTTTAGATTCTCGAACAGCTTCACGCCGAAAGCGATGTTGTCATAAATGGACATGGGGAACGGCGTGGGCTTCTGGAACACCATGCCGACCTTGGCACGAATCAGGGCCACATCCTGCTTGCTGGTCAGCAGGTTGTCGCCGTCCAGCATGATCTGACCTTCGGCGCGCTGCTCGGGATAGAGCTCGAACATGCGGTTGAAGGTGCGCAGCAGCGTGGACTTGCCGCAGCCCGAGGGGCCGATGAAGGCCGTGACCTTCTTCTCGGGAATATCGAGATTGATGTTTTTCAGCGCGTGAAACTTGCCGTAGTAGAAGTTCAGGTCGCGCACGGCCAGCTTGATGTTGGCGGGAGCAGTGGTTGCAGTCATGATCTTGAACTTTCGAATTATTTCTGGCGGGTGATGAAACGCGCCAGGATATTCAGACCCAGCACAGCCACAGTGATGAGGAAGACACCGGCCCAGGCCAGTTGCTGCCAGTTCTCATACGGGCTCATGGCAAATTTGAAGATGGTGACCGGCAGGCTGGCCATGGGCTTGCTCATGTCTGCATTCCAGAACTGGTTGTTCAGCGCCGTGAACAACAGCGGAGCGGTCTCGCCAGCAATACGGGCCACTGCCAGCAGCACACCGGTGATCACGCCGGCGCGGGCTGCGCGCAAGGTCACCATGATGATGACCTTCCACTTGGGCGTACCCAGCGCATAAGCTGCTTCACGCAGGCTGGCCGGCACCAGCACCAGCATGTTTTCCGTGGTGCGGATGACCACGGGAATCACGATCAGCGCCAGCGCGATCACGCCGGCCATGCCGGAGAAGCTCTTGAAGCGCACCACCACCACGGTATAGACAAACAGACCGATGACGATGGAGGGTGCCGACAGCAGAATGTCGTTGACGAAACGCGTGGTGGAAGCCAGCCAGCCTTTTTTGTCGTACTCGGCCAGGTAGACCCCTGCCATCACGCCGATAGGCGTGCCCACGAAAGTGGCCAGCGCCACCATCATCAGCGAGCCCCAGATGGCATTGGCAATACCGCCCTCCTCGTTGGGGGGAGGCGTCATCTGCGAGAACAGGGCGAAGTTCAGACCGCCCAGGCCCTGGCGAATGGTTTCCCAGAGAATCCAGACCAGCCAGAACACGCCAAACAGCATGGCTGCCATGGACAGGGTCAGCGCGACCTGATTCAGATGCTTGCGCCTGTTGTACTTGGCCTGACGCACCGCAGCCAGATCGGCTGCATCGAGCATTTTGGAGGAGGTGGAAGTCGGGCTCATGAGCGGGCTCCCTCGTTCTTCTGCAGACGGTTGAGCAGCAGCTTGGACATGGCCAGAACCACGAAGGTGATGAAGAACAGCACCAGACCCAGATAGATCAGCGACGCCTGATGCAGGCCCTCGCCCGCTTCGGCAAACTCATTGGCCAGCGCCGAGGTGATACTGTTCGCAGCCTCGAACACGGACAGGGAATTGAGCTGGTTCATGTTGCCGATCACAAAGGTCACGGCCATGGTCTCGCCCAGTGCGCGGCCCAGGCCCAGCATGACACCACCCAGCACGCCGGTCTTGGTATAGGGCAGCACCACTTTCCAGACCACTTCCCAGGTCGTGGAGCCCAGACCGTAGGCCGACTCCTTGAGCAGCGCCGGCGTGACTTCGAACACATCGCGCATCACGGAGGCGATGAAGGGGATGATCATGATGGCCAGAATGATGCCGGCCGACAAGATACCGATACCCACGGGAGGGCCGGAGACAAAAGCGCCCAGATAGGGCACACCGGTCAGCAGGTTCTGCAGTGGCTGCTGCACATAGGTGGCCAGCACGGGGCCGAACACCATCAGGCCCCACATGCCGTAAACAATGGAGGGAACTGCAGCCAGCAACTCGATGGCAGTGCCCAGAGGGCGCTTGAGCCAGGCAGGCGAGAGTTCCGTCAGAAACAGGGCAATGCCGAAGCTCACGGGCACTGCAATGATGAGCGCGATGGCCGAAGTGGCCAGCGTGCCGTAAATCATGACCAGACCGCCGTATTGATCCTGCACGGGATCCCAGACACTGCTGGTCAGAAAGCCCAAACCATATTCGGAGATGGCGGGCCAGGCACCGAAGATCAGCGAAACCATGATGGCCAGCAGCAGCACCAGCGTCAGAATCGCTGCGCTGCGTGCCAGGCCACCAAACAAACGATCCGCCATACGTCCCGAGATCATCGGAGCACGTGGCGGAGAGGGAGAGCGTCGCTTGGCGGCATCGGTGGGGGCTGCAGCCAGCGAACTGGAGGGCGACGTAGTGGACACGTGAGCGCCTTTATTCGCAAAGGGTTGAAACAAGCAGCGAACATACCGTCCGGCACGGCAGCCCGCTGCTCACTGATGACACGAAATTACTTGGAAACAACCTTGCCCGAAGTGTCCTTGATGTCGTTCCAGGACTTGAAGATCACGTTCTTGACAGCGTCGGGCATGGGCACATAGTCCAGGTCGGCGGCAGTCTTGTCACCTTGCTTGTAAGCCCAGTCGAAGAACTTCAGCGAGGTGGCGGCCTGAGCAGGCTTTTCCTGAGTCTTGTGCATCAGGATGAAGGTTGCCGAGGTGATGGGCCAGGCGTTCTTGCCGGGCTGGTTGGTCAGGATCTGGTAGAAGCTCTTGGCCCAGTCAGCGCCAGCAGCAGCCGCCTTGAAGGTCTCGTCGTCAGGAGAGACAAAAGTGCCTTCCTTGTTCTGCAGCTGTGTGTAGGTCAGCTTGTTCTGCTTCACATAGGCGTACTCGACATAGCCGATGGAGTTGGGCAGGCGACCCACAAAGGCGGCAACGCCTTCGTTACCCTTGCCGCCGGCACCGGTGGGCCAGTTCACGGCCTTGCCTTCGCCCACTTTTTCCTTCCACTCGGCATTGACCTTGGAGAGGTAGTTGGTGAAGCCGAAGGTGGTGCCGGAGCCGTCAGCGCGGCGCACGGGAGCGATGGCCGCGTCAGGCAGCGCCACACCGGGGTTCAGAGCCGTGATGGCGGGGTCATTCCACTTGGAAATCTTGCCCAGGTAGATATCGCCCAGCACCTGGCCCGACAGCTTCAGCTGGCCGGGAGCCACGCCCTTGATGTTGACCACGGGAACAATGCCGCCGATCACGGTGGGGAACTGAACCAGGCCCTTCTTGGCCAGTTCCTCATCCTTCAGGGGCTCATCGGAAGCACCGAAGTCCACGGTCTTGGCTTCGATCTGCTTGACACCGGCGCTGGAACCCACGGACTGATAGTTAATCTTGACGCCGGTGGCCTTGTGATAGTCGGCAGCCCACTTGGAATACAGAGGAGCCGGGAAGCTCGCACCGGCACCTGTGGCTTCCTGGCTGGCGTTGGCAATACCCGCTGCAGACAGAGCACCAGCCACCAGAACGTGAATCAAGGACAACTTCATGAAACGACCTCTTAGGGTTGAAAGATTCGATGGAGTGAACTTTAAAAACCTTTTATGACAAGGTCGTGACATGAAAATTTCAAGGCGCAACCGAGTGAAAGACCTCCAGCGCAGTCATGCGAGTGTCATATTTCATTCGCAAACTGCTGAGCCTTGACCCTCAGACCCGACCCGGGTAACAGCTTGTCGCAAGGCTGGAGTCTGATCGCCGGCAATGTATGACATAGTCTGTCACACAGCGTGACCGCACTCTGACGGCCCAATCCGGCAAAAACCTGCAAATACCTGACTTGGCAGAGGTTGAACCCAGCGCCCAACAAGCTCGATGACGGCCCATATTGCATATTCCACTGCCCAGTGCATGTGTCGCCAGTTCCATCACGCTCATGCTCTGCCCGTGCCCCAACCCGCATAACAACAACGCATTGATTGGCTCAGAAATGGCTCCTGAATCGCTGCTTGCCGCCGTAGACCTTGGCTCCAATAGTTTTCGCCTTGAAATAGGCCGCATCGGCTCGCATCAACGCATCGAGCGTGTGGAATATCTCAAGGAAACCGTGCGCCAGGGCAATGGCCTGAACTCGCGCCAGGAACTCTCCCGCGAAGCCATGGAGCGCGGCTGGGAATGCCTGGCTCGCTTTGGCGAGCGCCTCCGGGGCTTTGATGCCTCGCATGTCCGCGCTGTAGCCACCCAGACTCTGCGCGAGGCACTGAATGCCGACGAATTCGTGACGCGTGGTAGCCAGTTGCTGGGCTTTCCCATCGAAGTCATTGCCGGCGAGGAGGAAGCCCGGCTGATCTATCGCGGCGTGGCCAGCTCGCTGCCGCCCAGCCAGCAAAAACGCCTGGTCATCGACATTGGCGGACGCTCCACCGAAATCATCATCGGCCAGCACAGCCAGCCCCTGCAAGTGGCATCGTTCGCACTGGGCAGCGTCTCCTGGAGCAGCCGTTTCTTCAGCGACGGCGCACTGAACAAGGCCAACTTCCAGGCCGCCGTTGCCGCCGCCAAGCAATGCCTGACCCAGGCCCAGTTCGCCTACCCGGGCACGGCCTGGGACTGCGCCTATGCCTCCTCCGGCACGGCCAACGCCGTGGCCGATGCTCTCACAGCCCAGGGCCTGGACGGACAGGTGATCACGCCCGCCAAGCTGCGCTACCTCTACGAGCTGCTGCTGGACATCGGTCATGTGGAGCGCCTGCGCATGCCGGGCCTCAAGGAAGATCGCCGCCCGGTGGTCGCAGGCGGCATCAGCGTGATGATGGCCGTGGTCGACCTGCTGGGCATTACCGAGCTGGAAGTCGCACAGGGCGCACTGCGCCAGGGAGCTTTGCACGACCTGCTCGACCATGAGCCCCCTGCCGACAAGGAAGCCGCGGAAGTCGGCGCGCTGCAGCTGGACTTCGGCGTGGACGTACCCCATGCCCAGCGCGTGCAGCGCATTGCCACCCAGCTGTGCCAGCAAATCCTGCCCGCAGAAACCGCACCGCTGAGCACTCAGGCCCTGGCCATTGCCGCGCAGCTGCATGAGGTGGGCATGCGCGTGGCCCTGAGCGACTATCACCGTCACGGCGCCTATATCGTCGAGCATTGTGGCCTGGCCACCTGGGAGCCCGAGCTGCGCCAGCGCATCTGTCAGCTGGTGCTGGGTCACCAGGGCAAGCTGCGCAAGCTGGAGGACGCCATCGAAGAGCCGCAGCTGGCCCTGCCGCTGATGGCACTGCGCATTGCCGTGCAGTTGAGCCATACCCGCCGCGACCCTGACATGCAGGGCATGCAGATCAAGCGTTCGGGTTCGGAATGCAAGCTCTCCACTCCTTCGGGCTGGATGCTGACCTACCCGCAATCCGCCCGCCTGCTCGAGGAGGAAGCCATGGCCTGGAGCAAGACGCCCTGGAGCCTCAAGCTGCAGCTGCGCTGATATCACCAGCCAGGCCGCAGCGCGGCCTGCAAAAGACAAAGGGACTGCGAGGCAGTCCCTTTGTCTTTTGCTCTGTAGAGCCCCCTCAAAAAGATAGCTGCAAGCACCTGTCAAACAATGATTTCAATACTAGGGTCTGTTGAGATTTGATTTTTACCTTCCGGGGTGGCGTCACAATCGCGCTGTGATGCGATACGTTTTGACAGATGAACAATGGGCTCGTATGAGCCCATTGTGTTTAGGGAAGATTGGGGATCGAGGACGCAGTGGCTCCAACAATCGACTGTTCTTGGAAGCAGTGCTTTGGGTTGCGCGTACAGGTAGCCCTTGGCGAGATCTGCCGCCTGAATTTGGCAAGTGGAACACCGTCTTCAAACGGTTTCGCGACTGGGTCAAAGCTGATGTCTTTCAAAAGCTGTTTGACGCGGTCAGCGATCAACCGGACATGGAATACGTGATGGTGGATGCAACGATTGTGCGAGTGCACAGGCATGGACAGGGTGCAAAAGGGGGTCTGCGAGCCAGGCCATAGGTCGCAGTCGAGGTGGTTTGACCACCAAGATATTGGCGCTGACGGATGCCCTTGGAAACTTGATCCGATTTGTGTTGCTGCCAGGCCAACGGCATGATCTTCAAGGTGTAGAACAGCTGCTCGAAGGCATAGACCTGCGGACATTGCTGGCCGACAAAGCGTTTGACGCAGACTGGCTGAAGCAACACTTGCTGGCACAGGGTTGCCAAGTGGTGATTGCACAAAAGGCCAATCGTCGAGCGCCCTTGCAGATTGATATAGAGGTCTACAAGTGGCGGCACTTGATCGAGAACTTCTTTTGCAAGCTCAAGGAGTTCAAGCGCATTGCAATGCGCAGCGACAAGACAGACAGCAGCTTCGCTGCTGTCATCACGCTGGCATCGGCTGTGATCAATTCACGTTAAATCTCAACACGTCCTAGAAATATCTGAAAACATTGCATATCAGGCGCAAGACGCTCCTCTTTTCAGCGTATTCAAACGCTCTTGCTGCCGTAGCGCACCATCAGGGCCTGCTGGGCGCCCTTGCCCTCCAGCGGACGCACAGGCTTTTGGTAAATGCCCGAGGCATCCAGCGTCCAGGCATCGCGGTCGTCGCCCAGATAGGCCACCAGGCACTCGTCGATCACGCGCTGGCGCAGCTTCTTGTCAAGCACCGGCCAGGCCAGCTCCACGCGGCTGAGCATATTGCGATTCATCCAGTCGGCACTGGACAGCAACAGCTCTTCTTCCTGCCCCCAGGCAAAGTAGAAGACGCGTGAATGTTCCAGAAAACGGCCGATGATGGAGCGCACGCGGATATTGTCCGTCACGCCCGGGCGCTGTGCCGGCAGCATGCAGGAGCCGCGCACGATGAGATCGATCTGCGCGCCCTTGCGACCGGCCTCTACCAGGGCGCGAATCAGGGGCTCATCGGTCAGCGCATTCATCTTGAGCACCATGCGCGCCTTCTCGCCCCGCGCCGCTGCGGCGGCCACCAGGCCGATCAGCTCCAGCATGCGGTTTTGCAGATGGAACGGCGCCATGACCAGCTTTTGCAGCTTGGGCATGGTGTTATGGCTGGACAGGTGGCGAAATACCGCATCCATATCGGCCGTGATCTCGTCATCGCAGGTCAGCTGGCTGATGTCGGTGTAAAGGCGCGCGCTGCGGGCGTTGTAGTTGCCCGTGGACAGATGCGCATAGCGCTTGAGCTGGTTGTTGCGCTTTTCACGACGCGTGATCAGCAGCATCTTGGCATGGGTCTTGAGGCCAACCACGCCGTACACCACCTGCACGCCCAGCGACTCCAGCTTTTCCGCCCAATTGATGTTGGCCTCTTCATCAAAGCGTGCCTTGAGCTCCAGCACGGCCAGCACTTCCTTGCCGCGGCTCACAGCCTCGGCCAGCAGGCTCATGATCTCGGAGTCGGTGCCCGTGCGGTAGATGGTCTGCTTGATGGCCAGCACCTGCGGATCGTTCACGGCCTCGCGCAGCAACTCCAGCACGCCATCAAAGCTCTCGAAGGGCTGGTGAATGATGATGTCGCTCTTGCGCATCTGCGCCAGGATGGAGCGGCCGGGCACGAGCTGCGTGGGCCAGGCAGGTTTCCACTTGGGAAACAGCAGGGCCGGGTCGTCGACCAGATCGATCAGCTGCATCTGGCGCACCAGATTCACCGGCCCCTTGACGCGGAACAGCGCCTCGGCGGGCAGCCCGTACTGCTCCAGCAACAGGTCAGAGAGCACCACCGAGCAGGACGAGGACACCTCCAGACGCACCGCCTGGCCGTAGTGGCGGTGGTGCAGGCCCTGGCGCAGGGCCATGCGCAGGTCGACCACATCGTCTTCATCCACGGCCAGATCGGAGTGGCGGGTGACACGGAACTGCGAGAACTCCGACACTTCGCGCCCCGGGAACAACTCGGCCAGATGGGCACGCACCACGCTGGAGATGCTGACAAACAGCTTTTGCTTGCCCGAGATCTTCTCGGGCAGGCGGATCAGGCGCGGCAAGGCACGAGGCACCTTGACGATGGCCACTTCATTGGCCCTCCCGAAGGCATCCACACCATTGAGGCGCACGATGAAATTCAGGGCCTTGTTGGCGACCTGCGGAAAGGGATGCGACGGATCCAGCCCCACTGGCATCAGCAAGGGCTGAACCTCGCGCATGAAGTACTCGCGCACCCATTTGCGCTGCGCCACGCTGCGCTCGCCGTGAGAAACCAGGCGAATCGCATGCTTGTCGAACGCGGGAATGATGGACTGGTTATAGAGCTGGTACTGCTTGGCAACCAGGCCGTGGGCCGTAGTCATCAGTCGCTCGAAGCTGGCGCGCGAGTACGGCCCCTGTTCATCACCGACCTTGGCGGCCGAGACATGGGGGGCGCAGCGCACCTCGAACCACTCGTCGAGATTGGAAGACACGATGCACAGATAGCGCAGGCGCTCGAGCAGCGGCACATCCTCGCGCTCGGCCCAGTTCAGCACGCGCTCATTGAAGACCAGAATGCTTTGATCGCGGTCCAGCAGCTCCAGAGTCGGCTCGATCACAGGCGGCATGGCTACCTCGTTCTTGGACGCCGCTCGGCGTCGGCGCGGCGCTTTGGCAGGGGCAGAAGAAACCGGTGTCGCAGCGTCGGAAACGGCACCGGGCACACCATGGTGCCCGGCCGCCCCGGCTTGCGCAACTGCAGCCGGCTCGCTCGCGGAGTTGACGACCGCCGTCGTAACGGGAGACACAAGCGAGATATGCGCCAGACCCAGGGAGGCAGGTCCCGCCTCATGCACCTGACTGTCGGTCTGCGAGGTCACTGAAGAAACTGCAGCCGGATCCTGCCCTGAAGATGAAGTGATGGAAGTGGGAAAAAAAGAGTCGGAACCAGATACGGATTGGGACATGTGGCAGCAGCCTGCGAAAGCTTGAAGCACCCCTGAGGGCATGTCCGCAGTCTGCCCATGGTTTATGACAATTAGATGACCAAAAGATGACTGTCATCATTGTTCATGACAGTCATCAGGGTTTGCACAACTTCAGCTGGCCCTGACCACCTCGGCCAGGCGCTCGGCACAGTTGCTGGCCATGTCCGCACTCCTGGCCTCGACCATGACTCGCACCAGGGGCTCGGTACCGCTGGGACGGATCAGTACACGGCCATCGCTGCCCAGCAGCCTTTCGACCGCTGCCTGCTCACCAGGCAGCTTGGCGTTGCTCTTCCAGTCCTGGCCAGGCTGCAAGCGCACATTGATCATGACCTGGGGAAACAGCTTCACGGACTCCAGCCACTGGGCAATGGTCTTCTTCGAGCGCACGCAGGCCTGCAGCACCTGCAGTGCGCTGACCAGGCCGTCACCGGTCGTGTGCTTGTCCAGCGCCAGCAGGTGGCCCGAGCTTTCGCCGCCCAGCTGCCAGCCCTTGGCATTGAGCGCTTCCAGCACATAGCGGTCCCCCACCTTGGCACGGACAAAACCCACGCCCTGCTCCTTGAGCGCCTGCTCCACCGCCATATTGGTCATCAGGGTTCCAGCCACACCGCTGACTACGTCGCCGCGAGCCAGGCGATCGGCCGCCATGAGATAGAGCAGTTCGTCGCCGTTGTAGAGGCGGCCTTGCGCATCGACCAGCTGCAGGCGGTCGGCATCGCCGTCCAGCGCCACGCCATAGTCGGCATTGTTGGCTCGCACCGCCCTCACCAGCGCTTCGGGATGGGTCGCGCCAACTCCCTCATTGATATTCAGGCCGTCCGGCGAGCAGCCTATTTCCACCACATTGGCACCCAGTTCGTGAAAGACCTTGGGAGCAATCTGATAGGCCGCCCCATGGGCCGCATCCACTACGATCTTCAGGCCGCGCAATGACAGGCTGTGATCGAAAGTGCTTTTGCAGAACTCGATATAACGGCCGGCGGCATCGGCCAGACGTCGCGCCTTGCCCAAAGAGGCTGAATCCACCCAGACGGGATCTTCCTTGAGAGCGGCTTCCACATCCTCTTCCCAGGAATCAGGCAGCTTGGTGCCCTCGGCACTGAAGAACTTGATGCCGTTGTCATAGAACGGGTTGTGGCTGGCACTGATCACCACCCCCAGGCTGGCGCGCTGGGCGCGCGTCAGATAGGCCACGCCCGGTGTCGGCAAGGGGCCAAGCAACATGACATCGACACCGGCAGAGTTGAAGCCCGACTCGAGTGCACTCTCCAGCATGTAGCCGGAGATGCGGGTGTCCTTGCCGATCAGCACCAGAGGGCGCTCTTGCGTGCGGCGCAACACGCGCCCCACGGCATGCGCCAGGCGCAGGGCAAAGTCAGGCGTGATGGGCGACTTGCCCACCGTGCCGCGAATCCCGTCGGTGCCGAAATACTGTCGTGCCATATTCTCGTTGTCCTTTTTAGATTCAATATCTCTGTCATCATGCCTGCAGCGCTTGCGCATCATGCATGGCCTGCCAGACTGCCAGCGCAGCCACCGTATCCCTCACATCGTGGACACGCACAATTTTGGCCCCACGTTCGACCGCCAGCAATGCCGCCGCGACGCTGGGCACCATGCGCTGATCCACAGGCAGGCTGGTCACCTGCCCCAGGGAGCCCTTGCGCGACCAGCCCGCCAGCAGGGGGAAGTCTAGGCCCAGCAGCTCACGCTGATGTGCAAGCAAGGCAAAATTTTGTACCACGCTCTTGCCAAAACCAATACCGTAGTCCCAGGCGATGCGGGAGCGAGCAACGCCGGCCTCGAGCAAAGGCTGAGTCACCTGCAGCAGAAAGTCCCGAACTTGAACCACGGCATCGCCCTGCATATGCTCCAGATGCATGTCTTGCGGTGTCTTGTGCATATGCATCAGGCACACGCCACAGCTGGCGTGCCTGCTCACCACCTCAAAGGCACCGGGCTGGCGCAGCGCCCAGATGTCGTTGATGATGTCCGCCCCCAGATCCAGAGACGCGGCCATGACTTCGGGCTTGTAGGTATCGATGGAGATGGGCACGTTGAGCTTGACGGCTTCGCGCAGCACGGGCAGAACGCGAGCCAGCTCGTCTTCAAGGCTCACAGCGGGCGAGCCCGGCCTGGTGGACTCGCCACCTATATCCAGAATATGCGCCCCTTGCTCCAGAAGCCGCTCCGCATGAGCCATGGCCTGGGATACACCGGCATGCCTGCCTCCGTCCGAAAAGGAATCCGGAGTCACATTCACGATGCCCATGACCTGAGGCTTGTCGAGCTGCAAGAGAAAACGCGAGGTTTGCCACTGTTGCGACATAAATCTTCCGATATCTGAGAGTGCAAAAACAAAAGGCCCCTGAGGGACCTTTTGTGTATGAGGCTTGGCGCTCAAGCCGTAGTCGGCGAAGGCTCGGCATTCGATGCGGGATTGCCTCCCGAGGAATTGCCACCATCCGACGAGGGTGGGTTGCGAGGCGTCCAGTCCTTGGGAGGACGAGGCTCCTTGCCTGCCATGATGTCGTTGAGCTGCTCGGCGTCGATCGTTTCCCAGTCCAGCATGGCCTTGGCCATGGCATGCATCTTGTCGCTGTTGTCTTCGATCAGCTTGCGCGCCAGAGCATATTGCTCGTCGATGATGCGACGCACTTCGTCGTCCACCTTCTGCATGGTGGACTCGGACAGATTGGAGCCACGGCTGAAGGTTCGGCCCAGGAAAGGCTCGCCTTCCTGCTCGGAGTAGACCATGGTGCCCAGCGCATCGCTCATGCCGTAGCGCGTCACCATGTCACGGGCGATCTGGGTCGCACGCTCGAAGTCGTTCGACGCACCAGTCGTCATCTGGTTCATGAACACTTCTTCGGCAATGCGCCCACCAAACAGCATGGCGATCTGGTTGAGCATGTACTCCTTGTCATAGGAGTAGCGGTCCTTCTCGGGCAGGCTCATGGTCACGCCCAGCGCACGGCCGCGCGGGATGATGGTGACCTTGTGTACGGGATCGCACTTGGGCAGCAGCTTGCCGATGAGAGCATGGCCGGCTTCATGGTAGGCCGTATTGCGGCGCTCTTCCTCGGGCATGACCATGGTCTTGCGCTCGGGGCCCATGATGATCTTGTCCTTAGCCTTCTCGAAGTCCTGCATCTCCACGGTGCGCGCATTGCGGCGTGCCGCCATCAGCGCAGCTTCGTTGCAGAGATTGGCCAGATCGGCACCCGACATGCCGGGCGTGCCGCGCGCGATGATGGCGGGGTTCACGTCCTGGCCCACGGGGATCTTGCGCATGTGGACATTGAGGATCTGCTCGCGGCCGCGGATATCAGGCAGCGTCACATAGACCTGGCGGTCGAAACGACCGGGACGCAGCAAGGCGGCGTCGAGAATGTCGGGGCGGTTGGTTGCCGCCACCACGATCACGCCGAGATTGGTCTCGAAACCATCCATCTCGACCAGCATCTGGTTCAGAGTCTGCTCGCGCTCGTCATTGCCGCCGCCCATGCCGGCGCCGCGCTGGCGGCCAACGGCGTCGATTTCGTCGATGAAGATGATGCAGGGTGCATTCTTCTTGGCGTTCTCGAACATGTCGCGCACGCGGGCTGCGCCTACGCCGACGAACATTTCAACGAAGTCGGAACCCGAGATCGAGAAGAAAGGCACCTTGGCTTCGCCCGCGATGGACTTGGCCAGCAGCGTCTTGCCGGTACCGGGAGGGCCGACCAGCAGCAGACCGCGGGGAATGCGGCCACCGAGCTTCTGGAACTTGTTGGGGTCCTTGAGGAAGTCCACGACTTCCTTGACTTCTTCCTTGGCCTCATCGGCACCCGCCACATCGGCAAAGGTAACGGTGTTGCTGTTCTCGTCGAGCATGCGCGCCTTGGACTTGCCGAAGCTGAAGGCGCCGCCCTTGCCGCCGCCCTGCATCTGGCGCATGAAGTACACCCATACGCCGATCAACAGCAGCATGGGTCCCCAGCTCACAAGCAGCGTCATGAGCAGCGAGCCTTCTTCACGTGGCTTGACGTCGAACTTGACGTTGTTGTTGATCAGGTCGCCCACCAGACCGCGATCGAGGTAGGTGGCGGTGGTGCGGATCTTGCGATCATCGATGGTGGTGGCTACGACCTCGGTACCACCGGCACCTTCCTGAATGGTGGCGCTCTTGATACGGTTGTTGCGCACTTGCTCCAGGAATTCCGAGTAGCCAACATGAGAGGCACCGCCAGCACCTCGGGTGTCAAACTGTTTGAACACCGTAAACAGCACCATGGCGATGACCAGCCAGACGGCGACTTTTGAAAACCACTGATTGTTCAAGCGGGGCTCCAATGGAATATTCAGACGTAAAGGCCCGGAGGGGACTCCAGACCTAGTTGAGGTTCATTTTAGGTGTTTCAAGCGCCCAGGACGCCTATTTCCCCCTATAGCGGCCATAGGCAAGGTACGGCCCTGCGGGCAATCGGCCCTAAGCCTGTGTTTTATCAAGGCTTTGCGCTATCAGTTTCACTGGTTTGCTGCAGCAAACCATGAGGTCAAATGCCCCTATGCAAGCCGGCAACTCCGTCAAGAGCCCTGCTTGAGACCCATCCCCACCAGGAAAATCTCGGCAGACCGGTCGCGCGATGCCTTGGGCTTGATGGGCTTGACCACCTTGAAGGTCTGCTTGAACAGATCCACCAGCTCGTTATAGCCGCTGCCGTGGAACAACTTGACCACCAGCGCGCCCTCGGGCTTCATGTTGTTGATCGCAAAATCGACGGCCATCTCGATGAGCACCGCAACTCGCGCACCGTCCGTGGCACCATGGCCCGACAGATTGGGCGCCATATCCGAGACCACCACGTCGGCCTTGCCGCCGCCCATGGCCTCTTCAAGTTGCGCCAGCACCGCCTCTTCACGAAAGTCGCCCTGGATGTAATGCACGCCCTCGATGGGCTCCATGGGCAGCAGGTCCAGCGAGATGATGCGGCCGTTGAGTTCGCCCACAGCCGCACCGCTGGGCGAGAGACGGCGGCGCACATACTGACTCCAGGCGCCGGGCGCGCAACCCAGGTCCACCACGGTGTGGCCGGGCTGAATCAGCTTGAGCGACTCGTCAATTTCCTTGAGCTTGTAGGCCGCGCGCGCACGATAGCCGTCCTTTTGGGCAGCTTTCACATACGGATCATTGATGTGATCGTGCAGCCAATTCTTATTGACCTTCTTGCTTTTGGTTTTGGTTTTCATGCCTGAATTCTCGCAGCCTTGATAATACGGGTATGCCCCAAATTGAATTAACTCCCGCACAGCGCCGGGAACACCGCGCCGAAGCCCACCATCTGGACCCCGTCGTCCTCATCGGTGGCGATGGTCTGACCACTGCCGTTCAAAAGGAAGTGGACGCCGCACTCAATGCCCATGGTCTGATCAAGGTCCGCGTTTTCGGCGACGACCGTGCAGCCCGCGAGCAGATCTACCAACAACTCTGCGACGAGCTGAACGCAGCTCCCATCCAGCACATCGGCAAGCTGCTGGTGCTGTGGCGCCCTATTCCCGAAAAGGAAAAGGCCTTTGACGAAGACCGCATGCCCGGTCCTCGCGACGTCAAGGTGCTCAAGTTCGGCCGCGCCGGCCAGAAGCCCGAAGTCAAGCAGCTGCGTGTGCTGGGCAACCAGCGCCTGACCGCCGGCGGCACCATCAAGCGCGCCAAGCCCAAGCAGAAGTCGGTCAAGAAAGGCCGTCAGGACTGATCTGCCGATCCGCCCGCCCACCCGCCTTTTTTCTTCGCCTAGACCACCAAGCCATGGCTCAGACCACACAGCAGCAACGCCACATTCTTTGCATGAAATGGGGCACCAAATACGGCCCGGAGTACGTCAACCGACTCTATGCCATGGTGCGCCGCCATCTCAGCGGAGATTTTCGCTTTGTCTGCCTGACCGACAGCACAGAGGGGATTCGCTCCGAAGTGGAGTGCTTTCCCATCCCCGACCTGAACATCCATCTGGCGCCCGGCCAGCGTGACGGCGCCTGGAAGAAGCTCACCACCTTCGAGCGCGACCTGCATGGCCTCAAGGGTCAGGCTCTGTTCCTGGACCTGGACGTGGTGATTGTGGGCAGCCTCGACGAGTTCTTCACGCTGCCCGGCGAGTTCCGCATCATTCACGACTATCCGCGTTTCTGGCGCTTTGGCGAACGCATTGTCGGCAACTCATCGGTCTACCGCTTCGAGCTGGGCGCCCATGCCGATGTGCTGGAGCATTTCCGCTCGCACACCGAAGAGATGCGCGGCAAGTACCGCAACGAGCAGGAGTATCTGTCACACTTTCTGCACAAGCAGGGCAAGCTCGACTACTGGCCTGCCGCCTGGTGCCCCAGCTTCAAGTACTACTGCATTCCGACCTGGCCCAGCAACTACTGGAAGGAGCCAGTGCCGCCGGCCGATGCGCGCATCGTGATCTTCCACGGCGAGGTGAACCCGCCCGATGCCCTGGAAGGCCGTCGCAACAAGCGCTTTCGCCATATCGAGCCCGCCAGGTGGATAGAGAAGGCCTGGGGCTGACTGGCTGCCGATGCAGCCGTAAAAACAAAAGGCGTTGACCGCGAGGTTCAACGCCTTTTTTGTGCCTGCCTTACCGATGGATCAGCGATATTTGGCATCAACCAGCGGATGCCCCTTCATGCGCGAGAGAATGGACAGCGGGCTGGCAGCCGGGTTGTATTCGCTGCCTGGCGGCAGAAACAAGGTCTGCTCCAGCATGTACTGCCCCGACATGACGGCATGCACTGCCTGATCGGAGAAACACACCCAGGTGGAACCTGCCGCGAAAGGCACGGTCTCCTGGGGAGCATTTTTCTGATAGTCAGGATCGCCCTTCATGCCGTCATGCAACTGCAGCATCAGATGATCGTATTCGCTGCGATAGGACTTGGTCACATGCAGCAGCTCCAGCGCCTTGGCCTGCCAGGCACTGTAGGGCTTGGCACGCGGCACAAAACGCTTGGCTACATCGGTGAACGGCTCGCCCACTCGCCAGACCCGGGGCTGGCCATCCGGATTGACATTGGTGAAGACGCGCAGAATGCGCTCGCCATAGTTGGGCCGCGAAGGAAAGGCATCCACATGCATGCGCTTGTCGTCGGCACGCCAGGACTGCGCCCGCGTTTCCACCTGCGAAGGGCGGTAGCTGGTGGGAGCCATGCGTACCACCGGCATATAGGCGGGGAACAGGCCGGCGATCAGCGCCGTGGCCTGCTCGCGAAAGCGTCCGACCATGGCCGCCACCTGCGCCTGCATGGCCTCGTCGCCCGCAACGCCCTTGATCGAGCCATCCACATTGAGGCTGATATTGCGCGTCTTGGGATCGCGCACATCGGGGCGCAGCAGCGCTTTTTCCTGCTCGGTCAGCTGGAAGCCCAGCCGGGGAAAGTACAGCACCTTGCCGGCCTCGACAGCAGCAGTCCATTCATCGCGCCCCTGGACATTGCTCCAGTCGGTCGCGTCGATTTTTACGATTTGAGATTCCATGGCTTCGGCAGTGTACTCCCCGCAGTCGGAGCGGGCTTGCACTGGATCAAGCCGGCTTGCGGGCACCCGCCACACGCCACAGCACGATGGCGGCGCACAGCCACTGCAGCGCATACATGCCAGTGCCCACGCTGTGCCAAAGTTTGAGATTCTCGCGCGCCACGATCTTGGGCGACACGCCATACTGCACCAGCAGGGCCAGCAGCATGCCTGCGATCACAAAACCGATAGCTGCTTGCGCCCATTGTTCAAGCTTTTCAGCATGTTTCCGCTTTGCAAACACCAGCAGGAGAGCGCAACACGCTATGGAAATCCATGTCTGCGCCGCAAACAGCTTGGCAGCCATAAAGCCCGCCAGAGCCGGCGTGGGCAGATGGGCAAACAGCATGGGCACAGCCACAAAGCCGATGGCGCTCAGGCTGCCCCACCACAGAGCCGCAAAAAAGAAAGGCAAGCGTTCAAACATAGTTACTGATCCAGGTAATCGGCGCGACACCCAATTCAGCAGAGACAGCAAGCAAGGGCCGCCCCGCAGCGAAGCTGTCGTCCCCTTGAGGGGAAGGCGCAAAGCGCCTCAGGGGTGGTCAAATATATTTAACGCCTACGATCTCGTAGCGACGCTCGCCGCCAGGTGCCTGCACCACGGCGGTATCGCCCTCTTCCTTGCCGATCAAGGCGCGGGCAATCGGGCTGGACACATTGATCAGGCCGTGCTTGAGGTCGGCCTCGTCCTCGCCCACGATCTGGTAGGTCACGGCCGAGCCGCTGTCTTCATCTTCCAGGTCCACGGTCGCACCGAACACAACGCGGCCGCCGGCATCCAGCTCGGTAGGATCGATCACCTGCGCGGCAGACAGCTTGCCTTCGACCTCGATGATGCGACCCTCGATGAAGCCCTGCTGCTCCTTCGCGGATTCGTATTCGGCGTTTTCGCTCAGGTCGCCCTGGGCACGGGCCTCTGCAATGGCTTGAATGACGGCGGGACGATCCACCGTCTTCAGGCGTTGCAGTTCCACCTTGAGCTTTTCTGCTCCGCGCTTGGTGATTGGGATGGTGGCCATGATCGAGTCTCCAAATTCAGCAAACGCCGCGCCCAGCGCGGCACCTCTCGCACAGGCCTGAGTGACAACGTCAAACAGGGGCCTGTGCCCCAAAAGCAAACCGCCGCACGTTGCCGCGCGGCGGTTCAAATACATTACCGCAGATTATGCCGTGTTTGCCGCGGCACAAGTGCGGTAAAAACCCGGCAGCCCTTGCGGGCTGCTTCGGGCGTCAGCCTTTTCAGGCCTTGGTCAGCATGGCATGCAGCTCTTGCACCGAGTGCACGTCCAGGCTGCCGCGCATGGCCTTCATGCCTTCCACGGCCGCTTCCGCGCCGAAGATGGTGGTGAAGGTGGTCACACGTGCCAGCAGTGCGCTGGTACGGATCTGGCGCGAGTCGGCGATGGCGTTGCGGCGCTCTTCCACGGTGTTGATGACCAGGGCGATTTCGCCATTCTTGATCATGTCCACGATGTGAGGACGGCCTTCAGTCACCTTGTTGACCGCTTGCACTTCCAGGCCAGCTTCAGCAATCGCTGCAGCCGTGCCGCGTGTGGCGCACAGGCTGTAGCCCATGGCAACCAGTTCCTTGGCCACGGCCACGGCACGGGTCTTGTCGTTGTTCTTCACCGACAGGAAGACCTTGCCTTCGGCAGGCAGGTGCACGCCGGCGCCCATCTGACTCTTCACAAAGGCTTCGCCAAAGGTCTTGCCCACGCCCATGACTTCACCGGTGGACTTCATCTCGGGGCCGAGAATGGTGTCCACGCCAGGGAACTTCACGAACGGGAACACGGCTTCCTTGACGCTGAAGTAAGGCGGTGTGACTTCCTTGGTGATGCCCTGCTCGGCCAGTGTATCGCCGGCCATGCAGCGTGCAGCCACCTTGGCCAGTTGCACGCCGGTGGCCTTGGAGACGAAGGGCACGGTGCGCGAGGCACGGGGGTTCACTTCCAGCACGTAGATCACGTCGTGGCCGTCCGCTTCCTTGATGGCGAACTGCACGTTCATCAGGCCCACCACATGCAGGCCTTCGGCCATGGCTGCGGTCTGGCGCTTGATCTCAGCGACGGTTTCGGCCTTCAGGTAGTAAGGGGGCAGCGAGCAGGCGGAGTCACCGGAGTGAACGCCGGCTTGCTCGATGTGCTCCATCACGCCGCCGATGTACACGGCACCGGTCTTGTCGCGCACGCAGTCCACGTCGCACTCGATGGCGTTGGACAGGAAGTGGTCCAGCAACACGGGAGAGTCGTTGGAGACCTTCACGGCTTCGCGCATGTAGCGCTCGAGGTCGCGCTGCTCGTGCACGATTTCCATGGCACGGCCGCCCAGCACATAGGAAGGACGCACCACCAGGGGGTAACCCAGGCCGGCTGCCTTTTCCAGGGCTTCGGCTTCGGTACGCGCAGTGGCGTTGGGAGGCTGGCGCAGACCCAGTTCGTTGAGCAGCTTCTGGAAGCGCTCGCGGTCCTCGGCAGCATCGATCATGTCGGGCGTGGTGCCGATGATCTTCACGCCTTCGCGCTCCAGGCCCAGGGCCAGCTTCAGAGGCGTCTGGCCGCCGTACTGCACGATCACGCCTTCGGGCTGCTCCACGTCCACGATTTCCAGCACGTCTTCCAGCGTCAGGGGCTCGAAGTACAGGCGGTCGGAGGTGTCGTAGTCGGTGGACACTGTCTCGGGGTTGCAGTTGACCATGATGGTTTCGTAACCATCTTCGCGCATGGCCATGGCGGCGTGCACGCAGCAATAGTCAAACTCGATACCCTGGCCGATACGGTTCGGGCCACCGCCCAGCACCATGATCTTCTTCTTGTCCGTGGGAGCGGCTTCGCACTCTTCGTCATACGTGGAGTACATGTATGCGGTGTTGGAAGCGAACTCTGCCGCGCAGGTGTCCACGCGCTTGAAGACGGGACGCACCTTCAGCGCCTTGCGCGCTTCGCGCACGGCCTTGTCGCTGGTGTGCAGCAGCTTGGCCAGGCGGCGGTCGGAGAAGCCCTTTTGCTTGAGGCTGCGCAGGGTCTGGGCATCCAGAGCCGCCAGGGCGCCTTCGCCCTTTTCTTCGTAGAGCTTGTCCAGCTCGAGTTCGATCTTGACGATCTCTTCGATCTGCACCAGGAACCACTTGTCGATCTTGGTGATGTTGTGCACCTCGTCCAGCGACCAGCCGGCAGCGAAAGCGTCGCCCACATACCAGATGCGGTCGGGACCGGGCTCGCCCAGTTCCTTTTCCAGGATTTCGCGATCCTGGGTCTTTTCGTTCATGCCGTCCACGCCCACTTCCAGGCCGCGCAAGGCCTTCTGGAAGGACTCCTGGAAGGTACGGCCGATGGCCATCACTTCGCCCACGGACTTCATCTGCGTGGTCAGGCGGTTGTCGGCAGCGGGGAACTTCTCGAAGGCGAAACGCGGGATCTTGGTGACCACATAGTCGATCGAGGGCTCGAACGAAGCGGGGGTCTTGCCACCGGTGATTTCGTTCTTGAGCTCATCCAGCGTGAAGCCCACGGCCAGCTTGGCCGCGATCTTGGCGATGGGGAAGCCCGTGGCCTTGGAAGCCAGTGCCGAGGAACGCGAGACGCGGGGGTTCATCTCGATGACGATCATGCGACCGTCCTTGGGATTCACCGAGAACTGCACGTTGGAGCCACCCGTGTCCACACCGATTTCACGCAGGACGGCCAGAGATGCATTACGCATGATCTGGTATTCCTTGTCGGTCAGTGTCTGGGCCGGCGCCACGGTGATGGAGTCACCGGTGTGCACGCCCATGGGGTCCAGGTTTTCGATGGAGCAGACGATGATGCAGTTGTCGGCGGTGTCGCGCACCACTTCCATCTCGTACTCTTTCCAGCCCAGCAGGGATTCCTCGATCAGCAGCTCGTTGGTGGGCGAAGCCTCCAGACCGCGCTTGCAGATGGTTTCGAATTCCTCGGGGTTGTAGGCAATGCCGCCGCCGGTGCCGCCCAGCGTGAAGCTGGGGCGGATGACGGTGGGGAAGCCCATCTGCTTTTGCACGGCCCAGGCTTCGTCCATGGAGTGGGCGATGCCGGAGCGTGCGGAGCCCAGACCGATCTTGGTCATGGCGTCCTTGAACTTCAGACGGTCTTCGGCCTTGTCGATGGCTTCGGGCTTGGCACCGATCAGCTCCACCTTGTACTTGTCCAGCACGCCGTGCTTCCACAGGTCCAGCGCACAGTTCAGCGCGGTCTGGCCGCCCATGGTGGGCAGGATGGCATCGGGGCGTTCCTTGGCGATGATCTTCTCGACCGTCTGCCAGGTGATGGGCTCGATGTAGGTGACGTCGGCGGTGGCCGGGTCGGTCATGATCGTGGCAGGGTTGCTGTTGATCAGGATGACCTTGTAGCCCTCTTCGCGCAGGGCCTTGCAGGCCTGCACGCCGGAGTAGTCAAACTCGCAGGCCTGACCGATCACGATGGGACCGGCGCCAATGATCAGAATGCTTTTTAGGTCGTTGCGCTTAGGCATTTTTGTGTTTCTCCATCAGCGCTGTGAAGCGGTCAAACAGATAGCCGATATCGTGCGGGCCGGGCGATGCTTCGGGGTGACCCTGGAAGCAGAAAGCGGGAACATCGGTGCGCTCCAGGCCTTGCAACGTGCCGTCAAACAGGCTGATGTGCGTGGCGCGGGCATTGGCGGGCAGCGACTCCAGTTCCACCGCAAAACCGTGGTTCTGGCTGGTGATGCTGACGTGGCCGGTGTCCAGGTCCTTGACGGGGTGGTTGGCACCGTGGTGGCTGTTCTGCATCTTGAAGGTCTTGGCGCCGGAGGCCAGAGCCATGATCTGATGACCCAGGCAAATGCCGAACACAGGCATCTTGGCAGCCATGATCTCTTGCACAGCGGCAATGGCGTAGTCGCAGGGCGCGGGGTCGCCAGGGCCATTGGACAGGAACACGCCGTCCGGATTCAGGGCCAGCACGTCCTTGGCGGGCGTCTGGGCAGGCACCACGGTCACGTCGCAGCCACGCTCGGCCAGCATGCGCAGAATGTTCTTCTTCACGCCGAAGTCATAGGCCACAACCTTGAACCTGGGCGATTCGAGCTTGCCGTAGCCTTCACCCAGCGTCCACTCGGCCTCGGTCCATGGATAGGACTTGTCGGTGGACACGACCTTGGCCAGATCCAGACCCTTCATGCTGGGTGCGGCCTTGGCGGCGGCAATGGCCTCGTCGATCCTGGCCTGGGTGACTTCTTCACCAGCGGCCAGACCCACGATTGCGCCGTTCTGCGCGCCTTGATCACGCAGCAGTCGCGTGAGCTTGCGGGTGTCGATGTTGGCGATGGCGACGGTCAACCCTTCGCTCAGGTACTCGGACAGCGTCTGAGTGCTTCGGAAGTTGCTGGCCAGCAAAGGCAGGTTCTTGATGATGAGACCTGCGGCATGGATCTTGTCAGCTTCGACGTCTTCAGGATTGACACCGTAGTTGCCGATGTGCGGATACGTGAGCGTCACGATCTGCTGGCAATAGCTGGGGTCTGTGAGGATTTCCTGGTAGCCGGTCAGCGAAGTGTTGAAAACGACTTCGCCAACGGTGGTGCCTTGCGCACCAATCGAGTTGCCAATAAAGACCGTGCCGTCTGCGAGCGCCAGAATGGCGGATGGGAAATTTCCCTTGAGAGACAAAAGCACTGGGTTCTCCGGTTTTTTAATTACGGTTACGCCCAACGAAGCCCCGGCGTGTGCGCTGGGACATTTGTGTCTGCAGGGAATGGCGAGGAAGCGTCGCTAGGCGTATGAAGGAATGCTTGAAAGCCGCCCATTATAGGCTCTGTCCGCTTCACCCCTTTGAAGTGCCCCGGGATTACCCTCTACGGCGTAGCATGCTTACGCTGCTCGCATGCAGGCAGATCGCGGCGGCAGCAGCCACATTGAGTGACTCCTCACCTCCGGGCTGCGCAATGCTGATGCGGTGGCTCGCCATCTCCATCAGCGCATCGCCCACGCCCTGCCCCTCATGGCCCATGGCCCAGGCACAGGGCCATGGCAGATCTGCCTCATGGATCAATGTCCCCTGATGGGAGCTGGTCACTACCAGGGGGACTTGCAGGCCTTGCACATCATCGACCGATGCCGCCTCGACCAGATGCAGCCCGAAGTGAGCACCCATTCCAGCGCGCAGCACCTTCTGGCTCCACAGCGCGGCCGTGCCCTTGAGCGCCACGATCTGGGTGAAGCCGAAGGCCGACGCGCTGCGCAGGATGCTGCCCACATTGCCGGCATCCTGGACGCGGTCCAGCACCACGGTGGCAACGCCCGGCTGCACCTGCACACCCGCATCCCAGTCCATCACATAGCCCATGCGGGCGGGAGATTCCAGAGCGCTGATCTCGTCGAACAAGGCATCTGCCAGCACCACGACCCTGCTGGCGACCTGCACCCACTCCTCGGGTGCCTGAGGCCAGAAAGACTGCGCAAAAACGGCAAGCTTCGGTTTCAGACCCCGCACCAGGGCCGCACGGCAAAGATGATCGCCTTCAAGCCAGACCTGCCCCTGTTTGCGATAGGCCGTGCTGTCCTGGGACAGACGGCGCAGTTCTTTGACGAAAGCGTTGTCGCGCGAATGAATGTCCGTGACCTGGGGGCGTGCAGCCATTTCGACCTCTGAGAAAAAACAAGAACCCGGCATGCAAGCACCTGGCCGAGCCTGAAACGAGAACACGACTTACGCAAAACGGGTTCAGGCCGGGCGACTGCCTCAGAAGGCAGGCCGTTGCGGCACTCTTGTTTGCGCAAGCCCCAAAGAAGATAGAACGCCCGAAGCGGCCCTGCACCGTACTCGGGAATGCAGACAATGTCGATCAGGCGCGCATCAGACGTAGAGCGATGCCTGCGACATCTGCAGGCTGGACGTCACACCCGACAGCCCGGTCTCGCACAGCACAGGCTGCGCCGTGCCGCCTGCACACACCTGGCCAGCTTGCAGCACCTGGGCCACGGGTGCAAAGGAGCGCCGATGCTCTGCCGTCGCACCATGGGCGCGCAAGGCCTGCAGATGCGCGGCCGTGCCATACCCCTTGTGTCCGGCGAAGCCATACTGCGGGTACTGGGCGTCCAGGCGTTCGCACCAGCGGTCGCGCGTGACCTTGGCCAAAATGGACGCTGCAGAAATGGCCTGCACCAGCGAGTCCCCCTTGACGATGGCCTCGGCCTGCACATCGATCTGCGGCAGCTGGTTGCCATCCACCAGCACCAGCACGGGCTTGAGACGCAAGCCCATCACCGCACGACGCATGGCCAGCAGCGTTGCCTTGAGGATGTTGATCTCATCGATCTCCTGCACCGAAGCCTGAGCTATGCAAAAGCACAGCGCCTTGGCACGGATTTCGTCGTAGAGCACCTCGCGGCGGTTGGCCGTGAGCTTCTTGGAGTCATTAAGCCCGGCAATGGGCTTCAGATCGTCCAGGATGACGGCGGCAGCCACCACCGGGCCGGCCAGCGGGCCGCGCCCTGCCTCATCCACCCCGGCAACCAGCCCGGGCGGATGCCAGGGCAGGCAGCCTTGCTCAAGCAGTGGGGGTGGCAATGATTTTTTGGATCGCATGGGCAGCCAGTTCGGCAGTATCGCGGCGCAGTTCGTGATGTAGCGCGGTGAAGCGCTCAACCAGCGCTTCAATGGTGGCAGGAGAATCCTGGCTGGCTCTGAGCCAGCCCAGTGCGGCCTGGGCCAGTGCCTCTGGAGTTGCAGCATCCTGCAGCAGCTCGGGCACGACAAAATCGCCGCACAGAATATTGGGCAGCCCCACCCACGGCTGTAGCTGTTTGCGCTTCATGAGGCGCCAGCTCCAGGGATGCATGCTGTAGCTGATGACCATGGGGCGCTTGTAGAGCGCGGCCTCCAGCGTGGCGGTGCCGCTGGCGATCAGCGTGCAGTCGCAGGCTGCCAGCACATCGTGGGACTGGCCCTTGACGATGAGGCATTTGCCCTGCATGCCGGCCTCGGCAGCAATGCGCTGCACCTCTTCGTACAGCGAAGGCACGGCCGGCACCACGATCCGGGTCTGAGGCAATGCCTTCTGGACCAGCGCCGCCGCCTTGAAAAAGCCTGAGGCAATGTAGCGCACCTCGGAGCGGCGGCTGCCGGGCAGCAAGGCCAGCACCAGACCCTCTTCGGCCAGGCCCAGGCGCGCACGCGCGGCCGCTCTATCGGGGTGCAACGGAATCACCTGCGCCAGCGGATGACCGACGTAGGTGGCTTCAATGCCGTGCTGGGCCAGCAGTTCGGGCTCGAACGGAAAGATGCACAGCACATGGTCGGCAGCGCGACGGATTTTCTCCACGCGATCGGCACGCCAGGCCCAGATCGAAGGGCAGACAAAGTGCACGGTCTTGATGCCGGCTTCACGCAGGCTGGTTTCCAGCCCCAGGTTGAAGTCGGGGGCATCCACACCGACGAAGACCGAGGGCGGATGCGCAATCAGGCGCTGACGCAGCTTTTTGCGAATACCAAGCAACTCGGCCACGCGAGCCAGCACTTCCCAGCTGTAACCGTGCACGGCCAGGCGCTCTGACTGCCACCAGGCGTCAAAGCCGCGCTCCTGCATTCTGTCACCGCCTATGCCCATGGAGCTCGCATCGGGCCAGCGCTGACGAAGACCGTCCAGCAACAGCGAAGCCAGCAGATCGCCCGAGGCCTCGCCTGCCACCATGGCAATGCTGGGCGCTATGGAATCTGGAGCAGCTTGCGCCTGCTTATTAGACATTTCAGAGCTATTCACGTCTCAAACTCAGATAGGGACAGCGCGAGTCGCTATCAACGTGTAATGCCGTTGCTTGCCGATGCCAGAAAGGACTGCATGAAGTCCACGTCCTGCACGGCTTCAGGCGTTGCCGACTTGATCGCATCCATGGCCGCAATGGCATGTTCCAGCGTCAGACCCTGGCGGTACAGCAGCTTGTGCATTTCACGCACGGCGGCAATTCGTGCATCCGAGAAGCCACGACGCTTGAGACCAATCAGATTCACACTGCGAGCGGCCAGCGGATTGCCATCCACCGTCATGAAGGGCGGCACATCCTTGTTCACATGGGCCTGAAAGCCCACCATGGCATGTGCACCTATGCGCATGCGCTGCAGCACACCGGTCAGGCCACCAATCGTCACCCAGTCGCCGACATGCACATGGCCCGCCAGCGTGGTGTTGTTCGCCAGCGTGGTCTGGTTGCCAATGATGCAGTCATGCGCGATATGCACATAGGCCATGATCCAGTTGTCATTGCCGATGGTCGTCTCGCCGCGATCCTGAGTGGTCCCCGTATTGAAGGTACAGAACTCGCGCACCGTGTTGCGATCGCCGATCACCAGACGCGTGGGCTCGCCCGCATACTTCTTGTCCTGGGGCTGCGCACCCAGCGACGCAAACTGGAAGATGTGGTTGCCTTCACCAATGGTGGTGTCGCCTTCGATCACGCAATGCGCACCCACCTTGCTGCCGGCGCCAATGCGCACCCTGGGGCCGATGACGGCATACGGCCCTACCGACACCGAGGTGTCAAGCTGGGCCGCAGGGTCCACCACGGCGGTGGGATGAATCAAGCTCACAGCCGCCATCAACGCTTATCCCACGTGACGCATGGTGCACATCAGCTGAGCTTCAGCGGCCACTTCGCCATCCACGCTGGCGACGGCGTTGAACTTCCAGATGCCGCCGCGCACGCGGTCGATGGTGATCTCCAGAGCCAGCTGGTCTCCCGGCACCACGGGGCGCTTGAAGCGAGCCGAGTCGATGCCCACGAAATAGTAGATATTGTTTTCATCGGGCACCTGGCCCATGGCGTCGAAGGCCAGCAAGCCGGCTGCCTGGGCCAGAGCTTCAAGAATCAGCACGCCGGGCATGACGGGACGGCCGGGGAAATGACCGGTGAAGAACGGCTCGTTGAAGGTGACGTTCTTGATCGCCTTGATGCGTGTGTTGCGCTCAAGCTCCAGCACCCGGTCCACCAGAAGAAAAGGATAGCGGTGAGGCAGTTGCTTGAGAATTTCTTGAATATCCATCATCAATTTCCGTTGTTGCTTTGCCGGCCCTCAGCCAGCGCTTGTTCAAGCTTCTTGACCCGCTCCCGGAGCGTGTACAACTGCCTGAAGGTTGCAGCGTTCTTTTCCCATTGCTCGTTCTCTTGCAACGGAAAGATGCCTGTATAAAAACCTGCCTTGGGCAAGGAGCGAGTGACCATGGAGGTCGGCGAAATCACCGTACCATCCGCAATCGTCAAATGCCCCAGAATATTGGCGGCTCCACCGATCTGGCAGCGCTTGCCGATGCGCGCACTGCCGGCAATACCGGTGTTGCCGGCAATCACCGTATGCGCACCAATGTGCACATTGTGGGCAATCTGCACCAGATTATCGATCTTGACGCCATCTTCAATGACTGTGTCATCAAGTGCCCCACGATCCACGCAGGTGTTGGCACCGATTTCCACATCGTTGCCGATGCGCACGGCCCCCAGTTGCTCTATCTTTTCCCATTGGCCCGCCGAGGGCGCAAAGCCGAAGCCGTCGGCTCCGATGACCACACCGGGATGCAGAATGCAGCGCTCGCCCAGTACACAGCCCTGGCTGATGGTGACGCGCGATTTCAGCACCGTATCGGCACCGATGACCGCGCCTGCCTCCACCACACATTGCGGCCCCACATAGGCACTTTCATCCACCTGGGCCGTGGCATGCACCACCGCAGTCGCATGGATGCCGCGCGGCTTGCCGCCCTGCTGGTGCGCCTTCCACCACTGGGTGGCCCGCGCGAAATAGGCATAAGGATCGGCCGTGACAATGCAGGCGCCACGCTGCGCAGCTTCATCACGCATCGTCGGCGCCACAATGACACAGGCCGCCTGTGAGGCGGCCAGTTGCTGGCGATAGCGGGGATTGCTTAAAAAGCTCAGATCACCGTGACCCGCAGAGTCCAGCGGCGCGATGCGCGAGATGGTCATCTCGCGCTCGCCGCCGATCAGTTCTCCACCGAGCGCATCGAGAATCTGTCCCAATAGAACGCTCACAAAAGTATCCTTGGGATTACTTTGTGCCGTTCAGGGCCTTGATGACCTTGTCGGTGATATCAAACTTGGGGTTGATATACACGGCCTCTTGCAAGATGACGTCGTACTTTTCAGTCTCGGCCACTTGCTTGACAACCTTGTTCGCACGATCCAGCACGGTGGCCAGCTCTTCGTTCTTGCGAGCGTTCAGGTCTTCCTGGAATTCACGGCGCTTGCGCTGGAATTCACGATCCTGATCCACCAGCTGACGCTGGCGCGAAGCACGCTGGCTCTCGGACATGGTGGTGGCTTCACGCTCGAACTTGTCCGAGGCGCTCTTCAAGGAATTGCCCTGATCGACCAAATCCTTTTCACGCTTAGAAAACTCCTGCTCAAGCTTGGCTTGGGCAGCCTTGGCAGCGGATGCCTCACGGAAGATACGATCCGTGTTCACAAAACCGGCCTTGAATTCCTGTGCATGCGCAGAGACGGCCATGGCGCCAAGCAGCACAGCCAGAGAAAGATGGCTAGAGAGAGATTTCATTAGAAAGATGTTCCGATTTGGAATTGCAGTTTCTGGATTCTATCGCCGGTTTCCTTACGGATTGGCTGAGCATACGCCAAACGCAGAGGGCCCAGCGGCGAAATCCAACTAATACCGATACCGGTGGAAGCACGCAAAGTTCCCAGATCCATGCTTTCACCTTCCGCCCACACATTACCCACGTCCACAAAGCCGAACAGACGCAGTGTTCTGTCATTACCGGCACCTGGGAACGGAACCATGAATTCGCCATTCAAGGTCAGCTTGCGCGTACCACCCAGGGCCAGATTGGTGTTCACGGAATCGTGCTTGCCCAGGGAGCCTTGCTCGAAGCCGCGCACCGAGCCCAGACCGCCCGAGTAGAAGTTCTTGAAGATGGGATAGGGATTGCCGCCAAGACCCTTGCCCCAGCCCAGTTCACCGTTCAGGGCGATGGTGTACTTCTTGTTCAACGGGATATATTGCTGAATCTGGTAATTGGCCTTCGCATAGCGCATGTCGCTCATGAACGACGCTTCCAGATTCACACGCTGATAGCGGCCGGCATTCGGAGCCAGCGCGCTGTCGCGATTATCGCGAGACCATCCCAGCGTCAGAGGGATACCGGTCTTGGAGCAGCCGATATTCGCACCGACGGCGCCACCGCAATATTCGTTGTAGACCTCGGGCATATAGGTGCCCGGCTTGATCTCATTGCCTTCGACACCGGCACCGAAGAAGACGGTGTCCACTTCGCTGAAGGGCACGCCGAAGCGCACGCTGGCACCCTTGGTGATGATCTTGTAGGCGCCATCGTCATAGTAGGGACGGATGGTGCGGTAGTACAGGTCATAGGTGCGCGAGATACCGGTATCCGTGAAGTACGGATTGGTTGTCGACACCACCATGGTGCGGTTGTATTTGCTGGTGTTGATGTCCAGGCCCAGATAGTTGCCCGAGCCAAAAACGTTTTCCTGCTTGATACCGAAGGACAGCGAGACCTTTTCGGCGCTGGAAAAACCTGCACCCAGCTGAATCGAGCCCGTGGGCTTTTCAACCACATTGATCATCAGGTCGACCTGATCGGGAGAGCCTGGCACTTCCTGGGTTTCGATTTCAACCTGGGTGAAGAAGCCCAGACGGTCGACACGGTCGCGCGACAGCTTGATCTTCTGGCCGTCATACCAGGAGGCCTCGAACTGGCGGAACTCGCGGCGAATCACTTCGTCGCGGGTCTTGTTGTTGCCGCTGACGCTGATGCGACGGATATAGGCGCGACGCGAAGGCTGCGCTTGCAACACGATGGCCACGCGATTGTTGGCGCGATCGATCTCGGGCACAGCTTCGACCTTGGCGAAAGCAAAACCGAAATTGCTGTAATAGTCGGTAAAAGCCTTGATGGTCTCGGAAACCTGGTCGGCGTTATAGGGTTCGCCGGGCTTGATCTTGACCAGCGACTTGAACTCGTCGTCGCGATCCAGGTAGTTGCCTTCGAGCTTCACGCCGGAGACCACATACTGGTCGCCTTCGTGAATGTTCACGGTCAGGCCGATATTTTGCTTGTCCGGAGAAATGGCAACCTGTGTGGACTCCACACGGAACTCCAGATAGCCTCGCTGCAGATAGTAGGAGCGCAGCGACTCCAGGTCGGCATTGAGCTTGTTGCGCGCATAACGGTCAGACTTGGTGTACCAGCTCATCCAGTTGCCGGTGTCCTGGTCGAACAAGTCCTTGAGCGTCGATTCCTTGAAGGCCTTGTTGCCCACAATGTGGATTTCGTTGATCTTGGCCGGCTCGCCTTCGGAGACGGTGAAGGTCAGGTTCACTCGGTTGCGCTCGATAGGCGTCACCGTGGTCACCACTTCAGCGCCATACAGGCTGCGGTTGATGTACTGGCGCTTGAGCTCTTGCTCGGCGCGATCAGCCAGCGCCTTGTCGAAAGGACGGCCATCGGCCAGGCCCACGTCACGCATGGCCTTGAGCAGAGTGTCCTTGTCGAACTCCTTGGTGCCGGCAAAGTTCACCTCGGCAATGGTGGGGCGCTCTTCCACGACCACCACCAGCACATTGCCATTGGCTTCGAGGCGCACGTCCTTGAACAGACCCAGAGCAAATAGCGAACGAATGGCAGCAGCGCCCTTTTCGTCGTTGTAGTCATCGCCCACGCGCAAAGGCATGGAAGCGAACACCGTACCGGGCTCCACTCGCTGCAAACCCTCGACGCGGATATCTTGAACTTTGAAGGGCTCCAATGCCCATGCCGCTTGCGCAGCTAAAACCATAGCAGCCATGGCAGTTGCAGAGCGCACGCCCAAGCGATTGAAATGTTTTTTCATGAGTGGAAATCGCCGCGAATGCGGCCTACCGTAGCGGTAAAAATTAGCCCCAGAGCCGGTTGATATCGTTGAAAAAGGCGACTGACATCATCAGCAATATGACTGCGACGCCTGCACGCTGCAGTCTTTCAGCCCAGACATCAGAGACACTGCGCCCCGTCAAACCTTCCCAAAGATAATACATCAGGTGCCCACCATCCAGAACGGGCAATGGTAGCAGGTTGAGAACGCCCAGGCTGATGCTGATCAGCGCGAGGAACGACAGGTATTGCACCAGTCCCATGCTGGCGGACTTGCCCGCATAGTCTGCGATCGTCAAAGGACCGCTGATATTCTTGAGCGAGGCCTGACCGATCAGCATGCGCCCCATCATGCGCAGTGTCATGGAAGACAGCTCCCAGGTCTTGTGCACACCGGCACTCAGGCCATCGAGAAAGCCGCGGCGCACCAGCACCATTTCCGGCTGGCTGCCGATGACGGCGTTCACACGTGCAGTTGCAGCTTGCCCATCCTTGCCAGGTACTATTTCCGGCTGCACCCGCAGATTCAGACGCTGGCCCGCGCGCTCCACAACCCACACCTGCGGCTCAACCTGTCCAGATGCACCCGAGGCTCGAATCGCGGCACGCGCCTGCGCGCCATCCAGAACTGCCTGAGCATTGATGCTGAGCAGCACATCGCCTTTTTGCAGGCCCGCCTTGTCTGCCGGGCCTCCTGCGACAATCTCGTCAATGACCGCGCGGCTCCAGGCTCCCTGCAGCCCCACCTTGTCAAAGAAAGCCGCATCTGGTTCCTTTTGTTGCAAAGAAGCGAGATCCAGCGGCACGATGCGCGCCGCGCCATGCGCCTGGTCAGCCACTTCCAGCTGCAGGGACTCGCCTTCAATGGCCGCCGTCGTCACCAGCCAGCGCAAATCACCCAGAGCACGCACAGGCTGCCACTCCTGGCCTCCCACTGCGGCACGCTGCACCCAGTCGCCACTTTGAATACCGGCCTGATGCAGCAACGTGCCTTCCGGAGGAGCCGCGAGTCGGGCTGCAGGCTCGTTGGCCCCCACCCAGTTGACCACCGCCAGCAGCACCACGGCCAGCACCAGATTGGCTGCCGGCCCCGCGGCAACAATGGCTGCACGTGAACGCAGGGGCTGATTGTTGAAGGCCAGATGTTTTTCCTCGGGCCTGACCTCGCCCTCGCGTTCATCAAGCATGCGCACATAGCCGCCCAGAGGCAGCGCTGCGATCACATACTCGGTGCCCGATTTCTTGCCGGCCCAGCGCAACAGAGGCTTGCCAAAGCCCACGGAGTAACGCAGCACCTTGACGCCGCAAGCCACGGCAACGCGATAGTGGCCCCACTCATGCACTGCAATCAGAACACCGAGCGCCACGATGAAAGCCACAACCGTCAGCAACACCTGAAACTCCTTAATGCCAATCAATGCTTGGAGTGTGCAGCAAGCCGCAAGTTCAACCGCAACTCCTCAAGCACCCGAACCCGGCGCCAGATCAGCGCGCCCACTGCCTGGCTATGTCAGCCGCACGCTCGCGCGCTCGCTCATCGAGCGCCATCAACTCTTCCAGACTGCCTACGGCACCGGGCTGCACGGATTCCAGCGTCTGCAGATTGACGGCATGAATGCGGTCAAACGACAGGCGACGCTCCAGGAATGCGGCGACCGCCACTTCGTTCGCTGCGTTGAGCACCGTGGTTGTGCCCTCGGGCGCGCACAGCGCCTGCCAGGACAGATGAAGGCCCGGAAAGCGCTGCGCATCCGCCTCCTCGAAGGTCAGCGCCGCCAGCTTGGTGAAATCCAGTACAGGTGCGCCGCTCTCGATGCGCTTGGGCCAGGCCAGACCGCAGGCAATCGGCACCCGCATATCAGGCGTTCCCAGCTGGGCGAGCACCGACGAATCCTTGAACTGCACCATGGAGTGCACGATCTGCTGCGGATGGATCACCACCTTGATCTTCTCGGGCGCCATATCGAACAGCCAGCGCGCCTCGATCACCTCCAGCGCCTTGTTCATCATGGTGGCCGAGTCCACCGAGATCTTGCGCCCCATGGAGAAATTCGGGTGAGAGCACGCCTGCTCAGGAGTGATCTCGGACAGCGTCGCCGGGTCGCGTTGACGGAAGGGACCGCCGGATGCCGTCAACAGCAAGGAGTCGACGCGATCAGTCCAGGTGCGGCTGTCTTCGGGCAGACACTGGAAGATGGCCGAGTGCTCGCTATCAATGGGCAGCAAGGTGGCACCATGGCGCTTGACGGTGTCCATGAACAGGGCACCGCCCACCACCATGGCCTCCTTGTTGGCCAGCAGCAGACGCTTGCCAGCCCTGGCAGCCGCCAGACAGGGCGCCAGACCGGCCGCTCCGACAATCGCCCCCATGACGGCATCCACATCAGGATGCGACGCAATCACTTCAAGAGCATCCCGCTCCTGAAGAACCTGTGTTTGAAGCCCGTTATGCTTGATTGCCTCAGCCAGTTGACGAGCATGGGGCGCACTGGCCATCACAGCGAACTGCGGCTTGAACTGCGCGCATTGCCTGAGCATCAGATCCACTTGCGTGGCTGCGCTCAGCGCGAAGATTTCGTATTGTTCAGGGTGGCGTGCCACCACATCCAGGGTATTGGTTCCGATGGAACCGGTAGAACCCAGAACCGTGATTTTCTGCTTCATGGATGCACAAAGGATGAGAGCATCATCGCCAACGGCAGTGTGGGCAGGAGAGCATCAATGCGATCCAGGACACCACCATGGCCGGGCAGCAAGCCGCTGCTGTCCTTGACACCGACGCTGCGCTTGATGAGGGATTCGACCAGGTCGCCCACCACACTCATCGCAGCCATAAACACCGCAGCCAGCAGCAGGAACCAAAGTCCGCGCGACTGCAGCACCGAATAGAAACTGGGAACACCGGCGCCGTAGTGACGATCTGCCCAGCTCCAGACCAGAGCCAGAACAATCACCCCCAGCATGCCGCCCCAGACACCTTCCCAGCTCTTGCCGGGACTGATGGAAGGAGCAAGCTTGTTCCTGGTGAACTTCAGGCCGAAAGTGCGACCCGCAAAGTAGGCAAAAACATCGGCCACCCAGACCAGCACCAGCACCGACAGCAGGAAGTTGATGCCGATATTGCGCGCCTGCACCACGGCCAGCCAGGCCAGCCACAATGCCAGCACGCCGCCGACCAGACGGACTGCTGCCGGAATATGCGGCCAGCCCGCCACACCAGCGCGCAGCAGCAAAACGCCCCCCAGCACCCAGAGGGAACCCGCAATCAGCCACACCGTGGGCAGAGGCTGATCCACCCAGCCGGCCCACCAGGAGCCAGCGCACAGCGCCGTACAGACAGCACCCAGAGCCAGCGAGCCTGCCTGTCCAAAACCATTGAGTCGCCCCCACTCCCAGGCACCGGCCGCCATGAACAACAGCATCAGTGCGGCAAAAGGCACGGTGCTGGCCGTATAAAACAGTGCCGGCAGCAAAATGGCCAGCAGAATCAAGGCGGTAATGACGCGCTGCTTGAGCATGGCACCTCTTATGGTTAAGCCGTCAGGGTGACGGTGGATGATGGTTGAATCTGCTCGGAAGTCTGGCCGAAGCGGCGCTCACGACCGCCAAACACGGCAATGGCCTCGTCAAGAGCCGCCTCGTCGAAATCAGGCCACAGGGCATTGCTGAAAAAAAGCTCTGTATAAGCAGCCTGCCAGAGCAGGAAATTGCTGATGCGGGTTTCACCGCCGGTGCGGATCATGAGATCAGGATCCGGCACATGGGCCAAGGCCATGGCCCTGTCCAGATTCTCGGGAGTCAGCTCCAGCCCCTGGGCCACCAACTTCTGTGCAGCCTGGGCTATATCCCAGCGGCCGCCGTAGTTGAAGCAGACGTTGAGAACCAGACGCGTGTTGTGGGCGGTGATGCGCTCAGCCTCGGCCAAGCCCTCTCGAACCTTGTCGCTCAGCCCCTGACGGTCGCCGACAAAGTACAGACGCACGCCGTCGCGGCTGAGTTGAGCGACTTCCTTGGCCAGGGCATTGGCCAGCAGGCTCATGAGCCCCGAAACCTCTTCCTGAGGCCTGTTCCAGTTCTCGGAGGAAAACGCAAACACCGTGAGCACCTGCACGCCGCGCTCGACGCAGGCGCGAGCGCAGCGGCGCAGGGACTCCACCCCCTGCTTGTGACCGGCAAGACGTGGAAGCAGACGGCGCTTGGCCCACCGTCCGTTGCCGTCCATGATGACGGCGATATGGCGCGGAACCGCGCCGTTTTTCTTGGATGTCAAAAGTGCAAGTCCTTTGGAAAGACTCAGACCGCCATGATGTCCTGTTCCTTGGCCGCCACCAGCGTATCGACCTCGGCAATATGCTTGTCGGTGATCTTCTGGATTTCGGCTTCGGAGCGCTTCTGATCGTCTTCAGAGGCTTCCTTGTCCTTGACCAGCTTCTTCACGCCTTCGTTGGCATCGCGGCGCAGGTTGCGAACGGCAATCTTGGCGTTCTCGCCTTCGTTGCGCGCCAGCTTGGTCATTTCCTTGCGGCGCTCTTCGCTCATGGGAGGCATGGGCACGCGAATCAGATCGCCCATGGAGGCAGGATTCAGGCCCAGATCACTCTCGCGAATGGCCTTTTCCACCTTGGCAGCCATGTTCTTTTCCCAGGGCTGCACGCTGATGGTGCGGGAATCCAGCAAAGACACATTGGCCACCTGAGACAGAGGCACCATGGAGCCGTAGTACTCGACATGAATGGCATCCAGCAGCGCGGGATTCGCACGGCCGGTACGCACGCGAGCCAGGTTGTTCTTCAGAGCCTCGATGGACTGACCCATCTTGGTTTCGGTGTTCTTTTTGATTTCAGCGATCGTCATGTTCTTGTTCCTTTGCGGGCATGTGGCGGCAAAACGCTCAAGCGTACACCAGAGTGCCTTCGTCTTCACCCATGACCACGCGCTTGAGTGCGCCGGGCTTGACGATGGAGAACACGCGAATCGGCAGCTTCTGGTCGCGGCACAGCGCGAAAGCCGTGGCATCCATGATGCCCAGATTGCGCGAGATGGCCTCATCGAAAGCCAGCTTGTCGTAACGCGTGGCCGAAGGATCCTTGACCGGATCAGCCGTGTACACGCCATCCACCTTGGTGGCCTTGAGCACGACTTCGGCGCCGATTTCAGCACCGCGCAGCGCAGCGGCCGTGTCGGTGGTGAAGAAGGGATTGCCCGTGCCGGCAGCGAACACCACGACCTTGCCCTCTTCCAGGTACTGCAGCGCCTTGGGACGCACATAGGGCTCGACCACCTGCTCGATACCGATGGCGGACATCACGCGAGCCGTCAAACCCTGCTTGTCCATGGCATCTGCCAGAGCCAGGGCGTTCATCACCGTGGCCAGCATGCCCATATAGTCGGCAGTCGCACGGTCCATGCCGACCGAGCCACCTGCCACGCCGCGGAAGATGTTGCCGCCGCCGATCACCACGGCAACCTGCACACCCACCTTGGTCACTTCCACGATCTCAGCCACCATGCGTTCGATGGTTGCACGGTTGATGCCGAACTGGTCATCTCCCATTAACGCCTCCCCCGACAGCTTGAGCAAGATGCGCTTGTGGGCTGGAATGGCGTTGGACATGGTGTTTCTCCGATGGAAGTTGAATGAGTATGAAAACGGGAGGGGAATAAATCAATCGCGGCTCTAGGCCGCGATTGTTGCTAAGGCTTAGGTTTAAGCACCAGCCTTGGCTGCTGCCACCTGGGCAGCCACTTCAGCGGCGAAGTCATCAGTCTTCTTCTCAATGCCTTCACCCACGACATACATCGTGAACGCCTTCACATTGGTGTTGGCAGCCTTGAGCATCTGAGCCACGGTTTGCTTGCCGTCAGCAGCCTTCACGAAGACCTGGTCAGCCAGGGACACTTCCTTCAGGTACTTCTGCACGGAGCCTTCCACCATCTTGGAAACGATGTCGGCAGGCTTGCCGGATTCGGCTGCCTTGCCTTCGGCCACAGCGCGTTCCTTGGCGATCAGGTCAGCAGGCACGTCAGCGGAAGTCAGAGCCACGGGCTTCATGGCAGCCACGTGCATTGCCACGTCCTTGGCAGCAGCAGCGTCGCCGTCGAACTCGACCACCACGCCAATGCGGGTGCCGTGCACGTAGGCAGCCAGGCCAGCGCCGCTGAAAGCCTTGAAGCGACGGAAGGACATGTTTTCGCCGATCTTGCCGATCAGACCCTTGCGCACGTCTTCCAGAGTGGGGCCGTAGCCGTCTTGTTCGTAGGCCAGAGCGCCCAGAGCGTCCAGGTCAGCAGGGTTGTGCTCAGCGACCAGCTTGGCAGCGGCGTTGGCCATGGCCAGGAAGCTGTCGTTCTTGGACACGAAGTCGGTTTCGCTGTTCACTTCGATCAGGCCGCCCTTGCCGCCGTCGATGAAAGCAGCCACAACGCCTTCAGCAGTCACACGGGAAGCGGCCTTGCCAGCCTTGGTACCCAGCTTGACGCGCAGCAGCTCTTCAGCCTTGGCCATATCGCCATCAGCTTCGGTCAGAGCCTTCTTGCATTCCATCATGGGGGCGTCGGTCTTGGCGCGCAGTTCAGCGACCATGCTTGCAGTAATTGCCATCGTATTTCTCCAGTATCAGTTCGATTCGTTACAGGAACGACTTACGCAAACTGGCAAAGGCACGAAACTCGCCTTTGTGACACACCGCCGGTGCATTCTTTCTTGCGTAAGTCCAGTCAGGATTCCGGCTAAAAAAACGGGGCTACCTAGAGCCCCGCTTTTTCTCGCGATGCGGTCGCGCAGCCGGACTTCGCTTAGGCGGCGGATTCTTCCACTTCCACGAACTCGTCGCCGTTCTCACCGGCAGCAGCCTTCACCACGTCGTTCAGACGAGCTTCACGGCCTTCCAGGATTGCGTCGGCGATGCCTTGGGCATACAGCTGCACAGCCTTGGCGGAGTCGTCGTTACCAGGGATCACGTAGTCGATGCCGTCGGGGTTGTGGTTGGTGTCAACCACGCCGATCAGAGGAATGCCCAGCTTCTTGGCTTCAGCGATAGCGATCTTGTGGAAGCCCACGTCGATCACGAAAATGGCGTCGGGCAGACCGTTCATGTCCTGAATGCCGCCGATGTCCTTTTCCAGCTTTTCCAGTTCGCGAACGAACATCAGCTGTTCCTTCTTGGACATGGATTCCAGACCAGCTTCTTGCTGAGCCTTCATGTCCTTCAGACGCTTGATGGAGGTCTTGACGGTCTTGAAGTTGGTCAGCATGCCGCCCAGCCAGCGCTGGTCAACGAAGGGCACGCCAGCGCGCTTGGCTTCTTCAGCCACCAGCTCACGGGCTTGACGCTTTGTACCCACCATCAGGATGGTGCCGCCGTTAGCAGTCAGCTGCTTGGCGAACTTCTGGGCTTCCTGGAACATCGGCAGGGACTTTTCCAGGTTGATGATGTGGATCTTGTTGCGGGCACCGAAGATGAACGGAGCCATCTTGGGATTCCAGAAACGAGTTTGGTGACCGAAGTGGACGCCGGCTTCCAGCATCTCGCGCATTGTTACTGCCATGTTAATTACCTCAAAGGTTGGGTCTAAAATCCGGCCCAACGATTGCAGCCGCCTTGAAAAAGCGTCTGCAACACCTTGAATAGGCCGGTTTGCTATTTGCCTTGCCGACTTAAAAGCAATTGTTGCAACACACAAAACGCCATCGCATCAACCACTTTCAGAGCTTTTCAAGTCAATCCTCACGGACTAACCCTTAGCAAAGCCGCAAAATTTTAGCACACTGCCATGCAACTCGACCTCAGTCACGTCGCTCTTGAGATTCGCGAAGGCCGCCAAAGCGCCGCAAACCTCATGCAAATGAGCATTGCTGCCGCCCAAAGCCCCTTGTGCGCCAACGTTTTCAGCCAGACTTTTTTTGACGAGGCACGCTGGGCTGCTGCAGAAACGCCATCCGCTGCCCCCCTGGCCGGCCTGGCCATCTCGGTCAAGGACCTGTTCGACACGCAAGGCACACGCAGTGCCGCCAGCTCCCTGGTGCTGCAGGATGCGCCTGTCGCCCAGACAGACGCCACGGCCGTCGCCCGCCTGCGCGCAGCAGGTGCCGCCATCATCGGCCGCACCCATATGGTCGAGTTCGCTTTTTCCGGCGTGGGCGTGAACCCGCATTTCGGCACCCCCGCCGCGCTGGACGCCCGCCACCCCGCCAACCCTCAGCTGGCGCCCACGTGGCCGGCCCGCATTCCTGGCGGCTCCTCTTCAGGCGCTGCCGTTTCCGTCGCCAGCGGCGCCGCCTGGGCGGCGCTGGGCTCGGATACCGGGGGCTCCATTCGCATTCCCGCTGCACTCAATGGACTAGTGGGCTTCAAAAGCACGGCCAGGCTGGTTCCCACGGAAGGAACAGTGCCACTCGCGCCCACGCTGGACACCGCCTGTGCCATTACCCGCAGCGTGCGCGATGCCGTGCTGCTGCACGAGATTCTGGCCGAGCGCAAAGTCGCCAAGGACGAACGCAGCCTGAGCCAGTGGCGCCTGGCAGTGCCACGCCCCCTGTTCTTCGAGCAGATAGAACCTGCCGTGCGCATCGCCTTCGAACGCAGCATTGCCAAACTGCAGGCCGACGGCGCACAGATCGAGTGGATTGACCTGCCCGAGCTGGAGGAGTTGGACGACATCAACACCATCGGCGGCTTCTCGCCCACCGAAAGCTATGCCTGGCACCGCCACCATCTGCAGGATCCCGCCAAAGCCGCGCTCTACGATCCCCGGGTTCGCTCCCGCATAGAGCGCGGCGCGACCATGAGCGCTGCCGACTATCTGGATCTGCTGGCCGCGCGCAAGCGCTGGATTGCCAGGATGGAGAGCGTCATTGCCGGCCATGACGCCCTGCTATCGCCCACCACGCCGATCACGGCACCCACGATTGCATCCGTCGCCCCGGCCAACGGCTTCGATGCTGCAGCCGACCTCAGGCGTGACGAAGAATTTTTCCGCGTCAACAGCCTGCTGCTGCGCAATACCAGCGTGGTCAACATGCTGGACGGCTGCGCCCTGTCACTGCCGTGCCACAACGCGAACGAGCTCCCCATGGGCCTGATGATCTGGCATGCCGCCCTGCACGACGACGCCGTCCTGAATATCAGCGCGGGCATAGAAGCCGTGCTCAATCGCGTCTGATTTCACTTTTTGTAGCTACAACCGCTTATGGTCACTGGTCTACAAGGCAAAAATCATCAAAACCCACAAATGCGCGACCTGAGGCTATCCTCGGACCATGCTGCGCATTTCCCCCACCGAAATCCCGCCCGCCTCCATGGCGACCGGCCAGGGCTGGCCGCTATTCAGCACCGCCGCCACACGCCAGATCGAGCAGGCTTGCGCCATCAGCCTGCCGCCTCACCGGCTGATGGAGCGCGCAGGCCTTGCGATCGCAAAACTGGCGCTGGCAATAGCCCCGCACGCACAACGCATCTGGATTGCCTGCGGTCCGGGCAACAACGGCGGCGACGGCTTTGAGGCGGCAGCTCAGCTCAGGGCCATGCTGCCCCATGCGCGAATCATGGTCAGCGAAGTGCGCGCACCTGCCGAACTTCCGCCCGACGCACAGATTTCCCGGGGCAAGGCCTTGCAGGCTGGCGTGCAGTGGCTCGATGACGCCCCCGTCGATCTGGGACCACAAGACCTGTGCATCGATGCATTGCTGGGCATAGGACTGAGCCAGCGCCCTGCCGACAAGGCCTCGACTTCCGATCAGCGCCTGCGGCAGTTGCTGGCCCAGGTTCGGCATTGCACCTGCAGCTCACTCTGTGTAGATGTTGCCTCCGGCCTCGATGCCGATACCGGCCAATATCTGAGGGAGTTCGCGCCTGGCCATATCGCCACCAACCAACGACGCTACACGCTTGCCTTGCTGACCCTGCAGCCCGGCCTGTTCACCGGTCAGGGCCGCGATGCCTGCGGAGAAATCTGGTGGGACGACCTCGGCTGCGGCATTGCCAGCGCACCCGACATAGCCAAACCCGCCGCAGCGCGGCCCACGGCGCATCTGAGCAACTCAGGGCTTGCCTCCCCAAGAGCACGCCCGCACGCCACTCACAAAGGCAGTTTTGGCGATGTGGCCGTGCTCGGCGGCGAAGGCCTGGGCTTGCGCGGCCTGTCGATGACGGGCGCAGCCTGGCTGGCGGCTCTGGCCGCACTGCACGCCGGCGCCGGCCGCGTCATGCTGGCCTTGCTGGACGAGCAATCACCGCAAGGCATTGCGCCCTGGCCGGAAATCATGTTGCGCCGGCCCGCCGAGCAGGACTGGAGCCAGGCCACTGTGGTCTGCGGCTGCGGTGGCGGCGAAGCCGTGCAGGCCTGGCTGCCCCACATACTGGCACAAGCACCGCAACTGGTGCTGGATGCCGACGCACTCAACGCCGTTGCATCCAGCCCGGCACTGGCACAGCAGCTGAGCCAGCGCGCCTCACTCCAGCAGACCACGATCTTGACCCCCCACCCGCTGGAGGCCGCGCGCCTGCTGCAAACCAGCACCGCTCAAGTACAAGCCAACCGCCTTCAATCCTGCCTGCAGCTTGCCAGCAAATTTCAGTGCACGGTGCTGCTCAAGGGCTCGGGCACGGTTGTTGCCAATCCACAGCAGCAAGTCTGGATCAATGCCAGCGGCAATGCACGCCTGGCCACGGGCGGCACGGGCGATGTGCTGGCCGGATTGATAGCGGCGCTATGGGCACAGGGTCAAAGTGCCGATATGGCTGCGACTCAGGCTGCCTTCCGCCATGGCCATGTTGCAGATTGCTGGCCAGCAGATCTCCCATTCAGCGCCAGCGCACTGGCTCTGCGTCTGGGCAATCAATAAACTGCCCAAAAACAAAGGCCTTGCCATCATCTGGCAAGGCCTTTCAGCTCTTGGCAGGAGAGCAATCAGCGCTCAGTCTTGCGCTTGCTGGTTTTGCTTGCCGGCGCAGCCTTGGCACCTGCCGCAGGCTTGGCAACCACCTTTACGGCTTTGGAAGCCGACTTCGCCACAGACTTCGCTGCGACCTTTGTTGCGGGCTTTGCAACCGACTTTGATTCGGGCTTGACCGCAGCCTTGGCAACGGAGATGGCCGGAGCATCAGGCGCAAGCAGGGCTGCAACCTTTTTCCTGCCTGCCGCCTTGCGGGGCTTGGCTTGCTGCACCGCAGTGACGGACTCCATCACAGGCTCAGGCTTGGGCACGGCGTGCTCTTGTGCGTACTCTGCCTCCAGTGCAGCCAGATTCACGCTTTTCAGCATGGCTTTCTTGGCGGCCTTTCGACCCTGCTTGGCGCGATCGGGCTCGGGGGCAGAAGCAGGACCCGCAGCGGCATTGCGCTGCGCACGATTGGCCTTGGCATCGCGGCGGCTCCACTTGTCGGCATAGCCGCCCGCACTGCGCTCGTCACGCGAATCACGGGCATCACGGCGACCACGCCCCTCATCCTTGGCTTGGCCACGACCGCTGCGTGGTGTTTGCACCAAGCCATCCTCGCCATCGCGAACCAGGCGGAAGTCGATGCGACGTCCATCCAGATCCACGCGACTGACCTGCACCCGCACTCGTGCGCCGATGCCATAGCGGACACCCGAGCGCTCGCCACGCAACTCCTGCCGGGCTTCGTCAAAGCGGAAGTAGTCGCCGCCAAGCTCGGTGATATGCACCAGGCCTTCCACATACATGGCATCCAGTGTCACAAAGACTCCAAAGGTCGTGACCGAGGAAACCGTGCCCGCGAACTCCTCGCCCAGATGCTCGCGCATATATTTGCATTTGAGCCAGGCCTCCACATCGCGGCTGGCCTCGTCGGCGCGGCGCTCATTGGCACTGCAGTGAAGGCCGGCAGCCTCCCATGCCTGGAATTCCTTGGCCGCCGAGCGCTTGCGCGGCTTTTGACCCGGCTCCACCACACGCGAAGAGAGGCGCTTGGCCATCTTTGCTTCGGCTTCACCCGGCGTGGGCAGGCTGGGCAGCTTGTAGTGCGTGCCGTTCAGCTCAGCCTTGATCACGCGATGCACCAGCAAGTCCGGATAACGACGAATCGGGCTGGTGAAATGGGTATAGGCCTCAAAGGCCAGGCCGAAGTGCCCCGAGCCTTCCGGCGTATAGAAGGCCTGCATCATGGAGCGCAGCAGCATGGTGTGAATCTGCTGCGAGTCAGGGCGGTCCTTGGTGGCATTGGCAATCTGCTGAAACTCCTTGGTCGAAGGGTTTTCGCTGATGCTCATGCTCACACCCATGGCCTTGAGGTAGTTGCGCAGGATTTCCTGCTTCTCCAGCGAAGGCTTGTCGTGCACGCGGAACAGTCCAAGCTGCCCGCTCTGGTCGATGAAGTCTGCGCTGCAGACATTCGCCGCCAGCATGGCTTCCTCAATCAGCTTGTGCGCATCGTTGCGGGTGCGCGGCACTATTTTTTCGATGCGACCGTTGTCGTCGCAGACGATCTGCGTCTCGGTCGTCTCGAAGTCCACGGCACCGCGCGCCTCGCGCGCCTTGAGCAGGGACTGGAAGACGCCATACAGATTCAGCAAATCCTGCACGCGATCCTTGCGCTTGGCTGCTTCCGGGCCTCGCGTATTGGCCAGGATTGCCGCCACCTCGGTATAGGTGAAGCGCGCATGGCTGTGCATGACTGCCGGGTAGAACTGATAGGCGTGAATCTCGCCTTGCGCCGTGATCAGCATGTCGCAGACCATGCACAGCCTATCGACGTCAGGGTTCAAGGAGCACAGCCCGTTGCTGAGCTTTTCCGGCAGCATGGGAATCACTCGGCGCGGGAAGTACACGCTGGTGGCGCGATCGTAGGCATCCACATCAATGGCGCTGCCCGTGGTCACATAGTGACTCACGTCGGCAATCGCCACAAGCAGGCGCCATCCCTTGCTGCGCCCCACCTTGGCGGGCTCGCAATACACGGCATCGTCAAAGTCGCGCGCATCTTCGCCGTCAATGGTGACCAGAGGAATATCGGTCAGATCAATGCGGTGCTTGTAGTCTGCAGGTCGGACTTTCTCGGGCAGCGCCTTGGCTTGCTCGAGACAGGCGTCGGAGAAGATATGCGGCACGCCATACTTGCGCACCGCAATCTCGATTTCCATACCTGGGTCATCCACCTCACCCAGCACTTCGACGATGCGGCCCACAGGCTGACCGAACAGCGCCGGCGCCTCCGTCAATTCGACCACCACCACCTGCCCCGGCTTGGCCGCGCCTGTGGCGTTGGAAGGAATCAGAACATCCTGGCCGTAGCGCTTGTCTTCAGGGGCCACGAGCCACACACCGCTTTCTTGCAGAAAGCGACCAATGATGGGCTGGTCCGGACGCTCCACGATCTCCACCACACGGCCTTCGGGGCGACCGCGATGGTCATGACGGGCGATGCGCACCTGGACCTTGTCCTTGTGCAGCACCGCTCGCATTTCATTGGGGGGAAGGTAGATGTCACGCTCACCATCGTCACGGACGACAAAGCCGTGTCCGTCGCGGTGGCCCTGCACAGTGCCCAAAATTTCTTCGTTCATATCGGCAACTTTTGCGCGAGGGTTCATTTTCTTGATATACAATCTATGTCTTTCCTGAGATGCCCAGGTGGCGGAATTGGTAGACGCACTAGTTTCAGGTACTAGCGGGTAACTCCGTGGAGGTTCGAGTCCTCTCCTGGGCACCAAGTTTAACGACAACCTGCAAGGGTTGAAACAAACTTGGAAAACATTCCTCAAGGGAATGTTTGCAAGCCAGACGGCATCTTAGAAAATTTGAAGATTCGGATTGAATGCAAAAAAAATGCATTACAATGCGAAGCTTCCCTGAAAGCCCAGGTGGCGGAATTGGTAGACGCACTAGTTTCAGGTACTAGCGGGTAACTCCGTGGAGGTTCGAGTCCTCTCCTGGGCACCAAACACGACAAGCCGTTGCATGCAAATGCAGCGGCTTTTTCGTTTTCGTCGCCATCCTAGCTGCCGCGCAAAGTTTTCTGAAAAACCCACGTAAACCGGCATGAGCAGTACTCAAGCCGCTATATAATTCACTCACTCTGAAATGCCCAGGTGGCGGAATTGGTAGACGCACTAGTTTCAGGTACTAGCGGGTAACTCCGTGGAGGTTCGAGTCCTCTCCTGGGCACCAAACACGACAAGCCGTTGCATGCAAATGCAGCGGCTTTTTCGTTTTCGTCGCCATCCTAGCTGCCGCGCAAAGTTTTCTGAAAAACCCACGTAAACCGGCATGAGCAGTACTCAAGCCGCTATATAATTCACTCACTCTGAAATGCCCAGGTGGCGGAATTGGTAGACGCACTAGTTTCAGGTACTAGCGGGTAACTCCGTGGAGGTTCGAGTCCTCTCCTGGGCACCAAACACGACAAGCCGTTGCATGCAAATGCAGCGGCTTTTTCGTTTTCGTCGCCATCTCAGCTGCCGCGCAAAGTTTTCTGAAAAATCCACGTAAACCGGCATGAGCAGTACTCAAGCCGCTATATAATTCACTCACTCTGAAATGCCCAGGTGGCGGAATTGGTAGACGCACTAGTTTCAGGTACTAGCGGGTAACTCCGTGGAGGTTCGAGTCCTCTCCTGGGCACCAAACACGACAAGCCGTTGCATGCAAATGCAGCGGCTTTTTCGTTTTCGTCGTCATCCCAGCTGCTGCGCAAAGTTTTCTGAAAAATCCACGTAAACCGGCATGAGCAGTACTCAAGCCGCTATATAATTCACCCACTCTGAAATGCCCAGGTGGCGGAATTGGTAGACGCACTAGTTTCAGGTACTAGCGGGTAACTCCGTGGAGGTTCGAGTCCTCTCCTGGGCACCAAACACGACAAGCCGTTGCATGCAAATGCAGCGGCTTTTTCGTTGACGAAGCCCCCACCTCCTCTGACAGGACGCAGCACATATGAAAAAGGGAGCCTAACGGCTCCCTTTTTCTCTTTAGCAACCGCCCCCATCGAGGCGATAGTCGCTTACTTGCGCAGCAATTGCTTGAGTGCGGCCTGCAGGCGACGGGCAGATGCCTCATCGCTGGCACTGCCCAGCACTGTGGCAACGTCCTGACCCCAGGTCTGCTGGGGCGAAGGATCATTGCGGCGGGTCAGCATCTGCAGCTGCAGCGCACGGCGTGCAGCCAGCTGATCGGCCGGGGTGTGCACGTCAGCAGCCATTTCCAGGCGCAGCAGGGCTTCCGCTGCATTGCCCTTGGGCGCAGCAGCCACAGCCCCGGTCCAGGAAGAGCGCACAGGTGCCGTCACCTTGCCGCCCAGTTGCTGAGCCGATGGCAGCTGCGCCGCATCACGCGCCTGCCAGGCACCCAGCAACTGGGTCAGCGCTTCGCCATGGGCCTGGGCTGCAAGCTTGCGCAAAGCCTCCTGGGCATGCTCCACAGCATCACGCTGGGCACGGAAGGCTGGATCGGCCAGGCGCGGTCCGCGCTCCTCGCGCGTGAACTCGCGACGACCACGGCCGGTATCACGGCTGTCGCGACCATCACGGCCACCGCGCGCGGCATCGCGTCCACGGCCGCCGTCCTTGCGACCGCCTGGACGACCACCTGCAGCAGCTGCCGCTTCCTTCCTCATGCCAGGGCGGTCATCGCCACGCACGGCCACCACGGGGCGTGCCGGCTTGGCCACTGCAGCAGCTTCGCTCGCTTGCGCCTCAACAGCTTCAGACGCTTGCCCTGTCTGGGCCTGGGGCTGGTTCTCATCAGACTTGGCGGGCTGAGCCTTGATGGCTGCTTCGAGCTCGGCCAGCGCTGCGTGAATCTTTTGCGCATCACCGCTGGCATTGGCTGCCTCGACCGCCTTGGACGCGTCCAGCACCCGACGATCATGCTCGGACAACTCAACCGCCACCTGACTGCGACCACCACGCTCCACGCTCTTGCGATTGAAGGCATCGTCCAGCGGCTTGCGGAATGCATCCCAGAGCTTTTGCTCGTGCTTGCGATCCAGCGGCACCACCTGGGCTTCGGCCTGCCAGCGCTGCTGCAGCGCCTTCACGGCGTCGATGCGCAGGCTGGGAGCTGCCCCCAAGGCTGTCGCCTCGTCGATCATGGCGTGGCGACGCTCCAGGCTGGCCTTTTGTGCAGCCTGCAAGGGCGCTTCGGCAGCAGCCATGGCCTGCTTGAACAGGGGCTGCAGTTCGGCAAACAGCTTTTCGCCGATATGACCGCTTTCACGCCAGCGCTCGCCAAACTGGCGCAGCGCGCGCAGCATGTTCTTCCAGTCCTGGCTGGCCGCATTGGCTGCAGCCCAGGCCTTGATTTCCTCGATCAGCGCCAGGCGTTGAGCCTTGGCCTGCGTGCTGTCCTGACGAATCTTGTCGTGCCAGGACTCGACCACCTTGTAGGCTGCGTTGCAGGCCTCGTCAAACTTCTTCCACAGCGCATGATTGGCCACGGCACCTTGGTCGGCCTGCTTCCACTGTTCGCGCAGGCTGCGCAGGGTTTCCTGGATCTTGCGACCACCCAGTGCCTGACCTTCGGGGCGGTTGAGCAAGGCTTCGGCCTTGGCCACCAGATCTTCGCGCAGCTTCTCGGCCAGATGGCGCTGCCAACCTTCGGCTTCACCGGCGGCCAACAGGGCCTCATGCACTTCGCCCACCAGCGCTTCGTCCACAAAGCGACCATGGGCCTTGATGGCTGCGCGCATGGCCTGGACGGCTTCGGAGCCGGCCTGGCTGTTGCCAGCTGCAGTTTCAGCCTTCAGCGCCTGCAGGGCCTGATCCAGGCCAGCCTTGGCGGCTTCCACCTGCTCGGTCGTGGGCTTGCCACGACCGGCAGCAGCTGCACGCGGTGCAGCGGGCTTGGCCACTTCCACAGCAGCGGCTTCGGGAGGCAGACCGCGAGCCACGCGGATTTCGTCAGCCCAGACAGGAACCGTGGGCAACGGCGCTGACTCGTCGGCAGCAGCGGCCTCGGTCTGTGCCAGTGCAGACTGGAAAGCATCCCAAACCAGCGCCAGCTGCGCAGAGGCGGCTTCCAGCTGAGGAGGGAAACGTCCGTCCACGCTGCTCCAGCTGGCGTCGCCGGTCAGCTCCTTGGCCTGCTCCTGCCAGCGCGCGACATCGACCCCCAGGGCTTCCAGCACTGCCTTGGCATCCTTCCAGGACTTGGTGGACAGTACTTCGATGCGCTGCGCCAGCAGCAGCGCCACTTCGCGCTGCACCTGGGTGCGATGCTGCAGGTCTTCCACAGCCTTCACGCGCTCGCCCAGTCGGGCCTTGAACTGCGACAGAGGCTCGCGCGACAGCGCGGCACCGGCCTTGGCGGCATCACGCTGCCAGGCGGCTGCAGCCGCGGCATCGAAGGGCTCTGCAGCCAGCAGGGCCTGAGCCTTCTCGGCCCATTCCACGGAAATTTTTTCCTGATTCGCGGTGCGACGGATTTCGTCAAGGCGCTCACGCACGGCACGGGCAGCACTCTTGTCGCCCTTGCTCAGTTCCTTGTGAACGTCCTGGAGTTGCTCGACCGTGGGCTGAGTCGCCAACCAGTCGCGAATGCGCGCGGCGCGATCACCCGACGTCTCGGCGGAGAAAGCACCACCCGTCAATGCATCCAGCGGATGTTGCTCAGTATTCTTGGCAGAGGCCGGGTTCACTTCAGATGCATCAGACATGGTGCTGCTAGGAGAAATAGATGTCATGTAAGGGTCAGAAAATGCTTGGCAGCCAGCGCAGTCAACGCTGCAACAGGCCGGTGCCAACCCACATGAGGGCAGACTTTCCAAGCGCAAGCCCAGGCACATGAGCACCTGGGCAAACCGGTATTTTCGCCTTTATTTAAAGGCAAGCCAAAAAATGCGAAATCGCAAGGCGTTTCGCAGCACTTTCATCACTGCGCAGACAGGCTCAACTGGGCACGTGGCGTCCAGTCCTTGTCCTGCACATCCAGCTTTGGAGCTCCCAGGAACAGACGCTCCAGCGGCAGCTGTTGCGTTGCCAGATAGTCCCGCACAGCCACGCCGCGCGCCAACGCCAGCTCGCGCATGGCATCGTCGGGCACCTTGATGCTGGCCACCAGCAGCGCCGTCATCTGGTCAGCAGGCAGGTCCTTGGCCATTCCGACCATGTTGCGGGGCTTTTTGATGTCGGCACGACCGTAAACGGCCTTGAGCAGAGCTGGGCGCTCGGCTTCGCTGAACTCCATAACCTCGTCGCCCCCCTTGCCTTCGCGAATCGCGTTGCGGCGCTTTTGAGCCAGCAGCAGACGATCCAGCTCTTCAGTCTTCCAGGCCTCCTTGTCTTCCGCCTCACGCGACTCTCCCACCACCGTCATCTTGAGCGCCGGGCGGTCATTGAGTGCCTTGACGATCTTGGCCAGTTGCTCCCGGGCCTTGCCGTCGAGCTTGGCACTGCCCGGAGCAAAGTTGACTGCGCCCGACTCGTCGCCACCCGAGAACGCTCCCGACAGCAGCGCAAACGGCGCAGTCACGGCCTTCATGATGATGTTGCCGATCACCTTGAAGATGATGGGCGCCAGACGGAACTGCGGGTCGTTGAGCGAGCCGCTCAGAGGCACATCGAGATCGATCACGCCGTTGCGGTCGGACAACAGGGCCACAGCCAGCTTGACGGGCAGCGATGCGGGCGCGCCTTCCACCTTGTCGCCGAAGGTCAGTTGGCGCAGCACCAGCTTGTTCGACGCCGTGAGCTGCCCATCAGGCTGCACCTTGTAGTTCACATCCATATAGAGCTTGCCGCGCTCGATGCCATAGCCCGCATACTTGATGGAGTATGGCGACAGCGGCGATAGCTCCAGGTCATTCATCTGGGCGCGCACATCCAGCGCCAGAGGCTTGGCCAGCGGGTTGACCTTGCCGCTGATATCGAGCTTCGCCGTGCCCTGGGCCTTGCCCTTGATTTCAAGATCGGCCATTTGCGGCTCGACCTGGCCTGCAGGAGCCTGCGAAGAGAAGGCGCTCAGACGGCCGGTCAGCTCGCTCAGATCGGCCGAGTAGTTGGGCTGAATGAAGTAGTCGGAGAACTGTACCTTGCCGCCCGTCAACACAATGGGCCCGACCTTGACGATGGGCGCGGGGCCCGCATCTTCGGGCTTTGCAGGCTCGGCCACGGGCTTGCCGAGCTCGGGCTTCTCGCCGGCAGCCGCCTTGGCGTTAGCCTCTTCGTTCTGCGCGACGGACTCCTCGGATTTTTCGGTCTTCAGGATGTCCTGCAGATTGATACGGCCGTTGCGCTGCACGATGACGCGCGCAAAAAAGTCGCTCAGCGCGGTTTCGCGCACGCTCACTCGCAGCGGCTGGGCCGGTTGCATATTCAGGTCCAGGCCGCGCACGACCAGTGTTTTCCAGGCCAGCAAATCATCGCCCAGGCCCAGGCCGGTGCGCGCGGCCAGTGCCTTGGCACGGTCTGCCGTGGAGTCATTGAGCACCGCCGTCAGCGCGCCCTTGGCGGTACTGGGCTTGCCCACCTCCTCCTGCACCGGAGCTGCAAGCGTGGAGCGTACGCGCAGGTCGTTGAGTTCCACATCGCCCGACACAGACAGCTGCGGCCCCTTGGCATGGGCCAGATAGTTAAGCTTGCCCCGGAAGTTGCCGTCGGCACGTACCAGGTCGACATTGAGCTTGTGACCGAAATACGGCTCCAGCGCATGCAACGGCACGGCACGGGCCTGCAACTGACCCTGAGCCGAAACGGGAGTCAGACCCAACTGCCCCTTGAACTGAACATGACCAGCTTGCACACGGCGACCGGCAGCGAGCTGGGCCGAGACCTCCAGCGGAGTCGGCGCCGCCTTGGCTGCGAGAGGCTCGAAAGCACCCAGGCGTACGCGCAATGCGCTCACATCCAGCTGCACAGGCCGTGCATTCCCGCCTTGCACAGGTGCCGCATCGCGAAACTGCAGCGCACCACCATCCACGGCAATCGCTGCCAGCTTCACCGACCAGGGCTTGCCCGGCTCCGCCTTGCTGTCCTTCGTTGCAGGCTTGGCTGCAGGCGCCGCCACGGGCAACCAGCGCTCGTACATCCAGTGCCCTTGTGCATCACGCAGAGCAGCGAGCTGCGGCTTCTGTACGGCAATGGCCTCCACCTGCACCTGCCGGGCAGCAAGATCGACCTGAACGCCGCTGACCTTGATCTGCTCGATATTGACAGGGGCCTGCTTGTCCTGCAGTTGCAGCTTGTCGGCGGTCAGCTCTGCCACCTCCGCCACCACCCCGCCCTCACCCCAGGAGATCCGGGCATCGGTGCCCAGCATGGCGCTGAGCTGCGGCTTGAAGTGCGCTTCCAAATAGGGCTGAACCCATTGCAGCGGCATCTGCTGCAGCTTGAGATTGAGCTTGCCCGCCTTGTCCGTGGCTTCCCCATCCACAACCAGCCTGGCCGCCCCTTCCGCCCGGGCCTGCTCAGCCGCTTGCAGACCCGCAGTGGCCGTCAGTTGCAAAGGCGCATTCATGGGCCAAGCCAGATTCCTGGCCTGCAGCATCAAAGGGGCCAGAGTCAGGGCTGCAGGTGCCGCGCCTGTAGCCGCATCCCTCCAATGCACTGTAGCGCCATCAATATCGAACTGCTTCACGCTCACTGCGAGGGACTGGGCGGGCGTCTCGGCCTTGCCCCCCGCCTGGACCGAAGCCTCGGTGCCGGAGGAATCAGACTCAGGTTCTGCATTCTCGGCGGGCGCTGCCGCAGCGGCGGACGGCGCATTCAGCCCCAACCAGTTGATCACGCCTTGCGCATTGCGGCTGGCATGAATCTCGGGTTTGACCCAGCGCACAGTCTCAAGCGCAATCTGGTTTTGCAGAGGCTGAGCATTCTGGAGCTGCAGCTCCAGCGCCTCAAAGTTCAGCAGCGGTGCACTCTGGCGGTCTTGCAATGCCACATTGCTCAAGGCCAGCTTGCCGCTGATGCTGACCACAGGCTGGTCTTTTTGCTCGAAGCTGATCTGCAGATCCGTATCGAGCACTCCAGAGAGGGGTTGCACGGGAACGCTGGCAGGCACATAACCCAGGTAAGGAGCCAGATCGATATGCTCCCATTTGAGTTGCATCGCCGTCTGGCGGGTCTCGGTGAACGGCGTGCTCTCGCCCGACGTGTCGAACTTGCTGCCGTTGAGATCGAAAGCCAGATGCGGCAGCACCTTGATCTCGCGCTTGGACGCCAGATTGCTGATGAAAGGAATGCTCAGCTGCAAGTCCTTGAGTTCATGCTTGCGCTGCACAAACTCGTCATTGAGTTGGACACGGCCATCACGCAATGCAATGTTATAGAGCGCAAAGCTCACGGGCTTGGACGGCTCTTCCTTATCTGGCTCGGAGAGCCTGGCAATCACATCGTCGATATCGAGCCTGCCCAGTGAATGCTGGGTCAGTCGCACCACCGGGGCATCGACCTCGATTGCATCCAGCACAGGAGCGAGCCTGAACAAGGACTGCGCACTGGCATTGATGAAGATGCGCTTGATCTCCAGCTGAGGCTCCGCTGACGACTTCAGATCTTTTTGCTCTGAAATGCTTTCCGCATCGGAACCATCAGCTACTTTTTTTATAGCTTTATCAATCACCAGATCATGCAAGGTGATGGACATGGCCCAGGGAGCAAACTCGATCCTGCCTACATGCACGCCACGCCCCAGCTTCTCGGAAGCCTGTTTTTCCAGCTGGCTCTTGGCGACCCAAGGCACTACTGCCCAGAGCAGCAGCCATAACAGCAAAAGAGCAAGAACAGACCAGATCAGCCGACGAAGCCAGCGATTCGATGTGAGCAAGGACATGGGCAATTGTTATTGATGCAGAGATTGAAAGCCTTCCAAGACTCTCAGGGGCGGGACCCGCCACGCACCCGAAACACCACTGTACCTTGAGCGTACCCTGGTGTATCTAGATTGCGCTCCATATATAGATAGAGGCAAGAGGCGTTTCCAGGGAGAAGTTTGCGCTATCGGAATACCCGCCAGAGGCAGATGAGCGCGAAAAAATGCAAACAATGCGCTGCAGAAAAAGACATCGCCGGAAATGACAAAGCCCGGAAGTGGAGAAACCGACTTCCGGGCTTTACGGCCGGTACCAGACCGGGCCGTTTTTCGCGGTTCAAGGAGGGTGTGGTCCTTGCCGCTGGAAGCAACGATTGCTCCCTTTTGTGCCTCAAGCGAAGATAAAGAGCAAGTGCCAACAGCCCATGGAATCAAAGGCCTCGGCGGAGTTTGCTTTTCCTTTCCTTTGGCAAGCACCTGCAACGTGCAGGCAGATTCACTATATCTGTGCTCGTGTAGGGCTACCAGGCTTTTTGCACTTTATTTCGCCTTGATGACAAATAAAACGATGTGAGCGTATACACCTCTTGAATCCGTGATTTTTTGCTGTAATTTTTTGAGCAAACTGTACATTCATACAGTTTTTATATAAATTTAAAATCTAAGAAGCATTCTTGTTAGTGTTGACTGAATATTTAGGGCGCTTCTAGAATCCGCCAGCGCTCGAAATGAGCGTTTTTTGTTTCCGCTGCCTCACGACTGAGCAGACCGATCGGCGCCCCAAGGGGCGCTTTTAATCGGCCCGCAGCAAACCTCATCGGCCAGTTGTCCTGGTTGCACCACGAGATTGATCCGGTGCGACCTCGGGCGATAGCCAAGAAAGGACAAGCTATGCCAGCGTCAGGAAAATTAATCGCCTCCGCGCGAACGTTGGGCCATAAGACGGCTCACGGTTTTCTTGCTCTCACTCACAACGGTTTCGCCCTGCTGGGCTTGGCCGTGGCCATTTCGGCCCTGATTTTGATCTCTCGTCCGGACCTGCGTCTGGCCGGTGCAACCGAGCTGCGCGAGTGGCTCGACACACGCCTGCCCGCAAGCACTGTTGTGGCCGCCGCCGATGTCGAAGAAGCTCCCGCTTCCGCCAGCATCGTCGTCGCCAGCGACCGCGCCACGGCCGTCAATCCCAAGAACCTCCCCAAGGAGCAGGCGGCTGTGGCCTACTGGCTCAGCAAAAAGTACCGCGTGGCACCCGAGCCGATTGCCGCCCTGGTCAGCGAAGCCTATGCCCAGGGCAAAGCCAACAAGCTGGATCCGACGCTGATTCTGGCCATCATGGCCATTGAATCGAGCTTCAACCCGTTTGCCCAAAGTTCGGTCGGCGCCCAGGGCCTGATGCAGGTGATGACTTCCGTGCACACCGACAAGTACGAAAGCTTTGGCGGCCAGCACGCGGCCTTCGACCCCGTGACCAATCTCAAGGTCGGCGTCAAGGTGCTCAAGGAATGCATTGCACGCGCCGGCTCCATCGAGGGTGGCCTGCGCTATTACGTGGGCGCAGCCAATCTTCCTTCGGACGGCGGCTATGCTGCCAAGGTGCTTGCCGAACACCAGCGCCTGCGCCAGGGCGTGGGTCTGCAGGCCAGCCCGCTGATGACGGCCAAGTCCGACGAAGCCACCAAGGTCTCTCACGCTCAGCAAGTGGCACTGGCCAACTCCAACCTCTAAGCGGCAGATCCCTGCATTTCTCAAGCTGGCTGCGGCCAGCTTTTTTTATGCCCCGGCCAGGGCCTGCGGGAAAAACGGGCATAGGCTCTGCAGCCATGCCGGCTCAGCTACACTAGCGGGTGTACGCAACTGGCGATAGGCGCAGAATTTTCTGCCGCTGACGTGGAATCCGGCAGACTGCAAGGTCTGTGAACCACCGGGGAGCGTACCGCCCAGAGCCGCAGCGACTGCAGCCTGCAAGCGTTTCAGCCGTTCGCCTGGGCAGCCCTTGGCCTCAAGGGAATTTCTAAGTTCACAGGACTGCCATGTTTCAACGCACCGATACCGTCGCGAAAGTCGACCCCGAACTGTTTGCAGCTATTGAAGCTGAAAACCATCGTCAGCAAGAGCACATCGAGCTGATTGCCAGCGAGAACTACTGCTCGCCCGCCGTGATGGAAGCCCAGGGCTCCCAGCTGACCAACAAGTACGCCGAAGGCTACCCTGGCAAGCGCTACTACGGCGGCTGCGAGCATGTGGACGTGGTCGAGCAACTGGCCATTGACCGCATCAAGCAGATCTTTGGCGCCGAAGCCGCCAACGTGCAACCCAATTCCGGCTCTCAAGCCAATCAGGCAGTGCTGATGGCTTTTGCCAAGCCAGGCGACACCATTCTGGGCATGAGCCTGGCCGAAGGCGGTCACCTGACCCACGGCATGGCGCTGAACATGTCCGGCAAATGGTTCAAGGCCGTCTCCTATGGCCTGAACGCCGACGAAGCCATCGACTACGACAAGCTCGAAGAACTGGCCCGTGAACACAAGCCCCGCATCATCGTGGCCGGCGCTTCTGCCTACGCCCTGCGCATCGACTTCGAGCGCTTCGCAAGAATAGCCAAGGAAGTCGGCGCCATCTTCTGGGTGGACATGGCCCACTATGCCGGTCTGATCGCCGCAGGCGTGTACCCCAACCCCGTGCCCCACGCCGACGTGGTCACCACCACCACTCACAAGAGCCTGCGCGGCCCCCGTGGCGGCGTGATCCTGATGAAGGCCGAGCACGAGAAGGCCATCAACAGCGCCATCTTCCCCGGCCTGCAAGGCGGCCCCCTGATGCATGTCATCGCCGGCAAGGCCGTGGCGTTCAAGGAAGCCCTGACTCCCGAGTTCAAGGCCTACCAGGAACAGGTCGTGAACAACGCCAAGGTGTTTGCCGAAACGCTGACCGAGCGCGGTCTGCGCATCGTCTCCGGCCGCACCGAAAGCCACGTGATGCTGGTGGACCTGCGCGCCAAGGGCATTACCGGCAAGGCAGCCGAAGCGGCCCTGGGTCTGGCTCACATCACCGTGAACAAGAACGCCATCCCCAACGACCCCGAGAAGCCCTTCGTGACCAGCGGCATCCGTATCGGCACCCCTGCCATGACCACCCGTGGTTTCGGCGAGGAAGAAGCCCGCATCACCGCCAATCTGGTGGCCGATGTGCTGGACAAGCCCGAAGACGAAGCCAATCTGGCCGCCGTGCGCGCCAAGGTGGCCGCGCTGACCGCCAAGTTCCCTGTCTACAGCAAGTAAATCCTGCTGCACTGAGCTGCCATGAAGTGCCCCTTCTGCAACCACCCGGACACGCAAGTGGTTGAAACCCGGGAGTCCGAGGACGGGGGCTTCATCCGCCGCCGCCGCCGCTGTGGCGGCTGCGACAAGCGCTTCACGACCTACGAGCGCCCCGAGGTCAGCTTTCCGACCGTGGTCAAGAGAGACGGCCGCCGTATCGAATACGAGCGCGCCAAGCTGCAAGGCTCTTTTCAGATCGCGCTGCGCAAGCGCCCCGTGAGCACCGAGCTCATCGATGCCGCCATAGAGCGCATCGAGGACAGGCTGCTCAATCTGGGCCAGCGTGAAATCGATTCCAGCCGCCTCGGCGAGTTGGTGATGGATGAACTCAAGGGCCTGGACAAGGTCGGCTATATCCGCTTTGCCAGCGTCTACCGCAGCTTCGAGGATGTGGACGACTTCAAGAACATCATGGATGAGGTTCGCAGTCCCAAGGCCAAGGCCGCCAGAAAGCCCCAGGCCTGACCGCCGCCATGCCAAAAGCCACCCGAGGGTGGCTTTTGTTTTGCGCGCCTGACGACAGGCATTCGCTATTAATTTATGAGCATATAGTGCTTAATTTCAAAGGAAATCAGATAGGTTATTATCTGATTTCCTTAATGAGCGCGCGTGATGCGCTCCTTCAAAGGTAGCGCCATCGGGCCGCTGCGGCTTTGCTCGCGCACATGCCCGGCCAGGGCATCCAGATCCAGCATACCGCCCACCACATCGATGCCTTGCGTGAAGATGCTGAAGTTGTCGCCGCCGCTGCCCAGATAGCTTTGCAGTCCCACGCGGTAGCGCTGCGACATCTCGAGCCGCCGGCCCTCGAGGCGCAGCTCGCTCACGCGCCGTCCTGCGGGCTGGCTGCGGTCAAAGCGGTAGCTGAAGCCCTCGGAGACCTGCAGAATGCGCGGCGCATTCACGGTGTTGCTGCCGCTGTCGAATTGCTGCTCCAGTGCCTGGCGAATCTGTTCGCCCGTCAGACTCATCACCATCAGCGTATTGCCGAACGGCTGAACGCTGAACAACTGTCCATAGGTCACGCTGCCGTCGCCCGCAGGCACCAGGTCGGCACGCACGCCGCCGGGATTCACAAAGGCCAGCTGCGCCCCTCCCGCAGCGGCATCGCGCGTGGCAGCGAGTATGGCGTCGGCCACGATGCGCCCCATCACGCTTTCGCCATTGGCTTGCGGCATGCGGCTGACAGGTCCGGCCAGCCGCCCTGCAACGGCCTCGGCCAGCGGCTGCGCCGCAGCCTTGTAGCGCGCCACCAGCGCCGCCACTTCGGCATCGGCATCAAAGACCGGAAACTCGGGCTGCAAGCCCACCTGGCTGCCGGCGCTGCGATAGCCCTCGCCCTGCACGATGGTCTGGTGCGCCGATTTGCGGCTGACGCGGCCGGTGCGCGCATCCACTGTGAGTCTGACCTCTGTCAGCAGCGTGCCGTACTGGCCGGCACTGGTCAGCAGAAACGGCTTGCGGGGATTCACCCTGGCGTAATCGCAGATATAGGAGCGATGGGTGTGACCGGAAATCACCACATCGACCTCGCCGGAGAGCTGCTCCAGAATCGGCACAATGGCGCCGGACAGGCCCTGGCAGCTATCGTCCTGCAGGCCCGAAGTGGTGGCCCCGCCCTCATGGATCAGCAGCACGATCACATCGGCGCCCTGCGCCCTCAGCTGGGGGATCAGCGCATTGGCCGTCTGTGCCTCGTCGGCGAATGTCAGCCCTCTGACCCCGCTGGGCCGCACCATATGTGGCGTGTTCCTGAGCGTCATGCCAATGAAGCCCACGCCTATGCGCAGACCGTCTTGCTCGAAGAACTTCACCCCGGTCGCCGGAAACAGCGGCCGGCCGTCTTCACGCAACGTATTGGCCGCGAGAAAGGGGAACTGCGCGCCCCTGAAGGGCTGGCTGATCTGGCATGGCTGCTTGTTGGTGAACTTCTCACAGCCACCGTTTTGCATGCGCAGCAGCTCGGCCACGCCCTGGTCGTATTCGTGATTGCCGGTGGCCGCAAAGTCCACCCGCATAAGGTTGAGCACCTCAATCGTCGGCTCATCGAGAAACAGCGCCGAGACCATGGGCGAAGCCCCTATCATGTCCCCGGCCGTGACCAGCGCCACATGGCGGCTGGCCTGACGGCGCTGGGCGATGACCCGGGCCATGTAGGCCACGCCGCCAGCGGGCACGGCGACGCTCTGCCCCTGCGCATTCTGCGCCGTCACCGCCAGTCCGGGCGGCTCCAGATGGCCGTGCAGGTCATTGAAGCCCAGCACGGTGATCTCCATACTGGCCGGCCTTGTCACGCCACCGCTGCATGCGCTCAAGCCCAGCGCGAGCAGCGCAGCGCAAAGGGGGACGGCGACCTTGCGAAAAGCACAACGCCAGCCTGGCGACAGGGCGCGAGACTGGCGTTGATCCGGTTTTTTGTCAGTTGCAACCATCGGACTCTCCTGAGTCAGAGGTTTTAACGCACAAAGCGGTCCGGACGATGTCAGGTGGCCGATGCCGGAATCGGGGCCAGCCCCGAATCCACATCGGCATTCTGCGCACGGTGGCGCAGCGCATGGTCCATCACCACCAGCGCCAGCAGCGCCTCGGCGATCGGCGCGGCGCGGATGCCCACGCAGGGGTCATGGCGCCCCTTGGTGATGACTTCGGTGCTCTGGCCGTGCACGTCGATGGACTCACGCGGCGTGATGATGGAGCTGGTGGGCTTGATGCCGATGCGCACTTCCAGATCCTGGCCGGTGCTGATGCCGCCCACGATTCCGCCCGCGTTATTGCTGCGGAAACCCTCGGGGCTCAGCGAATCGCCATGCGTGGTGCCGCGCTGGGCCACGCTGTCAAAGCCTGCACCGATCTCCACGGCCTTGACGGCATTCAGGCCCATCATGGCGTAGGCGATATCGGCGTCCAGTCGGTCATACAGGGGCTGGCCCAGGCCGACCGGCATATTGCTGGCGTTCACACGCAGCGCCGCACCGCAGGAATCGCCGCTCTTGCGCAACTGCTCCATGTATTCCTCGAAACGGCTCACATCGGCCACAGGCGCGAAGAAGGGGTTGTGGGGCACATGCTCCCAGCTCTCGAAGCCTATGGGCAGCTCCCCAATCTGAGTCATGCAGGCACGGAACTCGGTGCCGAATTTTTCCTTGAGCCATTTCTTGGCCACGGCACCCGCAGCCACGGTAGGGGCCGTCAGGCGTGCCGAGGAACGGCCGCCGCCACGCGGGTCGCGGATGCCGTACTTCTGGAAGTAGGCGTAGTCGGCATGACCGGGGCGAAAGCTCTGCGCGATATTGGAGTAATCCTTGCTGCGCTGATCGGTGTTGCGGATCAGCAGGGCAATCGGCGTTCCGGTGGTCCTGCCTTCGTACACACCGGAGAGAATCTCCACCGCATCGGGCTCGTTGCGCTGCGTGACGAACTTGCTGGTGCCAGGGCGACGACGATCCAGATCATGCTGGATATCCGCCTCGCTCAAGGCCATGCCCGGGGGGCAGCCATCAATCACACAGCCAATGGCCGGACCGTGGGACTCACCGAAATTGGTGACCGTGAAAATTGTGCCGAAGGTATTGCCGCTCATAGGCTGCTGATTATCGTTGAAGTGATGATTGACGGCTGAGCGCCGCCATGCCTGAAGTCTTTTCACCAGGCTCGGACCTGCATTTATTCTGGCCTCGGCCCTGGTCAGTCCATGCTCGTCGTGCTGGCGGCCTGCGGGCTGGGACTGCGCCGCCTGCCGCCCCCATCAGCGCGAGACATGAAAAACCCCGCCTCGGCGGGGTCTGCAGCAGTCGCAGGGCTTATTCGGCGCCCTGGCGCTCGCCCTCGGGCCAGTCGCGGATATAGGCCTTGAGCATGCGGTTCTCGAAGTTCTGGCTGTCCACCACGGCCTTGGCCACGTCATACAGCGAGATCACGCCCATCAGCATGCGCTTGTCCATCACGGGCATATAGCGCGCATGGCGATCCAGCATCATGCGGCGCACCTCGTCCATATCGGTTTCCATGGTGCAGGTCATGGGCGCGTCGTCCATGGCGCCGCGCACGGTGATGTTCTCCACGCCGCCCGTCTTCACAAAGCCCTGAATCACCTCCCGGAAGGTGAGCATGCCCACCACATCGCCGTGATCCATCACGACCAGCGAGCCGATGTCCTTCTCCGACATCACCTGCACCGCCGCAGCCAGGCTTTCATCGGGCGACACCGTGTACAGGGTATTGCCTTTGACGCGCAGGATGTCACTAACTTTCATTGCTGTTCTCCGAAATCTGTTTGGCACGCTGTGGCAGCTTTTGTCCTGCATGTGTCAGCACATGGGGCATCGCTTTGCTCAGAATGCAGGTGCGTGCACAAATATAGCCCACAATGGCTTGCATTGAGAAAAACTAAAGCAATGACGAAACATATGAATTTCTACATATTCATTCGTCTATCTGACCAAATTGATATTTGATTGCATGCTCAATCACACATTTCGTCGATCAATACCAGCCATGGAGACACAACATGCCCGGCTACTCTGACCCCGGCTTCGACACCCTGAGCCTGCATGCAGGCGCTCAGCCCGACCCTGCCACCGGCGCACGTGCCGTCCCCATCCATCTGACCACGTCCTTTGTCTTCGAATCCAGCGACCACGCGGCCAGCCTGTTCAATCTGGAGCGACCCGGCCATGTCTACAGCCGCATCTCCAACCCCACCAACGCAGTGCTCGAACAACGCGTCTCGGCTCTGGAAGGCGGCGTGGGCGCGATTGCCGTGGCCAGCGGCCAGGCGGCGCTGCACCTGTCGATTGCCACGCTGATGGGCGCGGGCAGCCATATCGTGGCCAGCACGGCGCTGTATGGCGGTTCGCAGAACCTGCTGCACTACACGCTGGCGCGCTTCGGCATAGAGACGACCTTCGTCAAGCCCGGCGACATCGATGGCTGGAAGGCCGCCGTGCGCCCCAACACCAGGCTGTTCTTCGGCGAAACCGTGGGCAACCCCGGCCTGGATGTGCTGGACATTCCCACCGTCAGCCAGATCGCCCACGAAGCCGGCGTGCCGCTGCTGGTCGACTCCACCCTCACCTCGCCCTGGCTGATCAAGCCTTTCGAGCATGGCGCGGACATCGTCTACCACTCGGCCACCAAGTTCCTGTCCGGCCACGGCACGGTGATCGGCGGTATCGTCGTCGATGGCGGCAGCTTCGACTGGGAAAAGTCGGGGCGCTTTCCCGAGCTGACCCAGCCCTATGACGGCTTTCACAATATGGTATTCAGCGAGGAATCCACCACGGGAGCCTTCTTGCTGCGCGCGCGCCGCGAAGGCCTGCGTGACTTTGGCGCCTGCATGAGCCCGCACAGCGCCTGGCTGATCCTGCAAGGCATAGAGACCCTGCCGCTGCGCATGGAGCGCCATATGCGCAACACCGAGAAAGTGGTGCAGTTCCTCGCCAGCCACCCGCTGGTCAGCCGCGTGGGCCATCCCATGCTGGAGACCCACCCCTCCCACGCACTGGCGCGCAAGTTGCTGCCGCGCGGCGCCGGCTCTGTGTTCAGCTTTGACATTGCGGGCAACCGCAACCAGGGCAAGAAGTTCATCGAGACGCTGAAGGTCTTCAGCCATCTGGCCAATGTGGGCGACTGCCGCTCTCTCGTGATCCACCCCGCCAGCACCACGCATTTCCGCATGAGCGACGAGGCACTGGCCCAGGCAGGCATCGGCCAGGGAACGATCCGGCTGTCTATCGGCCTGGAAGACGCCGACGACCTGATCGACGACCTCAAGCGAGCACTGAAGGCGGCCGAGAAAGCCGTCTGAGAGACCTGAACAAAATGGTTGCCACAACTTCTGCATCGCTGGACTGGAAGCAGTTTGAACAGACTTTATTCAGCATCTACTGGCAAGATGCTCAGGCGTTCCTTGCCGCTAACCCTCAAGAGAGCATCTACGCACTGGCACTGAACGGCCTGTACCGTGAGCAGGATGGCCCCATTTACCTGCCCACGCTGTCTGCCAACAGCGAGCAGGCCTATTCACAGATGGTGAATGCCCCTGAGCCGCAGGGTCGTTTGTCCGAATTCGACCTGGATACCGGCAAGTTGGGCAGTCTGCGCTGGAACCCGCCGGATTGGGAATGGGAAGAGCTGGATTCGGCCTCGGACTCTCAGGAGTTGCAGCAACTGGAGCAAGCCTTGCTGGCCGAGGCCAATAAAAGCACGCCTGCCCACTGGTTGCGTACCGAGGCGCACCTGATCAAGGCGCTGATCCGCATCTGCAAGCAGCTGACCAAAGCCTGTCAAAAATCGCCCTGGGCCAGCCAGCTCACTCCAGGGTTTGCGGTGCTGATCCATGTGGAAGACACTCAGGAATGCGAAGCCATGGCACGCGAGAGCATGGGGGAGGCACGCTTTCTTGCATTGTTTCCCAGCCATGACCAGGACGCGCAAAGACGCGCCAGAGTTGCCGCGCTCTCCCCCGCTCAACAGCTGCAATACCATCTGAGCTGTCTTGAAGGGATCGGGCGCCCGGAACTGGGACTGAGCCGAAAAGAGGCGCAATTGCTGGGCGAAGAGGCCGAGACTGCGCTGCTTGCCATGGATCACCGCCAGGTGGCTCATGCGCTGCTGCCCATGCTGACTCGGCCCGGCAAACAGTGGCGTGCGGCCATGTTGCTGGCCCAGATGGCCTACCGGGACGAACAGGTACTGGCTGCACTGCGTCAACAGGTTCAGGCCCCCGTCCACAGCCCCAGGGAAGAAAGCGAGCGAGGCTGGTGTGCCAGTGCCTTGGGGTCGTTAGGCGACCAGGAGTGGCTGCAGCAGCAAATAGGCGCCACGGCCGTGCCTGTGGACAGGATCGCGCAAGGCATTGCCTACCCCTACCGCGCCTGGAACAGCAAGCCGGGAACCACGGCCCTGCACCTTGATTACGCGCCTCTGGAGCGGGCGCTCGACCTCAAGCACCCGGCCTTGGCCCAGGCGCTGAATGAAGAGCTATCACCCGGAACCGGCTATTGCAGCCTTCGGGTTGAGGATTTGGAGCAAGCCCTGTGCGCTATGCAGTCCGTTCACGCTCTGGTGCGCGTGCATGCTGCATGCATCATGGGAGAGCGAAGCCTTGGTGCCGCCGCGGGCAGGCGCGTCACCCCTGTACTGGCACAAGCCCTGAGTCACGACAGCAACGAAAACGTACGTTATCAGGCCATGCTGGGCCTGCGGTATTGGAAAAAAGCCGGCGCAGCGCAGCGCGCTGCGATTGAGCATGCCGCCGAACACGATGCCTGCGACAACATACGTGAGCTGGCTCGGCAATGGCTGCGTGAACACTGCTGAACCACAAAGAACAGAACCGGAGACAAACATGCAAATCAATGTGCAAGGCGCAGACATCTACGCCTACACCGGCGGCAAGGCTTTCGACGCGGCCAAGCCCACGGCCATTTTCATCCACGGTGTGCTCTGCGATCACAGTGTCTGGGCGCTGCAAAGCCGCTACATGGCCAATCACGGCTGGAACGTACTGGCCGTCGATTTGCCTGGCCATTGCAAAAGCGGCGGCCAAGCACCGGAATCCGTCGATGAGGCAGCAGCCTTCATAGGCGCGCTGATGGATGCGGCAAACCTGCAGCAAGCTGCACTGATCGGCCATAGTTGGGGCAGCCTGATTGCCATGGAGACTGCGGCCAGGCTAAAGAACCGCATCAGCCATCTGGTGCTGGTGGGTACGGCCTTTCCCATGAAGGTCTCGCCCGCGCTGCTGGAGTCGGCCCTGAACACGCCCGAGAAGGCCATACAGATGGTCAACACCTTCTCGCGCGCCACGCTGGCACCGCCCAATGGCGCAGGCAGCTGGGTGTTTGGCGCCGGCATGGCCCTGGGCCGCCGCGTGCTGGCCAGCAACACTCGCACGAATCTGCTGCATGCAGGCTTCAAGGCCTGTGACAGCTATGCAGGTGGCGAAGCAGCCATGACGCAGGTCACCTGCCCGCTTCTGTTCGTACTGGGCGAACAGGACCAGATGACACCGCCCAAGGCCGCAAAAGGCTTGATAGAAGCCGCCAAAGGCGCGGGCAAAGCAGTCAAGGTGCAGGTGATTCCAAATGGCCACAACCAGATGACGGAGTCGCCCGACGCGACGCTGTTTGCGATTCGGGATTTTCTGGCTGCATGAGCCATTAAGCTTGGGCCATGAGCCAAACCTTCCAGCACCACGGCCAACTGGCTGCCGCCTGCGCCGAATGGGCCAAGATTTCACTGACCGGTTTGCAGCCCCGGCGCAATCTCAACCTGAGCGATAAAAATGCCGACTGGAAGGAGGCACTGAGCACGCTCAAGCGCTTTGCCGGCAGCGACAGCTATAAAGCGCCCCAGGATTTCAAGGCACATGCCGCACTGGAAAACTGCTGGAAATGGAAGGAAGTAGGCGCGCAAGCGCGCTGGCTGCTGATCTACGGCATCGATCTTGGTCTGAGCGGCGATGTGCTGCGCCCCATCTACCAGGAAGTGGCCGCGCTGTGGATTGACGCTGCCTCAGTGGCAGAGCATGCGCGCGCCTGCATGGCGCAGGAAACCGGCGAGGACTATGGCGTAGCTGCGCCAGTCAACACACGCACTGATGATTACGCTATTGCCGTGACCCTGCTGTCACTGGCCACACTGCTGGATGCTCAGGACGACGTCCCGGCGATTGATGAGCATGTACTGGCCTTCGATACGGACCAGTTGCTGGATTATCTGTGCGCCGGCGGTCTGCAGCTGCAGCAGGTCAGCGAGGAGCTTTTCCACAAACGCCCTTATGGCGCCATGAAGCCTTTCTTTGAACAGCTCGAAGCCCTGCCTGACCCATTGTTGCCCTATCTGCAAACCCAGTACCAGGAGTTTCACAGGCTCTCGCCCAAGCAGCAGAAAAAAGGCGGCCCATGGCTGGGCACGGGCTACTGGGCGCTGGAGGTCGCAGCCCTGGCCGTGCTCTACGACTGGGATGACAGCGCCCTGCGCAGCAGCCTCCACTATCCGGCCGATCTGGTCGACTACGCCCGCGGGCGACTGGCTCAAGCAGAGTCAGGCGATTCTTGACAGAAAAGCGGCGATGCGGCTGCTGATGCGCTCGGGCAGCTCGCGGTGCGGCACATGGCCTCCGCCGGCAATGATTTCCGCCTCGCAAGGGCCCTGCGCCCAGGTGCAGATGTTCTCCGGATGCACGAGGGAGCCGAATTCATCGAGCTCGCCGTGAATCGCCAGCACCGGGCAATGCACCTGTTTCAATGCTGCATCCAGCCGGTAATGTGCAAACGGCGGGCTTAGCCAGGTGTCCACCCAGGCCGACAGCACCCAGGCTGCCTTGTCGCCATGGTAGCGAGCGAGTCGCTCCAGCTGGCCGGGCTGGGCAAAGCTGTCGCGCGCCGCCCTGATGCCCTGCAAGGTGCGGTCTTCGACAAAGCTCTGGGCCGATTCGGTAATCAATGCCTGGCATTGCCGCCCATACGCAGCTGCCACCATGGCCGCCATGCCACCGCCCACGCTGTGTCCCAGCATCACGAAATCGCCCAGGCCCAGCGCCCGGTGAAGCGGCGTGAAGCCGGCATCGACCTCGCTTTCCACAAAACTCGGTTCAAGCCGATGCGGATTGGGGTCTGAATGGCCGAAGCCCAGGCGGTCATAGGCAATGACTTCACGCCCGGTGGCCGCGGCCAGTTGCGCGGGAAATTCGCGCCACAGATCCACGCAGCCCAAAGAGTCGTGCATCAGCACCAGCGGCGCCCTGGCCGCCCCGTCCTGCACTTGCCAGCGTTTGACATGGAGCTGCCCGCAGGGCGCCTGAACACGGGTTTCACTGGAGCTGATCACAACGGGCGGCATGGTGTCGTCAAACATGGGCAGGGTCTGGGTTGAATGGCGATGAGATGTGCGGCTACCTTAGCAAGAGACCGCTCATGGCAGCTCGGCCAGAAGCTGGAGTGGCCGCAAAGATGGCAAATCTGGCCGATTTTGAGCAGTCTTGCCGTATATAGCCTGTCGTTCAGGTGACGAAGACCTCCGACCGCAACTTGCAGCACTCGCTAACCCGCTGGCCTGAGCATGCGGTCGGCAGTATAAAAACAGCATCCACTTCACCGGGGGTTGCCATGTCACAGACCACGACCTCAGAGCCGGACGGCGCTGCCAAGGCCAGCGTGGACCCGCGCCAGTTCAAGAGCTTTGCCGAGTTCTACCCCTTCTACCTGGGCGAGCACAGCAACGCCACCTGCAGGCGGCTTCACTTCATCGGCACCAGCCTGTCGCTGGTGTTTGTGCTGGCGCTGTTCCTGACGGGCGACTGGTGGTATTTGCTCGCAGGCCTGATCTGCGGCTATGCCTTTGCCTGGGTCGGGCATTTCGGCTTTGAGAAAAACAAGCCCGCCAGTTTCAAGCGCCCGCTCTACAGCTTTCTGGGCGACTGGATGATGTGGCGCGACATCTTGCTGGGACGCATCAAGATGTAGTGCCACATCTCCTCCGAAGCGTGCCCGCTGGCCTGCTTTGCGGGCAGCGAATCGGCCGTCCGGCCTTGAGTGCAGATATTCATAGATGTCCTCCCACCGCCATCAAACTCTATGAATATTTCCTCCAGGCACGGCAATCAGCTCGGCTACGGTCATGGCATCGAGCTGGGCACGCTGCCACAGCGGCCGCACGGCCTCTGAAGGCTCGAGCAACAGGCTCTGCACCAGGGGCTCGACCCGCGTGGCATGCGGATCGACCAGCAGCACATAGCGCGGCTCGGTGCTCTCCAGCGACACATAGGCATCGGGCGGCTGCACGGCCCCGACCCAGTCGAGCTTGGCCAGCGCCTGCAGCACGGGCTGAATCTGGGACGCTTCCACACGCAGGCGCCGCGATAGCTGATGCACATACAGGCCCTTGTGCGGCAGCTCACGCTCCTTGGCCAGGCACTGCAGCACCTCGACGGCCAGCTCGAACTGCCAGCCCCGATGTCCTGTCAGCCGTTCCACCCCGGCAAGCACCGTGGGCAGATAGGCCGTGACCAGCGCCCCCAGCAGCACAATGCTCCAGGCCACATACATCCAGATCAGCAAAATGGGCAGCGTGGCAAACGCGCCGTAGATCACCGAGTAGGTAGGAACCGATGACAGATACAGACCCAGCACCTTCTTCGCCACTTCCATGAACACGGCCACAAACACGCCCCCCACCAAGGCATGGCGCCAGCGCACCGGCGTGTTGGGCACATAGTGGTAGAGCCCGGCCATGCCTGCGGCCAGCACCACGAACTCTATGGAATCAAAGACAAATCGCAGGCTGCCGGGCAGTGCATTGACCAGGCCCTTGGACGCCGACATCACATAGGACGACAGCACCAGGCTAAGGCCCAGCAGCAGCGGCCCCAGCGTGATGGCAGCCCAGTAAATCAGCACCCGCTGGCCCAGCGGCCGCAACTGGCGCACGCGCCAGATGTTGTTGAGCGTGCGGTCGATGGTCAGGATCAGCGCAAGGGCCGTGACCATCAGGATGGAGAAGCCGACCAGGCCCAGCTGACTGGCCTTGGAGGCGAACTGCGTGAGATAGCCCAGCACCTGGCGCGCAATGGTCTCGGGAATCAGGCTGTCCATCAGCCAGCGCTCCAGCACCTTCTGCGCCTTGCCAAAGATCGGGAAGGCCGTGAACAAGGCCAGCGCCACGGTAAAAAACGGCACCAGCGCCAGCAGCGATGTGAAAGTAAGACTGCTGGCGGTCACGCCCAGACGGTCTTCCTTGAAGCGCGCCAGCAGCACCTGGGCCGTGTTGTGCCAGGGGAAGGTACGCAGGCGCTGCTGCGCACGGCGGCTCCTGCGGCGCAAGGCCGTCTTGAGTTCCTCCTGGCTGGGCATCTGGGGCTTGGGGATACGCCCGGCCAGATCCTTGCAGCTAGCCGCCAGCGCCCTGGCCTTGTCGAGTCTGCTGCTGCGCAGGCTCTCGGCAACGCGCTCCGAGCTGTCGCCAGGACTGTCTGTTGTGCCTGAAACAGAAGCATGCATCGCTTTTTGATCCTGGGCTTGCGTTGCATTCGGCATTGAAGAGCTGGTCCAGCCCTGAGCTCCCGTGCTGAATGCCGCCGCAGGCGATACGGCAGGAGCTGGCACGGATTCGGGCCGGGCCGAATCGTTGCCAAGATCGGGCATGGGCTCGAACACCGGCTCCAGCGGTAGGCCCGGACCATCGAGGCTGGGTTCCTGGCGCTGCTCGAACTGTCTGAGCTCGGCTGCAGCAGGTGAGGCCGCCGACGCCGGCGATGCCGCACGGTCCCGATCTTCCGTCACCGGCCTGGCTTGCTGTGCCTTGCCTTCCAGCGCAGCCCAAAAGCCGGCACGCTCGTTTTTCTTCATGACGGCGCTCCTTCACGAACGCAAAAGGAGGACGGGTGCTGCGCAACATCAAGCGCAGAACGCAAAACAAAACAACCGGATTCAAACAGAGCTGGCATGACCGATATGATGCCACTGCTATGACCGACGCCCTCTCGCCCCAAGCCGCCGAAAACACTTCTTCACCAATCCAGCAGCCCGGCTCCGACGTGGCCGCCACGCGCTGGTTGGCCGTGGGCAGCCTGCTGGCACTGATGCTGCTGTGCGTGGCCTGGGAGCTATGGCTGGCACCGCTGCGCGAAGGCGGCACCTGGCTGTTTCTCAAGGCCCTGCCGCTGGCGTTTGCCGTGATCGGCCTGCTCAAGCGCCGCATGTACACCTATCGCTGGCTCAGCCTGCTGGTGTGGCTCTACTTCACCGAAGGCGTGGTGCGGGCATGGAGCGATGCCGCGCCCAGCCGCTGGCTGGCGCTGGCAGAGGTGGCGCTGTGCGTGCTGCTCTTCATCGCCTGCGCAGCCCATGTACGCCTGCGCCAGCGTGCCGTCAAGGCGGCCCGGCTCAATCAGGCGTGATGCCTTCAAACTGCGCCAGCGTCCGCACCTGCGCCGCCAGCGCATCGAATAGCAGCTGGGCGGCCGGCGACAGCGCACGGCGCGGACGCTGAATCAGCAGCGTGCGGCGCAGAATGCGCGGCTCGTCCAGCAGGCGAAAGCCCAGGTCGCCCTGCAGACCCAGCAAGGGATGGCGCGCCGTCAGCGCCGGAACGATGCTGACACCCAGACCCAGGCTCACGGCCTCGAACAGCAATTGCGGATTGGACAGGCGCAGCGGTGTCTGCAGCAGGTTCTGCGGCATGCCCGGGGCCGAAGCCAGCAACTGGCTGATGGCGGTATCGGTGGTCAGCCCCACAAAAGCCAGATGAGGCAGTTGGGCCAGATCGGCCGCCGTCAGCCGCCCCGCCTGCAGCAAAGGCTCATCGAGCCTGGCCACCAACCCCATGGCATCGCTGATCAGCGGCTGGGTCAGCAAATCGCCGCCTGCCGGGTGCGCCGCTCCCACGCCGAAATCCACGCTGCCGGCCTGCACGCGCTGGGCGATGCCTTCGGCGCTGTCCTCGATCAAGTCGACCTCGATGCCCGGATGCCGGGCCCTCAAGGCTGGCAGCACCGGTAGCAGCAACACCGCCAGCACCGACGGAGCGGCAGCAATGCGCACCTTGCCGCGGCGCAGAGCGGCCAGATCGCCAAGATTCTGAAAGCCCTGCTCAAGGGTCTCGAAAGCCTGACGCACATCGAGCAAGAAGGCCTGACCGGCGGCCGTCAACCCCACGGTGCGCGTGGTGCGGTCAAACAGCCGCAGGCCCAGGGCATCTTCCAGCTGTCGAATGGACTCGGACAGGGCCGACTGCGTCAGGCACAGCTCGCGTGCCGCTGGGGCAAATGCGCCCTGGCGCGCCACCTCGTCAAAGGCGCGCAACTGGCGCAGGCTGACATTATTCGGAAAAACCGGCATAACCAAGCAATTTATTTCGATTGTCCCGTAGTCTGCCATGCTCTACGCTTGGGGCTTCATGGTTTTCCTGCAGCCGCCCCCTTGCCTGGCTTAGGATTTCCGTCTGTCTCCCCTCTCTGCCGCCCCTGCTGCGGCCTGCTTGCCATGACTTCCACCGCTTTGCTTGAATCCCTGCGCCAGATTGTGGGCGCCACCCATGTGCTGACCGACGGCGACCTCAGCGCCTACGAACAGGACTGGCGCAAGCGCGTGCACGGCAAGTCCCTGGCCGTGGTGCGTCCCGGCAACACGGCCGAAGTGGCAGGCGTGGTCAAGGCATGCGCTGCAGCCGGCGTACAGATCGTGCCCCAGGGCGGCAATACCGGGCTTTCCGTAGGCTCCACCCCCGACGACAGCGGCCAGCAGGTCGTGCTCAGCCTCACGCGCCTGAACGCCGTGCGCCATATCGACAAGGACAATCTGACCTTCACCGTCGAAGCCGGCTGCATTTTGCAGAACCTGCAGGAGCTGGCCGACCAGCAAGGCCTGCTGTTCCCGCTGTCGCTGGCCGCCGAAGGCAGCTGCACGATCGGCGGCAATCTGGGCACCAACGCCGGCGGCACACAGGTGGTGCGCTATGGCAACACCCGCGATCTGTGCCTGGGCCTGGAAGTGGTGACGCCCCAGGGCGAGATCTGGGACGGCCTCAAGGGCCTGCGCAAGGACAACACCGGCTACGACCTGCGCGATCTGTTCATCGGCAGCGAAGGCACGCTGGGCATCATCACCGCCGCCACCATGAAGCTGTTCCCGCAACCAGCGGCCCAGCTCACGGCCTTTGCCGCCGTCCCCTCCATGGAAGCCGCCGTGCGCCTGCTGGGTCTGGCGCACCAGCATCTGGGTGCAGGACTGACGGGCTTTGAAGTCATGGGCCAGTTTGCGCTGAGCCTGGTCGTCAAGCACATGCCGCAGTTGCGCGTGCCCTTTGCCGACATGGGCGACGAAGCACCCTACTGCGTGCTGCTGGAGAACAGCGACAGCGAGTCCGAGCAGCATGCGCGCCTGCGCTTCGAGCACTTGCTGGAGCTGGCCTTTGAAGACGGCTGCGTGGTCAACGCCGTGGTGGCGGAAAGCCTGACCCAGGCCCATGACCTCTGGCATATCCGCGAGAGCATTCCCCTGGCCCAGGCCGAGGAAGGCCTGAACATCAAGCACGATATCTCGGTCGCCGCCTCGCGCATTCCCGCATTTGTCGAGCATGCCGACGCCGTGCTCAAGCGCGAGATTCCCGGCGTGCGTCTGGTCAACTTCGGCCATCTGGGCGACGGCAATCTGCACTACAACGTGCAGGTACCCGAGGGCGAGGACGGCAAGGCCTTTTTGCGCGACAAGGAGGCCCTGGTCAACCACCTGGTCTACGAGGCCGTGGACGCCTTCGGCGGCTCGTTCTCGGCAGAGCATGGCGTGGGCGCACTCAAGACGGACAAGCTCGAAAAATACCAATCCCCTGTTGCCCTGCAGATGATGCGCGCCATCAAGCAGGCACTGGACCCGCAGGGCATCATGAACCCCGGCGTGGTGCTGACGCGCGGCTGATCCTGGCATCGCCGACCAAAAAGCCCTGCATTGTTGTGCAGGGCTTTTTGCATTGATAGGGCTTTAGCGAGAGGCAACGATATTGCGCAGCATGTTCTCCACCGCGCTGGGCCAGGGGATGTCTGCGCCATCCACATCGGTGAATACGGTCTGCCTTCCCTCGCTGAGCAACCAGACACGCAGGCCGTTGCGTACAGGATCAATCACCACGGCGGCCATTTCCTCGCCCCCCTGGTGCTGGCGATTGCCCATCACATACAGCAGGTCTGCGGAAGGCTCCAGCGGACCCAGGGCCTGCAGGTTCTTGAGCAGCGTGTCGTACTGATGGCCCATCAGCGTCTTCAGCCGCTGGGCCAGCACGCCATCCTTCACATAGTCCACGCCATCCCAGCGGTACTTGCCCTGCAGCGGCCTGAGGCTGTCCAGGCTTGGCTCGCCGTCCTTGGCCACATGGGGAACACGCACTTCCTCGATGGAGACCGTGGCCGCCTCCTCGATCTGCGCCATGGCAGCGGGCGGGGCCGCCGCCGCAGCAGCCGCTGCCCGGACATCCTCTGCAGCGGCGGTGGGAGACGGGGCCTTGGTCTTGTCGCAAGCGACCAGCAAGGCCGCAGCGGCCAGGGCAACCGCCGCGGTGCTCACAAAATTGCGTGACATGAACTCACTCTCCTTGTTCGGCTCGGTTGTTTTCCATGACATTGTGAAGCCAGCTGCAGCAGATTCGAGGCTGTCAGGGCCGCAGGACGGGTCATTGACAGCGGGCAACTCGGCATGCTCCGGCACGTGGCACACTTCGGCTATCGCGGCCCTGCGGGCCCACCCTCTTCAAGAGCTGCGGCACCTTGTGTACGCTGCCAGCACAGCCAGTCTTTGCCAGTCTTTGACCGCTTTTTGCACCATGAACTCCAGCACCTGCACCCTGCGCCCCGTGCGCTGCCAGTACGAAACCTTTATGCGCCATGTGTTCGAGCACGGCGCGTCCAAGACCGACCGCACGGGCACGGGCACGCGCAGCGTGTTCGGCTATCAGATGCGCTTCAACCTCAATGAAGGCTTCCCCCTGGTCACCACCAAGAAGGTGCACCTGAAGTCCATCATTCTGGAGCTGCTGTGGTTTCTTCGCGGCGACAGCAATGTGAAGTGGCTGCAGGAGCGCGGCTGCACCATCTGGGACGAGTGGGCCGACAAGCAAACCGGCGACCTGGGCCCGGTCTACGGCGTGCAATGGCGCAGCTGGCCCAAGGCCGATGGCACGCATGTCGACCAGATTGCCGAAGTCGTCAAGCAGCTCAAGAGCAACCCCGACAGCCGGCGCATCATCGTCAGCGCCTGGAACGTGGCCGAGCTGGACCAGATGGCGCTCATGCCCTGCCACTCCTTCTTCCAGTTCTATGTGGCCGACGGCAAGCTCAGCTGCCAGCTCTACCAGCGCAGCGCCGACATCTTCCTGGGCGTACCCTTCAACATCGCCAGCTATGCGCTGCTGACCCATATGCTGGCCCAGCAATGCGGCCTGGAAGTGGGCGACTTCATCTGGACCGGCGGCGACTGCCATATCTACAACAACCACTTCGAGCAGGTGCAGACCCAGCTGTCGCGACAGCCCTTCGCCTATCCGACGCTGAACATCAGGCGCAAGCCCGACTCCATCTTCGGCTACGAGTACGAAGACTTCGAAGTGCTGGACTATCAGCACCATGCCGGCATCAAGGCGCCTGTGGCGGTCTGAGCCGCCCCTTCGGATCACTATAAAAATCAAAGCTGCTTGCGCTTTTCATCCTGCGATTTCAAATACTTTCATATCTGAAGTCAATGAATAGCAAGCGCCAGCAGCTTCATTATTGATAGCTATGGCCATTCAACTCATCTATGCCCGCGCGGCCAACGGCGTCATCGGCAAGGACAACACCATGCCCTGGCACCTGCCGGAAGACATGGCGCATTTCAAGGAACTGACTCGTGGCTGCGCCGTCATCATGGGCCGCAAGACCTGGGACTCGCTGCCGCCGCGCTTTCGTCCCCTGCCAGGCCGCAGCAATATCGTCGTCACCCGCCAGGCCGACTGGCAAGCCGAGCCGGCATCCGACCAGGTTCTGCGCGCCGCCAGCCTGCCAGAAGCGCTGGAGCTGGGCCGCAAGCTCTCGCAAGACGTCTGGGTCATCGGCGGCGCGCAGATCTATGCCCAGGCCCTGCCGCTGGCCGATGCCGTGGAAGTGACCGAAATCGGCCGCGACTTTGAAGGCGATGCCTTTGCCCCCGAACTGGGCGAGCAGTGGCAAGCCGTAAGCCGCAGCGAGCATGTCTCCGCCAATGGCCTTCCCTACTGCTTTGTGCGCTTCGAGCGCCGAGGCTGACCCTTGTCTCGTGCCGTGCGGGATCGCATCCGCACGGGGCGGCCAGCAGTCCGGCAAGAGACAAAACTCTCTTGCCCTCGCGGTGTTGCGTTGCAACAATTGTCAGCTTCATTGCATGACAACCGTATGACAATGGCAAGGCAGCCTGCTGCTGCCTGAGCCCTCCAAACCCGCAAGCCTATCGCCTTTCATCATGAGCCTAGTCCAGCCCCTGCCCCCTGGCGCCCTCGATATCGTTGGTGATATCCACGGCGAATACGCCGCGCTGGTGCAATTGCTGGGCCATCTGGGCTACGACCTGCAGGGCAATCACCCCGAAGGACGGCGACTGGTGTTTGTCGGCGACTTCTGCGACCGCGGGCCGGACAGCCCTTCGGTGCTCGCGCTGGTCGGCGCCATGCTGGCCTCGGGCACGGCCCATGCGGTGCTGGGCAACCATGAAATCAATCTGCTGCGCGAAGATGCCAAGGATGGCTCTGGCTGGTTCTTCGACAGCCGCATCGACTCCGACCAGCCCAAGTACGCACCTTTCGCGCGCATGCCGGCCGAGCAGACTCCCGCCATGCTCGAGCAACTCGGCCTGTTGCCGATCGCGCTGGAGCGCGAGGACCTGCGCATTGTTCACGCCGCCTGGAGGCCCGAACAGATCGCCATGATTCGCCAGCTGCCCAGCGGCAGTGCACGCGCTGCCTACGACCACTTCGAGACGATTGCCGAAGAACAGTCCGTCGCCCAGTGCGTGGCCGAACGCATGCGCCAGGAAGCGCTGAGCTGGCCCTACAGCCTGGAAGACTATCGCCACGAGCCCCCCTTTTTGCAAGCGCACAGCGAAAACGAGCTCAACAAGGCCATGGTCAACCCTTTGAAGGTGCTGACGGCCGGCGTGGAGCGCGAATGTCGCAACCCCTTTTACGCGGGCGGCAAATGGCGTTTTGTCGAACGTGTGGGCTGGTGGAATGAATACGAAGAAGCGCCCGCCGTCATCGTCGGCCACTACTGGCGCCGCCTGCGCCCGGCCGACGCGCCCGCGCATGGCTCGCAGTTTGAAAACCTGTTTGGCGCAACGCCCCCCCTGTCATGGCATGGTCTGCGCGGCAATGTGTTCTGTGTGGACTATTCGGTGGGTGCCCGCTGGCTAGACCGCCTGCGCGGCGACAACCCCGTGCAGCGCAGCAAGCTTGCCGCCATGCGCTGGCCCGAGCGCGTACTGGTGTTTGACGACGGCACACAGGCCATATCGGAGAATTTCGAGCAGGCCGTGGTGCTGCGCGATTGAAGCCATCTTCCACGCCTGGCATGCCTTGCAGCGACAAGACAGCTCTCGCCTGGGCAGCGCCTTGCCAATGCCTGAATCCAGGTCTGGGCTCCAGCCTATTTCGCGGGCGGCTGCCGCGCATGCTGCACCCACTCCTCAAAGGCAGATCCATCCGGCAGCACGCAGGTATTTCGATCAGCTTCCGTCCCCTTCTCCGTGTGCAGCACCCCGCCCTGCTTTTTGCAGTTGGCTTCCGAGGGGTTGCCAAAATTGACGGAAACCGATTGCGCGCAGCCGCTGACTGCCGCAACGACGATCATCATTCCTGCCAGGCTTGAAGCATGTTTCATGCGTCCAATGTAGCAAACCCCTTCACATCGGGCTTCAGGCCCGCAAAGGCCAAGCTCCGCCACCGCAGGGATCACGGCGCACAGCCTTGCCGGCGCCAGAGAGGGCCAGGCTTGCTATGCTGTCAGTCACAGTGAAAAAAATGCCCCCAAGGGCTCAGTTCGAGTAGCTAGGCTGGTAGCCAGAGGCCTTTTTCAAGAATCCGCCCCCTTGGAACCCGCATGCAATAAGGAAAGTTGAAGAAGATGAAAATTGCCACCTGGAATGTGAACTCCTTGTCCGTACGGCTGCCGCAGGTGCTGGACTGGCTTGCCGCCAACCCCGTCGATGCACTGGGACTGCAGGAACTCAAGCTCACCGACGACAAGTTCCCGCACATGGCGTTCGAGGAAGCTGGCTACAAGGCCGTCAGCCACGGCCAGAAGACCTATAACGGCGTGGCCTGGATCACTCGCGACACGGGGCGCGATGTGGTGCGCAACATCCCCGGGCTTGACGACGAACAGGCCCGTATCATTGCCACGACCATAGACTCGCCAAACGGCGAAATTCGTCTGATCAACGGCTACTTCGTCAACGGCCAGGAACCTGGCTCGGAAAAATTTGCCTACAAGATGCGCTGGCTGCAGGCGTTGCACGATTGGATCCAGAACCAGATGGCGCTGCATCCGCGCCTGGTGCTGGTGGGTGACTTCAATGTGGCACCTGAAGATCGAGACTCCTATGACCCCGTCGGCCTCAAGGACACGATCCACCACACGGTGGAAGAGCGCGACCATTTCCAGCGTCTGCTGCAGCTGGGCTTGAGCGATGCCTTCCGCATGTTCGAGCAACCGGAGAAAAGCTACTCCTGGTGGGATTACCGCATGCTGGGCTTTCAGAAGAATCGCGGCCTGCGCATCGACCATATTCTGGTCAGCGAGGCTCTCAAGAGCAAGGTCAGCGCCTGCAGCGTGGATCGTATTCCGCGAAAGAACAAACAGCCCAGCGACCACGCCCCCGTGATTGTCACACTGGACTGAGGCGCGGCGGATCAGACGGCGCCATGGCTCAGCCACTGCAAGGCCTGCAACTGGCCGCGCAACAACATCACATGGCGTTTGAGCAGCTTGGCGACTTTGACCGGCAAATCCAGCTGAACAGCGTGCTCCGTGTGCTCCAGCCAGGTCTGCAAGCGCCGCAGCACATCCATCCAGGTTTCGGCCACCGTCTCTCCCAGGTAGTCAAGCCATGTCTTGCGCACTCGCTCCAGCAGACCGCCCTCATTCAGGGCCAGGGATAGCGGGGCCACCGGAACACCATCAAGAAGCTCCTCCAGCTCGGAAACCAGCTTGTGTGAATCCCGGGAGAAACGACGCAGGGCATCGACAGCCATGCTGGAGTCCGCAGTCGTCAAGAACAGCCTGGAGCTTTGCGCAAAACGCAGTCCTGCCTGTAACGCCAGAGCAAGACTGTTCTTCGCCCTCTGACCCAGTACGACCTCCGCGCAAGGCTTGGACACGGGTGGAACAATCGCGCGGCGCCAGGCTGCCTTGACGGCTGCTCTGACCTGAGACCAGTCCAGCAGACTGCCCCCGCAATGCAGCGACCAATGCTGGCGTAGTTCGGCCTCCAGGGATTCGAAACTCCTGCTCCTCCCCGAAGCCGTCTGCCGAACCCGATATCTGCCGGCCTGCCAGCCCAGCAGATAGGCGGGGTAATACTGATCAAAGCTACGCCCCGGGACAAAGTAAGGCTCGCACATATAGCGCTCGTGCCAGAAGGCCTCCTCGGCCTCCGGCATCTGCAGCAATGGCGACAAGGTGTTCGCATCCCGCGGGAAAGACCCCGGTGCAGGCGGGAAAGTGATGGATAAAGGCAAGGCAGACAACGCAAACAGTCCAATCAACAAAAGGCCTGTTGATTGTTATCCCTGCGCCATCTGCCTCATGTCGTCAACCGTGATTGCACCATGTAGGACTAATGAAACTCACCCAGAGAGCAAGTAATCACTTCACCGATTCAATCAAAGTTCTCGTTCTCCAACCCCAGTTCCTGCAGCTTTCGGGTGATGGTGTTGCGGCCAATCCCCAGCCGGCTGGCGGCCTCCACTCTGCGACCATGCGTGGCGGCCAGAGCTGTTCGCAGCAACTGTGCTTCGAACTGATGGGACAGCTGATCCCATACATCGTGGTGGCCTTGCGACAGCAGCTCCTCGGCCTGCTTGCCCAACCCTTCCAGCCAGCCCTCGGTCAATGCCGGAGCTTCGTTCAAAGGCGTTGCCGCAGTGCCTGGCACGGACATGGCTGCCGCCTCAGGCAGGTTTGCCTTGGAGTGATCCAGGCCCACACCACTGCTCAATGCACCGGCAAAGACTGCCGTGTTCATGGATGCAGAGCTGCCCAGCACTTCGGGCGGCAAGTCCTTGAGTGCAATCTGCTGGGCCGGAGCCATGACGGTCAACCAGTGACAGATGTTTTCCAGCTGGCGCACATTGCCGGGGAAGTTGAAGGCCTGCAGGCGGCTCATGGCGGCCGTGCTCATGCGTTTGGGCTCCACCCCCAGCTGACGCGCGCTTTGCTGCAGGAAATGCTGGGTCAGCATGGGGACGTCTTCCTTGCGCTCGCGCAACGCAGGCAGGCGCAGGCGAATCACATTCAGACGGTGGAACAAGTCCTCGCGGAAAGCGCCGTCCTTGACGCGCAGCTCCAGATCCTGGTGCGTCGCCGCGATCACACGCACATGGGCCTTGACAGCCTGATGTCCGCCAACCCGGTAGAAATGACCGTCGGAGAGCACCCGCAGCAGACGCGTCTGCAGCTCGAACGGCATGTCGCCGATTTCATCGAGAAACAGCGTACCGCCTTCGGCCTGCTCGAAACGCCCCCTGCGCTGGGTCTGCGCGCCGGTAAAAGCACCGCGCTCGTGACCGAACAGTTCGGACTCCAGCAGGTCTTTCGGAATGGCAGCGGTATTGATGGCTACGAACGGTCCACCAGCAACCGGAGAATGCTTGTGCAGCGCTCGTGCCACCAGCTCCTTGCCGGCGCCGGACTCCCCGGTTATCAGCACCGTGACATGACTCTGACTCAGTCTGCCGATGGCGCGAAACACGTCCTGCATGGCAGGTGCCTGCCCCAACATTTCCGCCTGCACCGGAGCCTGCACATCGGCCACCTCCTCGCGCTGACTTTCCTCCACGGCACGCCGGATCAGCTCCACAGCCTTGGGTACATCAAATGGCTTGGGCAGATACTCGAAGGCCCCGCGCTGGAATGCAGAGACTGCGCTGTCCAGATCGGAATAGGCCGTCATGATGATCATGGGCAGTCCGGGCTGCTGCGCCCTGACCTGCTCCAGCAACTCAAGGCCCGAGCCGCCAGGCATGCGTATATCGCTGACCAGCACCTGAGGAGCCTGGCGCTCGGGATCGCTGTTGTCCACATCAGCCAGGGCCTTGAGCACATCGCGCGGCTGGGTAAAGCTGCGAATGGGCCAGCCTTCACGCCCCAATGCTTTTTCAAGCACAAAGCGGATGGAAGGGTCGTCGTCCACAATCCAGATTGGCTTCATTCGTGCAACATCCTTCCCTTCTTCTGCATATTGATAATGTCAGGCTTTATGGCAGCGGTATCAGGATTCGGAAATCCGTCCTCCCCGGCTGGCTCTCGCATTCGATCAGGCCATGGTGACGCTGCACAAAGGTCTGAGCCAGCGTCAGCCCCAGGCCGGATCCGCCGTCTCTGCCTGAAACCAAAGGATAGAAAATCCTTTCCTTGATGGCATCTGGCACGCCTGACCCGTTGTCGATTACATGCAATTCCAGTGCCAATCTGTAGCGCTCGCGCCCCAGAGTGACCTGTCTGGCCACACGCGTCCTCAGAATGATCTCGGCATCGCCCTCTGCAATGCGCCGCCCCAGCGCCTGGGCCGCGTTCTGAACGATATTGAGCAGGGCCTGTATAAGCTGTGCGCTATCACCTCTGAACTCGGGAATGGAGATGTCATAGTCACGCGTGATCTTGAGCCCCTGAGGGTGCTCGACCAGCACCAGCGAACGCACGCGCTCGCAGACCTCGTGAATATTGACATCGCCCACCTCATGCGGATGGCGATGCGGGGCCAGCAATCTGTCCACCAGCGCCTGCAGGCGATCGGCCTCGTGAATGATGACCGTGGTGTATTCCAGCAGCTCGGGCGTGACCAGATCCATCTGCAGCAGCTGGGCTGCCCCGCGAATGCCGCCCAGCGGATTCTTGATCTCGTGCGCCAGATTGCGAATCAACTCCTTGTTCGCCAGCGCCTGCTCTCGGATGCGCTCCTCGCGATCCTGACGGGCCTGCTGTTCCAGCGGCCACATCTCCACCATGACATGGCCGGCCTTCTCGGCCAGCGAAACGGCCGCGTGAATCGGCAAAGGTTCCTGCCCCAGACGCAGCAGGCTGGCCTCAAAGCGCAGCGCAGCAAAGTCGTTGGAACGGGCGCCGCTGAGCGCCTTGTCCAGCAAGGCAGGCTCGGCAAAGCAGGTGGCGAAATCACTGCCCACCATGATGCGGCGCGACTGGCCCAGGGCGTTTTCCAGCGCCGCATTGACAAAGCGCACCATGCCGTACTCGTCAAGCACGGCAATCAGGGTGCAAAGCCAGTCCAGCGACTGGTAGCCGTGACCGTTGGCCTGATCTGGATCAGGCCTGGAGATATCGGGGAGCGGGGCTGCAGTGGAACTCATTCGATAGACCAAAAATGACCAGCCCCAGGGGCCGGATTAATTGACCGCAGGCAGCCGGTCCAGCTCTCGCCTGATGCCTGCGATATCACTTTCCTGGCGAGTGATATCGGCCTTCAGCTTGGCCACCCGCTCCGGGTAGCCCTGAGGATTGCGCAACTCCAGCGCCGTACGCACGGGGTTGCCATCGTTGTACTCGGCCTTCAACTCGGCCAGTCTGGCCTGGGCCTTGTTCAGCTCGCCTTGCAGGATGGCTCGTGCATCGGAGTCACGCGCTTTCTGCGCGGCACTGTCGCTGCGGGCCGGCGCCGGCGCGCTCGATGCAGCGCTACTTGCCGGCTTGGGCTTGGCCGCAGCCGCAGCGGCGTTGCCACCCGAGGGCCTGGTGCCGTGAATCACCGTCACGCCACTGCCATCGACAGGCTTGCATCCCTTGGCCTTGGCCTGCGAAACATTGTTGGTGTACTCATTGCCGCAGCGGTAGATCACATCCTGGGCAGAAACCAGCCCGGATGCAAGACACAGCAGCGACAACACATAAAACTTCTTCATTCGGTCCTCTCAGGCAGACTGCGGCCGCAAGTCCGCAACACCCTGAGTATCGCTCCAAGCCTGCGGCTTTTATTGACTACTTGACCGCCACCAACCCGTTTGGTTCCTTTGCTGCTGCCCCCGCAGCAGCGGGTGTGCAATAAAAAAGGCGGCTTGCGCCGCCTTTTTTGACCTCTGCTTTACAGCGAGAAGTACATATCGTATTCGACAGGGTGCACCGACTGGCGATAGCGAGTCACTTCGCCCATCTTCAGTTCGATGTAGGCGTCCAGCATGCTGTCGGAGAACACGCCACCCTTGGTCAGGAACGCACGGTCGGCGTCCAGGGCTTCCAGAGCCTGATCCAGGCTGTGGCAGACGGTAGGCACCAGCTTGTCTTCCTCGGGAGGCAGGTGGTAGAGATCCTTGGTCGCGGCTTCGCCGGGATGGATCTTGTTTTCCACGCCGTCCAGGCCGGCCATCAGCAGAGCTGCGAAACCCAGGTAGGGGTTCATCAGAGGATCGGGGAAGCGAGCTTCCACGCGACGTGCCTTGGGGTTGCTGACGTAAGGAATACGGATGGAGGCCGAGCGGTTCTTGGCCGAGTAAGCCAGCTTCACGGGCGCTTCGAAGCCGGGAACCAGACGCTTGTAGCTGTTGGTGCCGGGGTTGGTGATGGCGTTCAGCGCACGAGCGTGCTTGATGATGCCGCCGATGTAGTACAGGGCGAAGTCGGACAGACCGGCATAGCCGTCGCCGGCGAACAGGTTCTTGCCATCCTTCCACACGGACTGGTGCACGTGCATGCCGGAGCCGTTATCGCCAGCGTAGGGCTTGGGCATGAAGGTTGCCGTCTTGCCGTAGGTGTTGGCCACGTTCCAGATGATGTACTTCTGCAGCTGCGTCCAGTCGGCACGCTCGACCAGAGTCGAAAAGCGTGTGCCGATTTCGTTCTGACCGGCGCCAGCCACTTCGTGGTGGAACACTTCGACAGGAATGCCGACCGCTTCCAGCAGCAGCGACATCTCTGCACGCATGTCCTGGGTGCTGTCGACTGGAGGAACGGGGAAGTAGCCACCCTTGACGCGAGGACGGTGACCACGGTTACCGGTTTCGAACTTGGTGCCGGTGTTCCAGGGAGCCTCGTATTCTTCGATTTCGAAGAAGGGGTTGTGAGGCTCGGTGCCCCAGCGCACGCCGTCGAAGATGAAGAATTCGGGTTCGGGACCGAAGTAAGCTGTATCGCCCAGGCCGGAAGCCTTCAGGTAGGCTTCGGCACGCTTGGCGATGGAGCGGGGATCGCGGTCGTAGGCCTTGCCGTCACCGGGTTCGATCACATCGCACTGCAGAATCAGTGTGGTTTCTTCGAAGAAGGGATCGATATTGGCAGTGTTGGGATCGGGAACCAGCTGCATGTCCGAGGCTTCGATACCTTTCCAGCCGGCAACGGAAGAACCGTCGAAAGCATGGCCCGAGGTGAACTTGTCCTCGTCGAAGTGCGACACGGGCACGGTCACATGCTGTTCCTTGCCGCGGGTATCGGTAAAGCGCAGGTCCACGAACTTGACCTCGTTATCCTGCACCATCTGCATCACGTCTGCAACGGTCTTCGCCATTAGATCTCTCCTGCCAACTTTGGCTGATCAAATAAAGAATGAATAGTATCTAGCAGTTTGCGTGCCAACTCGACCTCAGTGCCTCACAACAACATCTGCGCACCGAAACCGAGCCTTGGTGTAAAGATATTCGGCACAAGACATAAGCACTTAACAGAGCTGTATCTGCAAACTGCACCAAACAGACGCGCATTGTCTCACTGCCAGAGCACGTCTCACAGCTGCACCAACTTGGTGAACATATTTGCACCAAGATGGTGCATTTCTGAAATAAGATTGTTTTTGGTGCATGACACCTGATTCAACCTGCAGCAGATGCTGCTCAGCGAGCCACCGAAGCTGCAGCATCCGAATCATCTGCACCAGGTGCAAACGGGACCTGCGGGTCCGCAGCATTCGGCATGGTCTGCGCCCTCATCTGCTCCAGCGCAGCCAGGCAGAAGTGAGCAAACCACAGTGCAGAGAAGGCAAACACCAGCGCATAAATCCAGATCGCAATCGGAACCAGAATCCAGAAAGCGGCCAGGAACAGCAGCCCGGAAATCCAGACCACACCGGGTGCTGCGCCCAGATAGCCGCAGATCACCCCCATCAGGATGAGCGACATGCGGTGACGGGCAAAAAGGGCCCGGCGCTCGTTCTTGCTGGCATGCTCGGACAAGGCGTCAAATGCCATCACCCGGTAAGTGAGCCACCCCCAGATCAAAGGTGCCACCACCAGCATCAGCGGCGGGAACACCCAGAGCGGCAGAGTGACAAACAAGGCCAGCAGCGCAATCAGCGTGGAGCCACCCGACCAGATCAGGCTGGCGACGGTAGAGCCGCCATGTTTTTTCTCCAGCCCGGCAAAGCGTTTCTCGGCCACCAGCTGCGTCAGCACAGGCGCCATGAACAGACCCACCAGCAACAAAACCAGCACCACGAGTACCGGCATTGCTCCCAACACGACAAAAATGGAAGCCACCACCTCCGAGGCATAACCAAGGCCCTGCCCCTGCAGCCATAGCCACAGGGAATGCAGCCATCCCACCCCGTCCAGCAGACTTTGCACCTTGAGGACCGCATCGGCCCAGAAGAAGTAACCCAAAAGCCAGGCCATCAAGGCCATGGCCAGCAGCGGCAAGAGTGACCAGACAATGACCCGCTTATGCAGGCAATACGCCAGGGCACGCCAAAAAGAGTCGAGTAGCAAGCTCATGCTGGCAAGCATACTCAAGGATTGACTTATGCGCGACCCATCAATCGCAGGACAGCCAGCCACTGCTGCGCCCAGAAGCCGCGGCCATAGTCGCGCAACTGTCCTTTTGCATTCGCTTGCACCTGGTCGCGAATGCCAGTGGGGTCATAGCGCAGATCAAAGTTGGCCGTGCCAAACAATATGTCCCACCAGGGCAGCAATACGCCGAAGTTGTTGCCATGCACCTTCTTGTTGCGTACGGGCGCCATGGGTTCGTGGCCAATACCGATGGCGTGGTGGCGGCGGTGAAAGCGCGGACTGATCCACAGGCGTTCGCCCAGCTGGCCAAACCAGATACGCACATTGGCATGCTGAAAGCTCTCGCTGAGCTGGGTCAGGGCCACGATGGCCACGAACTGCCCCGGAGCCACGCCAATCAGCTGTGCCACCAGCACGATGATGGCGTCATGGATCACGTCGTCGAGCAGGTGATTGCGGTTGTCGCTCCACACCGTCATCTGACGCTGCGAGTGGTGCACGGCATGCAGCTTCCACCACCAGGCAAGGCCGTGCTGACCTCGATGAATCCAGTACTCGACCAGATCGAAGACAACCAGATACATCAACAGGCTGACCCAGGCATTGTCCGTCACGCCCGGCCAGATATCGTCCAGATGAAAGCCAGGCATGCCCAAGACATGAAGCCTGCCCATGAGGGCATCCCACAAGGGATCGATCGTGAAGAACAATGCCAGCCGGAAAAATCCCAGCCGGTGAATCAGCGTGTAGAGGATGTCCACGCGAATCGCCTGGCGGTCCACCACGGGCTCGACCGGCCTCCAGCGCTGCAGCGGCACAATCACCGCGACCATGACCGCTATCTGCAGCAAGCCCACCAGCAGCCAGCCTGTGGCCGTGTAGCCATCTTCAAGCAGGTTCGCCATGCCGAAATGGAACAGAAACGGCTGAACCACGCCTTCAAACAAGCGTTGCTGCGCCTCTCCAAACATCTGAACCAACCAATCCACAACTCACTCCTCTTGCAGCACTCAGCGGTGCTGCGCAATCCAGCCCTGATACGCCGGATGCTCGGCCAGCGTACGAAAGCAAAAGCCCTTATCCAGCAGACCGACGATCAGTGGCTCCAGCACCGCCGGAGCCCAGGGGTCCTGGCGTGACCAGATGCCGAGGTGGGCCAGCAAGATATCGCCGCTGCCTATATTTTTGAGTGCCTGGGCCAGCAAGCGTTCATTCGGATATTTGTCGCTGGGCAGCTCATCGCCCAGAAAGCCTGCCGGCGCCCAGCCCACATGCTGAAAGCCGCCCTGCTGCGCTGCAGCAATCAGCGCGGGCGATGTCTTGCCGCCGGGCGCACGATACAGCGGCAAGGTCTTGCGGCCCGTGATCTGGGTCAGCCGCTGGGCGGAACGGGCAATCTCCTGGCGGTATTCATCGGCAGATACCACATAGCTCTGACCGGCTCTGGGCCCGGCCGAGGGCTTGACCTTGAAATGTGTGACCTGGCCCGTGGTCTTGTCGCGAATATCGGCCAGCCAGTACATATGGTCGAAGGTATGGGATGCGAGCTGGTGACCTTCGTCGGCACGCGCCTTCCACCAGGGAGCCCAGAAATCACCCAGACTGCTGCCCCCCTCCTTCGTGGCCTCATTGGCCGCAAAGAATGTGACGGGTACCTTGTACTTTTGCAGAACCTGGGCGATCAACTGGGCTATGCCCATATGCCCGGTGTCGAAGGTCAGGTAGAGCGCCTTGGAGCAAGCGCCTGAAGCCATATTCTTTGCAGCTTCGGCAGCAAAGGCTGGAACGGCAGACAGGCCGCCAACCAGCGATCCGAGCATGAAACAACGTCTTTGCATCCACCCTCCTTGAGGTGGTCAACACGGAGACCAAGCCATCCCTGCCGTTTCGATGCAGCAGGGACAAGCACCTTAGCGCGCAGCGTGGGACAGCGTCCAGACACCGTGAGGCGACTTGCCCACATTGACCTGATTGACCACCTTCTTCTCCACCGTGTCGATCACCGACAGCTTGCGTGCCCAGCGCGAGGCCACGAAGATGTAGCGGCCGTCGGCCGAGACATCCATGCAGTCGGGGCCACCAGGCGCCGGGTAATTGGCAACGACCTGGCTGCTGACCATATCGATCTTGCTGATGGTATTGGCCACGCGATTGCTCACGTAAAGATGGCGTTCATCACCGGCGGCGCGAAAGGCATGGGCGCCGGCTGCCGTCTTGATCTGACCCAGGCTGCGTGGCTCGGGGCCGGTGATGTCGAACACTTCGACACCATCGCCGCCCGTCAGGCCGACAAACAGCTTCTTGCCGTCAGGGCTGCCATAGACGTCCGCAGGCATGGGGCCGGTGGGCACACGAGCCTTGATGGTCTGGGTGGCGATATCGATGGCCACCAAGGCGTCGCTGTCCTGCATGGTGGAGTACAAAGTCTTGCTCTGCGCGTCGATGAACAAATGGCTGGGCGTCTTGCCGGTGGAGACGCGCTTGACCAGCGTCGGCGTCTGCGTGGCCGCATCCCAGCGGTAAAAATCGATGTGATTGAGGCGGTTGGCAGCCGTGACAAACCACTTCATATCCGGTGAAAAGCGCAGGTGGTATGGGTCCACGATATCGCGGATCACACGCTGCACAGCTCCCGTGCGCGGATCCACCAGAGTCAGCGAATCGCCCAGTGCATTGGCCACCACCAGCGACTTCTCATCTGGCGTCAGATACAGGTGATGAGGCTCCTTGCCCGTGGGAATGCGCGACTGCTCCTTCCAGGTCTGCGGATCGATCACGCTGATGGATGCATCCAGGGAGTTGAGCACAAAGATGGGCGTAGGGCCTTGCACGGCACGCGCAGCCTGCGCGGGCTTGACAGCGGCTGGGGGCTGAGGCGCTGCACCAGCGGCCGGTACAGCAGCAGCGGGCGTGACTGCAGGCACTGCCGCGACCGCTGGTGCGGCTGCCTTCGCAGACTTGAAACCTGGCAAGGCCGAAGCCCCCAACCATGCCGCAGCGCCCACGCCCACGACCAATGCCACAGCAGCGCCAGTGCGCCCAATAGAAAGACGTCCCACAACCACCACCTTCTCAGAATCCATGCAGTGTAGCTGCGTCAATGCAGCCACTGCCAACACAAGCCTTCTGGTTTACAAAGCTTGTTGAAATGCCGCGCAACCTTGCCTGATCGGCACAGGCCGCATCATGACAACAATTCAAAAACAGGAGCAGCTAGCGCCTGCTTTTATTACAGTACAGCTTTAAAAAAGCTTGAAACCGTTGGAATAAAGGCACATGGCGCTCATTTATTGATGAACATCATTGCTCTATAAAAAAAGGAGCCCCAAAAGGGCTCCTTTGCCAACGTCGGTGACGGGTCCTCAGACCTTCCACTTCTCCGCAAGCTTTTCAGGATTCAGCGTGTCATAGCCTTCGAAAGGCTGGTGAATCCAGGGGTTGGTGGCCAGGAAGTCCACCGAATAGTCAGGCTCGAAGGTCGACACGCCCTTGGTCCAGATCACGGCACTGCGCAGCTCGGTGATCGGTGCGTAGTTGGTCTTGAGCATGGCGATCACGGCCTTGAGCGTGGCGCCCGAATCAGCCAGATCGTCCACCAGCAGCACGCGGCCGGAAATATCGCCCTTGGGCGTGGCGATGAAGCGGCCGATGTCCAGATGGCCCTGCACCGTGCCGGCTTCGGCGCGGTAGGAGCTGGTGGACATGATGGCCAGAGGCTTGTCGAAAATGCGGCTCAGGATGTCGCCGGGACGCAGACCACCGCGTGCCAGGCACAGGATGGTGTCGAATTCCCAGCCGGACTGGTGGATCTTGATGGCGAGCTTTTCGATGAGACCGTGGTACTCGTCGTAGCTCACATACAGGTGCTTACCGTCTTCTGTCAGCATGGGCACAGTTCCTTTGAAAGTTCAGTAAAACCCGGCCCGATCAGGCGGCGCTGTACGGGTTGTGCATCAGGATGGTGTGGTCGCGGTCGGGGCTGGTGGATACCATCGCAATGGGCACACCGGTCACTTCGGCGATACGGTCCAGATAACGGCGAGCATTCACGGGCAGCTTGTCGTACTCGGTCACACCCACGGTGGAGTCTGTCCAGCCGGGGATGGATTCGTAGATGGGCTTGCAGCGCTCGATATCGTCCGCACCCAGAGGCAGCAGGTCGATCTTCTCGCCGTCCAGCTCGTAGCCCACGCACAGTTGCAGTTCTTCGATGCCGTCCAGCACGTCCAGCTTGGTGATGCACAGACCGGACAGACCGTTGATCTGGGCCGAACGCTTGAGCAGCGCAGCATCGAACCAGCCGCAGCGGCGCGAGCGGCCGGTGGTCACGCCCTTCTCAGCGCCCACGGTGGACATGACCCAGCCGGGAGTGCCTTCCTTTTCCCATTCCAGCTCGGTAGGGAAGGGACCACCGCCCACACGGGTGCAGTAAGCCTTGGTGATGCCCAGGATGTAGTGCAGCAGACCCGGGCCCACGCCAGCGCCTGCGGCGGCATTGCCAGCCACGCAGTTGGACGATGTGACATAGGGATAGGTGCCGTGATCCACGTCCAGCAGCGTGCCTTGCGCGCCTTCGAACAGCAGGTTGCCGCCTTCGGCGTGCACAGCATTGAGCTCGCGCGACACGTCGGCAATCATGGGCTTGAGCAGCTCGGCATGACGCATGGCTTCTTCGTACACGGCGTCGAACTGAACTTCGCCTTCCTTCATATAGGGAGCCAGGCCGGCACCGAAGTCGAAGTTCTTGGAACCCAGCACATTCACCAGAATGTGGTTGTGCAGGCTCAGCAGCTCGCGCAGCTTGGCGGCGAAGCGCTCGGGGTGCTTCAGGTCCTGCACGCGCAGCGCGCGGCGGGCGATCTTGTCTTCGTAGGAGGGGCCGATGCCCTTGCCGGTGGTACCGATCTTCTGCACGCCACCCTTTTCACGGGCCGCTTCACGGGCCACGTCCAGAGCCTGGTGGAAAGGCAGGATCAGCGGGCAGGCTTCGGACACGCGCAGGCGCTCACGCACTTGCACGCCGGCCTTTTCCAGACCTTCGATTTCTTCAAACAGCTTGCCCACGGAGAGCACCACACCGTTGCCGATGTAGCACTTCACGCCGGGACGCATGATGCCGCTGGGAATCAGGTGCAGAGCCGTCTTCACGCCGTTGATGACCAGTGTGTGACCGGCGTTGTGACCGCCCTGGAAACGCACGACGCCGTTGGCGCTCTCGGTCAGCCAGTCGACCAGCTTGCCCTTGCCCTCATCACCCCACTGGGTGCCGACGACGACCACATTGCGACCTTTGGATGTATTCATATTCCAATCCGATAAATCGAAGAATTAGTCAAATGCCTTGAATGGCTTGCACGACCCATTGCCCGCCGACATTGGCAAGCTCACGGTCGCAGTGGAACTCATCCACTTCGCTTTCATGCCCTGGCAGCACGCAGACCACCGTCTCGCCCTGCTGGCGCAATGCGGCAATGGCGGCAGCCACTTGCGCGTCATCACCCCAGGGGGCGCGAATGGCAGCCTTGAGCGGACGCTCGGGCACGACAGCCACCAGTTGTTTGATATCGAGACTGAAGCCGGCAGCTGGACGATTGCGCCCGAACACTGCACCGACTTCGTCGTAACGGCCACCGCGCACCAGGGCATCGCTGCCGCCAGGCACATAGATCGCAAAGCGCGTGCCGCTGTAGTAGGAGTAGCCACGCAGATCGGCCAGGTCGAAGCTGACCTTGACGCCATCCAGATGCTGCACCAGCCAGCGCAAATGTGACAGCACATTGCGCACGCCTGCAGTGCGCTCCAGCCGCTTTTCAGCCTGGTCGAGCACTTCCATCCCGCCGTACAACTGCAGCAGCGCCATCAGGCCCTCACGCGAGGCTTCGGGGAAATCGCGGGTCAGCTGAGCCAGCTCGGTTGCATCCTTGGAGGCCAGGGCCGCATGCACGCCGCGCAGCACCTGCACGTCCACCATCACGCCGGCCAGCAGGCTGCGCACGATGCGTACATCGGCCAGATCCACGATGACGTCCTTGACGCCCGCTCCCTTGAGGCAGTCGAGAGCCAGATGCAGGGCTTCGAGATCGGCTTCCAGGCCTTCATGGCCGTAGATTTCTGCACCGAACTGGAGCGGCTCACGCGTGGCACGCGGACGCTCGGGGCGCGCATGAACGACAGGACCGCAGTAGCACAGACGGGTTATGCCCTTGCGATTGAGCAAATGTGCATCAATGCGTGCCACCTGCTGCGTCATGTCTGCACGCAGGCCCATGGTGCGACCGGAGAGCTGGTCAATCAGTTTGGAGGTTTGAAGGGCAAGAGCTTCGCCTGTACCCGTCAGCAAGGACTCCAGATACTCCAGCATGGGTGGCATGACAAGCTCATAGCCATAGCTGCGCGCAGTATCGAGCAATCCTCGACGCAATTCTTCGATGTGCCGTGCCTCGGAGGGCAAAACATCGGCAATGTGATCCGGCAGGACCCAAGCAGACATGGAGAAATGGGGAGGCTGTTAAAAATGCGATTCTACCGGCTTTGCCAGCCCTGCCCAATTTGACCGCTAAGGCCTAGCCAGTATCGGCAGTATTTAAAGCAGCACCAGCATGATGGCGCCTGCTGCGATACAGAGCAATCCGCAAAAGCGCAGCTGCCCATCCCTGAGTTGCAACAACTGGGAAAACAGCTGGCGCCACAGCCCGGGCGCGAACAGGGGTAGCAGCCCCTCCAGCACCAGCAGCATGGCGATCGCCAGTCCCAGGATCTCCCACCAGTCCATTGCCCCCCCAATAGGCAATGGCCCTCAAGGGGCCATTGTTTGTATCGTTGTCAAAGCTTTCCGAACTTGCGCAAACAAGGATGCACAACAGGCATTTCTATCGGCAAAACACCATGCCTGATCCGAATTTGCGCAAGCCAAGGCCTATTTGCCAGCGGAGCCGCCACTGCGATATGCCTTGAAGAAGTCGCTTTGCGAAGGATCTAGCACCAGCACATCGCTCTTCTTGGAGAAGCTCTCCTTGTAAGCATCCAGACTGCGATAGAACTGCGCAAACTGCGGATCCTTGCCAAAGGCTTCTGCGTAGACCCGTGCCGCTTCAGCATCGCCCTCACCCTTGATCTTCTGTGCATCGCGGTAGGCATTGGCAATGGTGATGTCACGTTGACGGTCGGCCTCGGCGCGAATCTTTTCACCCTCAGCCGCGCCTGTGGAGCGCAACTCGTTAGCCACGCGCTTGCGTTCGGCCTCCATACGGCGATAGACGGACTCGGTGATGGTCTCGGCATAGTCCACGCGAGTGATGCGCACATCGACGATGTCGACACCCCAGGGCTTGGAGCCGCGCACGGTTTCCAGCACTTCACGCTTGACGTCGGCCATCAGCGTTTCACGCTTGGAAGACAGCAGCTCACGCACGGTGCGGCGGTTGATCTCTTCCTGAAAGGCATTGCGCACCACACGGTTGAGCTGCATGGCACCGGCAGATTCATCCAGACCCACGTTACGGATGTATTCCGAAGGCTCGGAGATGCGCCAGCGCACATACCAGTCGATGACCACGCGCTGCTTTTCAGCCGTGAGCATGGGCTCGGTATCGGTGCTGTCGAGCGTCAGCAGACGCTTGTCGATGTAGCGCACATTCTGCAGCGGTGGCGGCAGCTTGAAGTTAAGCCCGGGCTCGGTGATCACTTCCTTGATCTGACCCAGCGCATAGACCACACCGAACTGACGCTGATCCACGACAAACAGGGTCGAGCTCAGCAAGGCCAGCACCACGAGAATGCTGGTGACAAAAAATCCGATTCGATTCACTGCATTCTCTCCTAGCGTGCGTCACGGTCACGGCTGCGCGCATCGCGGCTGCGAGCGTCACCGGCGGGATTGGGTACTACACGTACATTGGCAGGAGCCGAAGCTGCGCCGCCTGCAGCTGCATCACCCGACGCAGCGGGAGCAGCGGCGCTGCCACCCACGTTCTGCATGATCTTGTCCAGAGGCAGGTACAGCAGATTGGAGCCCTGGCGCGACTCCACCAGAACCTTGGTCACGCTGGTGTAGACCTGCTGCATCGCATCGATGTAGAGACGGTCGCGTGTGACCTGAGGAGCCTTCTGGTACTCGGAATACAGCGAACTGAAGCGTCCGGCATCACCCTGAGCCTGGGCCACGATCTTGGACTTGTAGGCTGCTGCCTCCTCACCCAGACGCGCCGCGGCACCCGCAGCACGAGGCACCACATCGTTGGCATAAGCCTGGGCCTCATTCTTGGCGCGCTCACGCTCCTGACCAGCCTTGAGCACATCGTCAAACGAGGCCTGCACCTGCTCGGGCGGCCGCACGCCGCCTTGCTGCATATTGATGCCCACCACCTCAACGCCCACCTTGTAGCGATCCAGAATGGACTGCATCAGATCGCGTACTCGCGGCGCGATCTGGTCACGCTCCTCAGCCAAAGCCGCGTCCATCTTCATCTTGCCGACGACTTCACGCACAGCGGACTCTGCCACCTGGATCACGGCCTCGGAAGGACTGCGGCTCTCGAACAGCCATGCTCGCGCATCGCTCAGGCGGTACTGCACGGCAAACTTGATCTCGACGATGTTCTCGTCCTCGGTCAGCATTGCCGATTCACGCAGCCCCGTGCTGCGCACGATGTTGTCGCTCCCCACCTCCGCAGAGCGAATCTGCGAAACATAGACCAGCTCATGCTTTTGAACAGGATAAGGCAGGCGCCAGTTGAAGCCCGCTCCCACGGTGCTCTTGTACTTGCCGAACTGCGTGATGACGGCCTGCTGGCCTTCCTGCACGATGAAAAAGCCCGTACCCAGCCAGATCAGCACGGCCACGCCGGCAATCAGGAAAATTCCTTTGCCAGGGTTGAAAGGCTCGCCAGGCTGACCGCCGCTGCGGCTGGGGGGCACACCACGGCCGTTGCCGGAGCCACCACCGAACAGGCCGGAAAGCTTGCGATTGAGATCACGCCACACCTCTTCCAGATCAGGCGGCTGGCCTTGCTGAGGAGAGGAAGGACGGGGTCGCTGCTCGGGTGCGGGCGGCATCGGAGGACGCTCCCCTTCGGGTGCCGAGCTGTCCGGCTTGGAACCATCTTCGTTGTTGTTATCGCCACGACCCCAGCGCGGATCGTTCAAATTGAACATCCCGCGAATGCGTTGCGGCAGCACCGCCAGGCGATGGACGCGTTGTGAAAAATTCATGCGAGACGTCTCTGTGTTTTCAAAAAGACATGGACCATGGCAAGCATTGTGCCCAATAGGAACGCAAGCCCCTAGTATTGCGCGTCGTCATCAGGGGACATCCAGTACGTATCGTCCTGCCCCTCGACTTCTTCGCGTGCCGCCTCTTCACGTACCTGCAAAACCCGGTCAGCCAACATCTGCCGCAGCTGCGCCAGCCCCTGCCCCGAGCGAGCACTGACAAACACACGCGGCACCGGCGTGCCATCGAGCTCATACATATCCTGCAGCATGGCAGGCTGACGCTCGGGCTCAATGGCATCCAGCTTGTTGAAAACCAGAATCTGGGGCACATCATCGGCCCCGATTTCACCCAGAACTTTTTGGACTTGTTGTATTTGTTCGGGGAATCCGGGGTTCGATGCATCCACGACATGCAGCAGCAGATCGGCGTCAATCGCCTCCTGCAAGGTGGCCTGGAAAGCATCCACCAGACCGTGCGGCAAGTCACGAATAAAACCGACGGTATCCGACAGGGAAACCGACTCCTCGGCCTCCGCCAGATACATCTGCCGGGTGGTGGTATCCAGCGTGGCAAACAGCTGATCTGCGGCATAGGCGCGAGCCTTCACCATGGCATTGAACAGCGTGGATTTGCCAGCATTGGTATAGCCAACCAGGGAAATGTTGAAAACTTCGCGACGCGAGCGCTGGCGCCTCTGCGTAGAGCGCTGCTTTTTGACCTTTTTCAGGCGCTCCTTGGTGCGCTTGATGGCATCGTCAATCATGCGGCGGTCAAGCTCGATCTGCTTTTCACCGGGGCCGCCACGGCCACCGATACCGCCAGCCTGACGCTCCAGGTGACTCCAGCGGCGCACCAGGCGCGTGCTGATGTATTGCAGGCGAGCCAGCTCCACCTGCAGCTTGCCTTCATGACTGCGTGCACGCTGGGCGAAGATTTCCAGAATCAGCATGGTCCGGTCGTTGACCGGCATCTGGATATGGCGCTCCAGATTGCGCTGCTGCGCCGGGCTCAGAGCCTGGTCGAACCAGACTTCCTTGGCGCCGTGCATCTGGGCCAGCATGCGGATCTCATCCGCCTTGCCACTGCCCACGAACAACGCAGGATCGGGAGCTTTGCGCTTGCAGGTCAAGCGCGCCACGGGTTGCAAGCCAGCGGTCTGTGCCAGCAGGCCCAGCTCTTCCAGCTCGTCATCGAAATGGGGAACACCAAAATCCACGCCCACCAGCAGCACTGGCGCAGACGCGGAACGTTCAAAGGATTCAGAACTCAAATACCTGTCCCGTAGGGTAAGAGCCGCGCCGGACTAGCCGGCGGGCGTTGACGCAAGAAAGCTTAGGCAGCAGCGGCGTCGTTGTCAGCCGGAGTAGCGGCCGAGAAGTTCACGGCACGACCGGGAACGATGGTGGAGATGGCGTGCTTGTATACCATCTGGGTCACAGTGTTGCGCAGAAGCACCACATATTGGTCGAACGACTCGATTTGGCCCTGCAGCTTGATGCCGTTGACCAGATAGATGGAGACCGGCACATGTTCACGACGCAGTGCGTTCAGGAACGGATCTTGGAGGAGTTGACCTTTATTGCTCACGATATTCTCCGTGTTCGAAGAGTGTTGTTGTAAACCGACACATTACCACAGGGCCCGGGAAAAACAGCGAAAAGGGTTTTCCCGCAGGCACCAGCAGACAGCTATTAATCCTTGTCGGCGTAAGGATTATGGGAGGTTTTCAAGTCGATACGCAACGGGGTGCCGACAAGATTGAACTCCTTGCGGAAACGACCTTCCAGAAAGCGCTTGTACGCATCGGTGACCAGTTCCAGCGAGTTGCCATGGATCACGATGATGGGCGGGTTCATGCCTCCCTGGTGGGCATAGCGCATCTTGGGACGATAGGCTCCCACCTTCTTGGGCGTCTGGAACTGGATCGACTCCATCAGAATGCGGGTCAGCACAGGAGTAGGCATCTTGCAGGTGGCTGCACGATGGGCCTGGATGATGGATTTCCACAGCGGCTCGAGACCCTGGCGCTTTTGCGCCGAGATGAAGTGCAGCGGCGCAAACTTCAGGAAGGACAGGCGCGTCTCGATGGAGCGCTCCAGCATCTGACGCTGGTAGTCATCCACGGCATCCCATTTGTTGATGCCCAGCACGACCGAGCGGCCGCTTTCCAGGATATAGCCCGCAATATGGGCGTCCTGGTCGGTCACGCCTTGCGTGGCATCGATCAGCAGCAGCACGACGTTGGCACCTTCGATGGCCTGCAGCGTCTTGACCACCGAGAATTTCTCGATGGCTTCAAATACCTTGCCCTTGCGGCGCAGACCGGCTGTATCGATCAGCTCGAACTTCTGGCCATTGCGCTCGAAAGGCACGGTGATCGCATCGCGCGTGGTGCCGGGCATGTCAAAAGCCACCAGGCGCTCTTCACCCAGCCAGGTATTGATCAGCGTGGACTTGCCGGCGTTGGGACGACCTGCCACTGCCAGACGCACGGGCTTCTGGTCTTCCTCGCCAAAGACCTCTTCTTCAGGCTCGGGCAGATTCAGCAGACCCAGAGCCGCATCCACCAGGCTGCGCACACCCTGACCATGGGCTGCGGACACAGGCATGACCTCGCCGAGGCCCAGCTCATAGAACTCGGACAGGTGCACGCCGTCCTTCATGCCTTCGGCCTTGTTGGCCACCAGCAACGTGGGCTTGCCCAGGCGGCGCAGGTAGTTGCCGATTTCGTGATCCTGACCGGACAGACCGGCGCGCGCATCCAGCACGAAGATCACGACATCGGCTTCCGCCACGGCTTGCTGCGTCTGCTTGGCCATCTCCTTGAAGATGCCGCGCGATGCATCCGGCTCGAAACCGCCCGTATCGATGACGATGTACTCATGCTTGCCCTGACGGCCCTGGCCGTAATGGCGGTCACGCGTCAGCCCTGCAAAGTCGGCGACGATGGCATCCCTCGACTTGGTGAGTCGATTGAACAGCGTCGACTTGCCCACATTGGGGCGCCCTACCAGGGCAATAACTGGCTTCATTCCAAAAACAACCTATCAATCCGGCTTGAAGCCATACACAGTTCCGCTTCGGCTAACGACCACCAGAGTATTGGCGGCAACAACCGGGGAAGTGGCAACTCCTGCCTTGTCAGTTTCCAAACGGGCCAGTGCAGAGCCGTCCTCACGCGAGAGCATATGCACTGTCCCCAAATCATCGGCCAGCACCACGGAGCGGCCCAGCACCAGAGGCGCCGCCAGCTTGCGGTACTGCAGCTTGTCGATGGACCACAGACGCTGACCGTCTGCGCGATTCCATGCCTGTACCGTGCCATTGCTTTCGGCACCGAACACAGCCTGCTCGTCACCGGCCACGCCGTCGCTGCCCTTGGAGGTCTGCGTCCAGCGCACATTGGCCGCGCTCACGTCCACGCACCCCACCGAGGCCTGGAAGGCGCGTGCGCAGACGCTGCTGCCCACACGGCTGACGGGTCCGACCAGATCCACCAGTCGCTCCACATCGTTGGTGCCGCGCGGTGCGGCCAGAGGCGCCATCCAGCGCACCGAGCCATTGTCGGGATCGACACCGGCCAGACGTCCGGACACGCCTACCACCAGATTATTACCAACGGCCTGCAAAACGCCTGGCTGTCGCAAAATAAGCGGCTCATTGCTGGGGCCTTCAACCGACCACAGCTCGCGACCCGTGTTGGCATCGAAGGCTGCCAGAGAACGGTCAGCCGCCATCACGAACACGCGCCCGCCTGCCACCAGGGGCGGCGTATAGACTGCTGCAGTCAGATTGTTCTTCCACAGCTGCTTGCCTTCGGCAAACACCATGAGCTGGTTGCTGCGTGTAACCACCGCTGTGCGCTGTCCGTCGCTGCCCACGCCGGTGGTCAGCGGCTCGCCCGCACTGAACTTGCCCAGCTGGCTGCCGGTATTGCCATCAAGCGTCGTGACGCTGCCATCCTTGGTGACCACGGTGACAGTATTGCCCTGCACCAGAGCAGGCATGGCCAGAGGCACTTCGCTGCCGAGCTTGGCAGACCAAGCCTGATGCACCGCAATCTTGCCGGGATTGGGCCCCAGGTCCAGAGGCTTGGGCTTGTCCTTGCTGCCGAACATGGAGCAGGCAGCCAGCGACGCGGCCACAGCAGTCAGCACCAGCACACGGGCTGCGGATTGCGCTGCAGGGGCAGCGGACTTCACTTGATGGGCAAAAGTCTTCAAGATTATTTCTCCGACGGCGTTGTCTTGACCAGGGTCGCGGCTTCAGGAGCCACGCCCAGCGCATTCAGCTTGAATTCCACCAGATGGCGGTAGTCCAGATCCTTGTCCAGTGCCTTGTAGGCAGCCTGGTACTGGGCAACCGCCTCAGCCTGCTTGCCCTGCGCGACATACAGATCGCCACGGCGATCAGCCTGCAGACCGGCATAGGACTCGGGCATGGCCGCCTCAAGCACCTTCAGGCCTTCGTCATAGCTTTTTTGCTGCTCCAGCACGGAAGACAGACGAATGCGAGCGAGGGCCTTGAAGCTTTCGTCGCCCTTGTCTGCCACCCAGCTCAGCTGAGCCTTGGCGTCATCGAGCTTGCCGGCATCCACCGAAGCCTTGGCCGCCAGCAACGCCGTCTGGGCAGCCTGCGCTGTACCCGAGTACTTGTCCTTGAGTTCGCTGAGAGCCAGATCGGCACGAGCTGCATCCTTGGCCGTGAGTGCCTGGTCCACCGCGAACTCCAGCGCCGAAGCCTGGGTCGCCTGACGCTTTTGCCAGTATTGCCAGCCATTCCAGCCGGCCAATCCGAGAAAGACCACGACCAGCACGCTGGTGATCAGAGTTCCCCAGGAATTCCAGAAATGCTTGAGCTGCTCAATTTGCTCTTGTTCTTCAAGATCGAGATGATTTGCCATGGCTACTTAGATTGTGTGGAACGCTGGTCGGAAAACGAGGAGCGGAAAATCAAACCGCCGATTTTAGGCTGCCGGCCCACAGGGCCACGTCCGCCAGAGCTTGCTGCACCTGCTGGCCTTCGCCGTCGCGCAGCGACTTCACGGTGACCTTGCCCTGGGCCAGCTCGTCAGCACCGAAGATCAGGGCATAGCGTGCACCCGAGCCATCGGCCTTCTTGAACTGGGACTTCATCGAGCCCATGCCCTCGGCCGAGCCGCCGGCCGCTGCATGCATCTGAACCGCCACACCGGCTGCACGCAGCTGCTGCACGGTCTTGAAGACCTGAGGCAGCGCCGAGGCGTCTGGAATGATGGCGTAGACATCGGCTGCGGGCAGGGGAATCTCTGCCCCCACCTCCTTGAGCACTTCGAGCACGCGCTCGACACCCATGCCCCAGCCCACGGCCGGAGCGGGCTTGCCGCCGATTTCCTCGATCAGATAGTCGTAACGACCACCGCCGCAGATGGTGCCTTGCGAGCCCAGCTTGTCGGTAATGAACTCGAACACCGTGAGGTTGTAGTAGTCCATACCGCGCACCAGACGCGGGTTCAGGCTCCATGCCACATCGTTGGCATCCAGGATGTCCTGCACAGCCTTCAGATGCGCCCTGGATGCGTCACCCAGGTAGTCCATCAGCTTGGGAGCTGCGTTGACCATATCCTGCATGGCCGGATTCTTGGTATCCAGCACTCGCAGCGGGTTGCTGTACATGCGGCGCCTGGCTTCCTCGTCCATCACATCGGTATGCTGCTCGAAGTAGGCAACCAGGGCTGCGCGATGGGCTTTGCGCTCCTCGGGCTGTCCCAGGCTGTTGAGCTCCAGGCGCACACCGTCGATGCCCAGTTCCTTCCACAGCTGCACAGCCAGCAAAATCACCTCGGCATCCAGCTCGGGACCGGCAAAGCCCATGGCCTCCACACCAACCTGATGAAACTGGCGATAGCGGCCGCGCTGGGGACGTTCGTGGCGGAACATCTGGCCGATGTAGAACAGACGCTTGCCGCCTTCGTAGAGGAGATTGTTTTCCACGACCGAGCGCACGACGCCGGCCGTACCTTCGGGGCGCAGGGTCAGGTGCTCGCCGTTGAGCTTGTCCTCAAAGGAGTACATCTCCTTCTCGACGATATCGGTCACCTCGCCCAGGCCGCGCACGAACAGGGCCGTGGGCTCGACGATGGGGGTGCGGATATTGCGATAGGCAAAGCGCCCCATCAGATCGCGCACCTTGGCTTCAAACCATTCCCAACGCGCCGAGTCGGGAGGAAGGATGTCGTTCATGCCTTTGACGGCAGTCAGTTTTTCGTTCTTGGCCACGTGAAATCTCACACTTGGGTCACTAGCAAAACGAGAGCACATTGCGCCTGGCAACTATGCCTTCTAGCTAGAAACCTAATTCAAATCCATACAGATAGTGCGCAAGCAGCTATCAATTCCAAAGTCTTGGCTCGCTGTCATTGTGCCAGCAAGCGCAATCACCACCCGCATGCCGGGCCGCTGCAAGCGCTCGATTCGCTCAGGCCTTCTGGCCGTAGCGGCGCTGCACATATTCCAGCACCAGGGTCTGGAACTCCTCGGCGATATGTTCGCCGCGCAGCGTCAAGGCTTTCTCGCCATCGATGAACACCGGTGCCGCAGGCGCCTCGCCATTGCCGGGCAGGCTGATGCCGATGTCGGCATGCTTGCTCTCGCCGGGGCCGTTGACGATGCAACCCATCACCGCCACCTTCATGGCTTCCACGCCGGGGAACTGGGTGCGCCAGACCGGCATTTCACCGCGCAGAAAATCGTCGATCCTCTTGGCCAGTTCCTGGAAGGTGGTGCTGGTGGTGCGGCCGCAGCCCGGGCAGGCGGTGACGCTGGGCACGAACACGCGCAGCCCCAGGGCCTGCAGAATCTCGGAGGCCACCACGACCTCCTGCGTGCGTGCTTCACCCGGCTGGGGCGTGAGCGAGACGCGAATCGTGTCACCAATGCCCTCTTGCAGCAGCACCGACAGCGCAGCGGTGGATGCCACCGTGCCCTTGGTGCCCATGCCGGCCTCGGTCAGACCCAGATGCAGCGCATAGTCGCAGCGGCGCGCCAGCTCTCGATAGACCGAGATCAGATCCTGCACGCCGCTGACCTTGCAGGACAGGATGATGTTGTCGGGATTCAGGCCGATATTCCTGGCAAGCTCGGCCGAGCTGATGGCCGAGGTGATCAGTGCCTCGTACATGACCTGGCGCGTTTCCCAGGGCTGGGCAAGCTTGCTGTTCTGGTCCATCAGCTCGGCCATGATTTCCTGGTCGAGCGAGCCCCAGTTCACGCCGATGCGCACGGCCTTGTCGTACTTGGCGGCGATCTCGATCATCTGACCGAACTGCTTGTCCTTCTTGTCGCCCTTGCCCACATTGCCAGGGTTGATGCGGTACTTGGACAGCGCCTGGGCGCAGTCGGGATAGTCGGTCAGCAGACGGTGGCCGTTGTAGTGGAAGTCGCCCACCAGCGGCACATACTCGCCCATGCGGTCGAGCTGCTCGCGGATATAGGGCACGGCTGCCGCCGCCTCGGGCGTGTTCACCGTGATGCGCACCATCTCCGAGCCGGCCTGGGCCAGCTGGCGCACCTGGATGGCGGTCTCCACCGCATCCACGGTGTCGGTATTGGTCATGGACTGCACGCGCACGGGCGCATCGCCCCCGACGGTGACCACGTTGTTGCGCCACGCCACACGGGCCTGGCGCGATTTGCGCTGCAGCGGGCTGGCGATGGCTATCGCCTGGCTGAGCTGCTGCGAGCTTTGAGAATCTTGCACTCTTGTTTACCTCGAACGGTTACTTCACCTCGAAGCGAGCCACATTGTCGCGTGTGCTCGAGATATCGAAGGGTTCGCCACGTACCGTCACCTGCGTGCCCTTGGCATTGCCCACAATCACCGACAGGGGCAACTGACCTTCGGCAGTCGCAGATTCATCCTTGGACAGGGTCTTTTCCAGCACCACCTTGCCAGCACCATCCCTGACCTTGACCCAGGACTGGCCAGTATTCACCTTCAGCACCAGCAGGCCGGCAGCGCCGGTCGCGGGCGTGGCCGCCTCGGCGACCGGGGCTGCGGTTTGGGCCGCTGCCACAGGTGCGGAAACGCTTGCTGCAGCGCCATCGCCAGGCATGCCGGCAGCACCAGCAACCGGCACAGACTCTGTCACCGTCGCCGCGGGTGTGGCAGAACTGCCCTGTGCACCGCCCTCGGCGGGGGCAAGCGGTTCTGCAGCCGGAGCGCTCGCCGCAGCCGTCTGGCCAGACTGGGCCTGAGCCGGCGCTGGCGCGCCTGCCCCATCGGCGCCGTCCACCATCTGATGGAATGGCACAAAGTACACGGCAGCGGCAGCTGCCAGCAGAATCAGCACGCCTGCCGCGATCTTGCGAGAGCTGCTATTGCCGGAGTCCAGCGGCGTACCCGTGACCTTGAAGCTGCTGCGCACCTTGACGGTCTCGTTGATGCCAGGACCCGCATTGGCAAGGCTTTTGATCTCGCTGCGTGGCAGCTTGGCCAGCACCGATTCGGCATCGATATGCAAGGTCCGGCACATCCCCATGGCCAGAGCACGCATGAACACATGATCGGGAAAGGCCGCATAGTCATCGGCCTCCAGCGCTTCCAGCTTGTGCTGCGGCACCTTCAATGTCGCAGCCATCACGGGCAACTGCATCCGGGCTGCTTCCCGTGCCTGACGCAACAAGACTCCGGCCGTGGCCTGACCCTGAGTTGGCACCTGCTCTTCGCTTTGCATAGTTTCCTCTTCCACCGCAGCCTCATTCATTGAAAGCTCCACGTTCATAGGCCAGCCACTGACGCGATTGAGGAAAACGCTCGTGCAACTGATCGGCCTGTTGACGCACTCCAATGTCGTCGTGCAATGCCCTGTCTATTTTGATCCCCAGCCAGAGGCTTTCCGCACTGGCCTGATTGCTATTGTTATTCAAGCGCCGGATGTAGAACTGCGCCTTCTTCAGATCACCTTTGAGCCAAAGCACATTTGCCAGGTTGTAGCCTGCGGCGGGGTTGCCCACATCCATCTCATAGGCACGAAACATGTTCTGGTAGGCCTGCTCCAACTGTCCTGCCTGCTGGTAGCACATGCCCTTGGCCAGCAGGGTCCTGGGCTGTTCACGGTAGCCCGGAGCCTGCAGGGCTCTATCAAACCACTGCTGGGCTGGGTCGAAATGCTTTTGCTGGCATTGCATCCAGCCGTAGTTGTGAATCTGGTTGCCGTCGCGCGGATTGAGATCCACGGCCTTGCGCATGGCGATCTCCGCCTGCGTCCAGTCCTGGTTCTGCATGAGGATCAGGCCCAGCAGGCCGTATGCATCGGCGTAATCGGGCTTGGCAGCCAAGGCCTGCCCCACCTCATCCATGGCCACATCCAGGCGCCCGGCCTGAAAGTAATTGGCAGCCAGCTCCAGGCGAATCTGGGCACGGCGACTGGCATCGGCGACCTGGGCACCGCCCGTGCCGACCACGGAAGCCTGGGGGACGGACGTAGAGGACGTGGTGGTGGTCGTTGTCGAAGTACAACCCACAAGTGCCGCGACCGCAACCGGTACCCCCCACCGGGCCAACAAGCCCCAATGTCGCCAAACCGGTCGCTGTACCACTGCCCTCATTGATTGTCCTTTATTCAAAACTCCGTCAAGACACCTGCTTGAGCGGGATGGTGCGCTGCCTGGCCATACGCTCGGCAGCGCGAGTCCTGTCCTTCACATCGCCCGCGAGCTGACCACAGGCCGCATCGATATCGTCACCCCGGGTCTTGCGCACCGTGGTCACGATGCCGGCATTGCTCAGCAACGTAGCGAACTCGGTCACGCGGGCCGAAGGCGAGCGCAACAGACCCGAAGCGGGGAAGGGATTGAACGGGATCAGATTGAACTTGCACCAGCTCTTGCCATCGCCGCGCGCGCGCACCAACTCTATCAGCTGGCGCGCATGCTCAGGCTGATCGTTAACGCCGTCGAGCATGCAATATTCAAAGGTGATGAAGTCACGTGGCGCGAACTCCAGATAGCGCTCGCAGGCGTCCAGCAGTTCGGCAATCGGGTACTTCTTGTTCAGCGGCACCAGGTTGTCACGCAGCGGATCATTGGGCGCGTGCAGCGACACCGCAAGTGCCACGGCACAGTCCTGCGACAGACGATCCATCATGGGCACCACGCCCGAGGTGGACACCGTCACGCGGCGGCGCGACAGGCCATAGCCATGATCATCCAGCATCACGCGCAGGGCAGGCACCAGCGCACTGTAGTTCTGCAGCGGCTCACCCATGCCCATCATCACCACGTTGGAGATGATGCGATCTTCGGTACCGAAGCGCTTGCGCAGCGAATGCTCTGCATACCAGAGCTGGGCAAGGATTTCGCCGGTATTGAGGTTGCGGCTGAAGCCCTGATGCCCGGTCGAGCAAAAGCGGCAGCCCACGGCGCAACCTGCCTGGGACGAGACACACAGCGTGCCACGGTCGTCCTCAGGAATGAAAACGGATTCAACGGCATTGCCGTCACCCACATCGAACAGCCACTTCACGGTGCCATCGGCAGAGACATGCTCGGTCACCACGGGCAAAGCGGTAATGTGGGCCCGGCTTTTGAGCTTTTCGCGCAAAGACTTGGCCAGATCGGTCATCTGGTCGAAATCGGATGCGCCACGCTGGTGAATCCAGCGGAACAGCTGCGTCGCACGGAAACGCTTCTCCCCGAGCTGCTCGCAATAAGCGGTCAGTCCTTCGAGGTCAAAATCAAGCAAATTAGTAGTCATATCGGCATGTGGCGAGGCGTCTTGCGAACGGTGTTTGCCACGCCGTGGCCAGCATCTTCAAGTGCTGACACCCGCTTTGCACGAATGCAAAGCGCTGGCGTCAGCGAGAGCATGCTGTAAAGCTAGCGTGGGATTAACGCGAGTACACGTTCATGCCGGGGAAGAAGAAGGCAACTTCCACAGCAGCAGTTTCAGCAGCGTCGGAGCCGTGCACGGCGTTGGCGTCAATGCTGTCGGCGAAGTCGGCGCGGATGGTGCCCTTCTCGGCCTTCTTGGGGTCGGTGGCGCCCATCAGTTCACGGTTCTTCAGGATGGCGTTCTCGCCTTCCAGAGCCTGGATCATCACGGGGCCGGAGACCATGAAGTCCACCAGATCCTTGAAGAAAGGACGGGCAGCGTGCACAGCGTAGAACTGCTCGGCTTCGCCGCGCGACAGGTGCACCAGCTTGGCTGCCACGATCTTCAGGCCAGCAGCTTCGAAGCGGGCGTAGATTTGGCCGATCACGTTCTTGGCAACTGCGTCGGGCTTGATGATGGAGAGGGTACGTTCGATAGCCATGATGATTATTTCCTAATCAGGGTTACTATGGGTTTTTGCCGAAAAAGCAAAACAGTTGATTTTAGCGGTGCCACCATAGACCTTGAAGTCCGGGCAGCACTCAAATCCTTACGGATACCTTTTTAGCGGCCGCCGCGGCGACCGCCGCCACCGCCACCACCAGGGCGACGCTTGGCGTTCTGGCGGGCACGCGACAGGCTGTCGCTGCCGATATAGCCCACCGAGGTGCGCATGGGGTCGGGCTGACCGCCCCCCTGCGAGCGACCCGAGCCACCGGAGCGGCCGCCGGACTTGTTGCGCGGGTTGTCGCCCAGCATGCCGCTGGGTGCCGGACGATTGCCGTCCCACTCGCCACGGCGCTGGCCGCCGCCTTCACGGCGCCCCTGGGGTGCTCGATCGGCATTCATGCCGTTGCCGCGACCGCCGCTGCGGTTGTTGCGGCCGCCACGGTTGTTGGCGCCACGGGCACCGCCGCTGTTGCGCTCGACGGGAGCGCGCTCCTTGACGCCGGCTGCCGACATCAGCGCCTGGATATCGGCCTGATCAAGTTCCACCCAGGCGCCGCGCTTGAGACCGCGCGGCAGCATCATGGCGCCGTAGCGAATGCGGATCAGACGGCTGACGGCATGGCCCACAGCCTCGAACATGCGACGCACTTCGCGGTTGCGGCCTTCGGAGATGGTCACGCGGTACCAGCAGTTGGCACCTTCGCCACCGCCATCTTCCACGGCACCGAAGCTGGCTTCACCGTCTTCGAGCTGCACGCCGTCCAGCAGACGCTGCTTCTCTTCCTTGCTCAGCGCGCCCAGCACGCGGGCCGCGTATTCACGCTCCAGGCCGAAGCGGGGGTGCATCAGCGAGTTCGCCAGCTCGCCCGAGCTGGTGAACAGCAGCAGACCTTCGGTATTCAGGTCCAGGCGCCCCACCGACTGCCACTTGCCATGCTGCAGCTTGGGCAGCTTGCGGAACACCGTGGGACGGTTCTGAGGATCGTCATGCGTCACCACTTCGCCCACGGGCTTGTGATAGGCAATCACGCGTGCGGGCGGCGGGTCGATACGGAAACGGATGGGCTGGCCGTTGACCTTGACGATATCGCCGAACTGAATGCGCTGGCCGACGTGGGCAGGCTCGTTGTTGACCGAGATGCGCCCTTCCAGGATCAGTTGCTCCATCTCCAGGCGCGAACCCATGCCGGCCTGGGCCAGCACCTTGTGCAGCTTCGGAGAATCTACCTGGGGCGCAAGCACGCGCTTGGCGGGCATGGCGCTGCCGTTCTCTTCCTCATCGTCGAAGTCGCCCGAGATCACATCGGCAAAGTCGATGTTCTGGCTCTTGCGTCCCCTGGGCCCATGAGGAGCGGCAACGCTCTCAACAGCCACTTCGGCAACGACGATATCCGCTGCTGCGTCCTGGTTCTGGCCCTGGTCCTGGTCCTGGGACTGCACCTCCTGCTCAGCCGCGGGCTGAACAGACTCTTCGACGGCCACGGCTTCTTCGGCACGCGGCTTGGTCACACGCTTGCGCGCTGGCTTGGCCTCGGCAGCAGCGTCCTTTTTGACGCCGGCACGCTTGCGCGGTGCTGCTGGCTTCTTGGCCTCGGCGGCATCCTTGGCGCCATCGGCCTTGGCTGCGCGGGGCTTGCGAGTCTTCTTGACCGGCTCGGCTTCGGGCGAAGCGGCTGCGGACTCGGGCATCGGGTTCGATGTCTCGTTGTTCATTCCAGTTTTCCTTCGGGGATGACGCCATCGTCACCCTCCACAATTCCTTGTTCTGCTGACCCGACGGCATCGTCGGCCCGCGCTTTCGTCTTTGTGTCCTCGGCCTCGTCGTCGTCGCTGCCATAGTCATCCTCGAGAAACGCCTTCAGGCCCACCCACTCGGTACGTCCGGCTTTCTTGGCCGCCGGTTTGGGCTCCGGCTCTGCCGCCTTGGCTGTCCTGACGGGCCTGACCGCCTTGGGCTTGCTCACGGACGGCGGCTCCTCTGTCGGCCCTGGCTCCGCATCCGGCAACTCAACAGCTATCTCTTCAGTAGCAGCTTGTGCAATATCAATCGGCGTTTGGTCCGGATATGACTTCAACTCTGGCGCATCCACCTCGGGCTGAATCTCCGACACAAGCCCTGCAGGCGCTTGCACCACTGGGTCGACATCGGTGTCCGGCAGCTCCTGCGCCCCCTCTTCCTCACCCGAGGCACGCAGGATCTCACTCTCCGCCGCATCGGACTCTGTCACGACATCCACCGACTCTGCGGCCTCCACGCCTTCCTGGCGCTGGGCCTCCTCGACACCGGCCTCCGGCACGGAGGCTGGTTCGCCCTCCTCCCCATCCAGCGCCTTGAACAGACTTTGCTGGGCCTGTGTTTCCTCCAGCATGGGCAGCTGATCCAGCGACTGCAGACCCAGATCATCGAGAAACTGGCGCGTGGTGGCAAACAGCGCAGGCCGCCCCACGGTTTCACGGTGGCCGATGACCTCGATCCAGCCCCGGTCTTCCAGCTGCTTGATGATCAGGCTGTTCACGGTCACGCCGCGGATGTCCTCTATATCACCCCGCGTGACCGGCTGACGGTAGGCAATGATGGCCAGCGTCTCCAGCGTCGCCCGCGTGTACTTGGGCGGCTTCTCGGGGTGAAGCTTGTCCAGGTAGACGCGCATCTCGGGCCGGCTCTGAAAACGCCAGCCAGAAGCCACCTGCACCAGTTCCACGCCCTTGAGGGCCCAGTCCTTTTGCAGGTCCAGCAGCAAATCCTTAACCGTGTCCGAGCCCAGCACATCATCAAAAAGTGAGCGCAATTCCCGCAGCGTTACAGGCTGCGGGGCACAAATCAATGCTGTTTCAAGAACCCGCTTGGCATCTACCGTATTCATGGGCGCAGCGTTTCGGGAGCGGCTGTCGCACCGACTGCGGTGGGACGCCTGATTCTAAGAAGAGAGGGAAGCGCCCCAAAGATGCCATGCGAGTGATGGTCAGAGGCTTTCCGGCAGATTGTAACGCAGACCCCATAAATCCAGTGCACCAGCCATGTCTTGCGGCAGCGGCGCATAGTGGACCAGCGGCTTTTTCGTCACCGGGTGCTCGAAGGCCAGTCTGAAGGCATGCAGTGCCTGGCGCTCCAGCCCACCCTCGGGCTGACCGCCATACAGCGTGTCGGCTATCAGCGGATGGCCGAGCGAAGCCATGTGCACCCGGATCTGGTGCGTGCGACCGGTGTGCAGCGTGCAGCGCACCAGGCTGTGAGCTGCATCGCCATCGAGCAGATCGAAATCGGTGCGCGCCTGCTTGCCGGGGTGCAGATTCAGATCCACCACCGCCATGCGCAGGCGGTTGCGTGGATCGCGGCCGATCGGCGCATCGACTTCGCGGCGCTTGCGGCTGCCCCATTGCTTGTGGGCAAGCGCCAGATACTGACGGCTCACATCGCGCGCGGCAATCATCTTGATGAGCGCATCCATGGTGCTGCGATTGCGCGCCACCACCATCAAACCGCTGGTATCCTTGTCCAGACGGTGAACAATGCCGGCGCGCGGCACCTGACGCGCTTTTTCGTCACGCGCCAGCAGACCATTGAGCAATGTGCCCGTCCAGTTGCCGGGCGCCGGATGCACCACCAGACCCGCAGGCTTGTTGATGACCAGCAGATCATCGTCCTCATAGACCACCTGCAGATCCATGGCCTCGGGCTGGAAGGCCATGCTCTGCTGGGTAGGACGCATTTCCACGCGCAGGCGGTCGCCCACGGCCACCTTGACCGAGGGCTTGAGCAGAACCTTGCCATTGAGCGTGACCGCGCCGTCGGCCAGCAACTGCTGCAGATAGCTGCGCGAGAACTCGGACACCCCCAGCGCCAGCACCTTGTCCACACGCTGACCGTGATGCTCGGTGCCGACCGAGAGTTCGCGGTTCTCGACCTCGGCCGAGGCAATGGCGTCTTCGGCTGCTTCGTCCCAGCTCTGCTCTGCCGCGTCAGAAGGCACAAGCCCCTGCTGGGCAGGGGCTTGTGCGGCTTGCTTGCGTTGCGTGGCCATGCTCAGCGCGAAGGCAGATAGCGCGAAGGATCGACAGGCTTGCCCTGGCGACGCACCTCGAAGTGCAGCTTGACGCGATCGGCATCGGTGCTGCCCATCTCGGCAATCTTCTGCCCCTTTTTGACGGCCTGATCTTCCTTGACCAGCAGAGACTGGTTGTGGGCGTAGGCCGTCAGATAGGTGTTGTTGTGCTTGAGGATGATCAGGTTGCCATAGCCACGCAGGCCGGCACCGGCATACACCACACGGCCGTCGGCCGCAGCCACCACGGGATCACCGGCCTTGCCGCTGATGTCGTAGCCCTTGTTGCGCTGCTCGTCGAAGCCGGCAATCAGCGAGCCGCTGGCAGGCCAGATGAAGTTCACATCATCGGCTCCCTTGGCAACAGGCGCAGGGCTTGTTGCTGGCGTGGATGGCACTGGCGTTGCGGTTGCAGCCGGGGGAGTCACGGGGGTAGTCGTCGTTGCAGTGCTGCCACCGCCCACGACCACGGGCGCGACACCGCGACCCGAGCCGGACGATGCGACAGGCGCCTCGCGTCCGGGCGGCACCACACGCACCACCTGACCGACTTCAATCACATTGGGATTGTCCAGATTGCTCCAGCGAGCAATGTCCTTCCAGCTCTGGCCGTGCTCCAGACCAATCCTGATCAGAGTGTCGCCAGGCTTGATGGTGTAGTAACCCGGCTTGCCGGCATTTTCAGCGCCGGGCAGCGACTTGACGTCTACAGTTGAAGACGAGGAGGCCGACTGTCCGCGATCCTCCACAGGAGCCCTGTTTGCCTGGGCAGCACAACCGGCCAGGATGACACCTGCCAGCACGGCCGTTCCCCATGCACCAAGACTTCGCGATACCAACATAAGCTATTCCCTTCTAGGCGATCCCCGATTTTAGAGGGACAAAGTTGACTGCTTCCAAAACTGTCTGCGTAAAACCGTGTGAACTCTTGTCAATCACCAGCAGTGCCTGCTTACCCGCACCAACCACAACCGGAGCCACCAGACGCCCGCCCACCGCCAGTTGGTCGCACCACTCCTGCGGCACCACATCACCGCCGGCAGCGGAGATGATGCCCGCATAGGGCGCGCCACTGGCAAAGCCCACCATGCCGTCACCGAGAATTAGATGCACATTGGACAGGCGCATGGGACGCAGATGGCCGCGTGCTTTCTCATGCAGGCCGCGCAGCCGCTCTATCGAATAAACCTCTTTGGTGAGCATGGACAGCACGGCGGCCTGATAGCCGCAGCCCGTACCGATCTCCAGCACTCGTCCTTGCCCGTTGCGGGCTGCATCCGAGTCGAGCAGCAGCTCGATCATGCGGGCCACGATGCTGGGCTTGGAGATGGTCTGACCCAGGCCGATAGGCAGACTGGTGTCTTCATAGGCCTGATTGACCAGAGCACTGTCGACAAAGCGGTGACGCTCCACCGTGGCCATGGCCTGCAGCACGGCCGGGTTGCTGACGCCCGCCGCACCGATGCGCTGTGCCATGCGGGAGCGCACCGTGGATGAGTCCAGCCCCACCCCCACAGGCGAAGCAGCCACACGCAGCGGATTGATGGGCTTGGGAGTAACGGGCGGCCGCGCCGCGCTGGTGCCCATCTGCACGGAACGTGCAATCCAGCCCGGAACCTGAGGCGGACGACGCTCGCTCACGATGCGGCCGCCGATGTGGTGGATGGACCGGCCAGCTTGCTGGCCGTCTGCGCCCAATAGCCGAGGTTTTCATGGTCGGTCAGATCGACCTTGAGCGGCGTCATGGAGACATGGCCATGGGCCGTGGCATGGAAGTCCGTGCCTTCGGAGTCGTCCTTTGCTGCGCCGGCGCTGCCGATCCAGTACATGGTCTCGCCACGTGGACTTTGCTGCTGAATGGCCTGCTCGGCCGCATGACGTCGCCCCAGGCGACACAACTTGACGCTTTTGAGTGCATGCAGCGGCATATTGGGAATATTCACGTTCAACAACCAGGGAGCAGTACCGATCAACTGCTGGGCCAGCATCTCCTGAACCATCTGACGGGCCGTGGCAGCTGCCGCCTCCAGTTCGGCCCAGCCCTTGTCCACCTGGGAGAAGGCAATCGACGGAATGCCGAACAGATAGCCTTCCATGGCCGCCCCCACGGTGCCCGAGTAAATCGTGTCGTCGCCCATATTGGCGCCGTTGTTGATGCCCGAGACCACCAGATCGGGCCGGTAGCCCAGCAGGCCGGTCAGCGCGATATGCACGCAGTCTGCAGGCGTGCCGTTCACGTAGCGAAAGCCGTTATAGGCCTGGTGCACATACAGCGGCGCGTTCAGCGTCAACGCATTGGACTTGGCGCTGTTGTTGTGCTCGGGCGCCACCACTTCGACGTCTGCCACGGTGCGCAGCGCATCGTGCAAAGCCACGATGCCTGGGGCCTGAAAGCCGTCGTCATTGCAAATAAGAATCTTCATGGATGAGGCGGATTGTAGGCGGCTCCAAGGTCACGACAGAGACACGCGGCATTCGCACCACACTTCTATCATCTGCGAGCCGATTCCCCTCAATCTCACCTCAAGAAGATCAGGAGACAAGATATGCACGCATGGCTTTGCACCACCCCTACCGGCGTCGAGACCCTGAAATGGACCGAGCAGCCCACACCGCAGCCCGGCCCCGGCCAGGTGCTGCTGGAAGTCAAGGCTGCCAGCCTGAACTTTCCCGATCTGCTGATCGTGCAGAACAAATACCAGATCAAGCCGGCCCTGCCCTTTGTGCCGGGCTCGGAATACGCCGGCGTAGTGCAGGCCGTGGGCGAAGGCGTCAAACATCTCAAGGTAGGCCAGCATGTGGCCTGTCTTTCGGGCACGGGCGGGTTCGCCACACATACGCTGGCACCCGCCGCCATGTGCATGCCGCTTCCGGCCGACTTCCCCTTTGTCGATGCCGCAGCCTTCATCATGACCTATGCCACCTCCCACCATGCGTTGATCGACCGCGGTCAGCTCAAGGCCGGCGAGACCGTACTCGTACTGGGCGCGGCAGGCGGCGTTGGCACGGCAGCCATACAGATTGCCAAGGCAGCTGGCGCACGGGTGATTGCAGCGGCCTCCACCGACGAGAAATGTGCGCTGTGCAAGGCTCAAGGTGCAGACGTCACCATCAACTACAGCCAGGGCGATCTGCGGGAAGCCATCAAGGCCGCGACCGACGGCAAGGGCCCCGACGTGATATACGATCCCGTGGGCGGCGAGTTCGCCGAGCCCGCCTTCCGCTCCATTGCCTGGCGCGGCCGCTATCTGATCATCGGATTTGCCTCCGGCCCCATCCCCTCTCTGCCGCTGAACCTGCCGCTGCTCAAGGGCGCTTCCCTGGTCGGCGTGTTCTGGGGCGACTTCGCCAAGCGCGAGCCTCAGAACAATGCAGCCATGATGCAGGAGCTGTCGCAATGGTGGGCCCAGGGCAGGATCAAGCCCGTGATCGACCGCACCATGCCCATGAGCGAGCTGTTCGCCGCCTACGAGCGCATGGGCTCGCGCCAGGTACAGGGCAAGCTGGTGCTGGTCAACGCGTAAAGCTGCGGTAAACCGCGGCGATGTCTGCGGGGTCGGGGATACTTCCAGCCACTGGCTACAAGAACCCGACACCACAGCATCGCCATGTTTTATCCTCTTCACACGCCGGCGCCGGATCGCCGGCGCTTTCTGATTGCCTCCAGCCTTGCCACGGCCGTGGGTGCCCTGCCAGCCTGGGCCCGTGCCACGGAATCGCTGGCCCACAACCCGTTCACTCTGGGAGTGGCCAGCGGCGACCCGGAGCCCGACAACATCCTGATCTGGACGCGGCTGACAGCACCTCTGTCCTATCTGGGTACAGCGGCCGCGCCAGACCTGGCAGCACAGACCGTCCACTGGGAAGTGGCGCACGATGCCCAGTTCCGCCAGGCCGTGGCCCATGGGCAGGCCCAGGCGAGGGCCGAATGGGGCCACGCCGTCCATGTGCAGGTCAACGGCCTGAGCCCTGACCGCTGGTATTTCTACCGCTTCCGCTGTGGCAACGCCTTCAGCGCCACCGCACGCTGCCGCACCGCCCCGGCAGCCGGAGCCGATGTGCGCAAGCTGCGCCTGGCCGTGGCCTCCTGCCAGCGCTGGGAACACGGCTTCTACAGCGCCTGGGCCGATGCCGCGCAGGCCTCGCCCGATCTGGTGCTGTTTCTCGGCGACTACATCTATGAATATGCGCAACCGGCCAAGCCCGATGGACTGGCTCGTCCGCAGCCGCTGCGTACCGCCCAGACCTTGCAGGACTACCGCGACCGCTATGCATTGCACAAGAGCGATCCTCATCTGCAGGCCGCCCATGCCGTGTGCAACTGGTCCGTCATCTGGGATGATCACGAGGTTGAAAACGACTATGTAGCCCAGTACGGACGCGGGGACAGCGCTCACTTTCTGGCCAGGCGCATGGCGGCCTGGCAGGCTTTCTACGAAAACATGCCGCTGCGTGACAGCGCATTGCAGCGCAACTTTCAAGGCCTGGCGCTGTACCGCAGTCTGCAGTGGGGCAAGCTGGCCAGGCTGCATCTGCTGGACGGCCGCCAGTACCGCGATCTGCAGGCCTGCCGCCCCGAGGGCAAGGCCAGCACCGGTACCGTGGACCCGGCCGAATGCCCTGCCCTGCAAGATCCGGCACGCAGCTTCCTGGGCTGGGATCAGGAGCGCTGGCTGGCCCGGCAGTTGCAGGACGATGCTCGCCAGAGGGCCGAGGCCACCCGCTGGAGCACCGTGGTGCAGACCACCTTGTTCTCGGCCCGCAAGCATCCCAATGGCCGGCAGTCGACCGACAGCTGGGACGGCTACCCTCAGGCTCGCCAGCGCCTGGTGCGCCAGATTGCCGAGAGCCAGCCACGCAACAGCGTGCTGCTCGGCGGAGACATTCACCAGAACTATGTCTGCTCCATTGCAGCCCGGGCCGATCAGGCCCCGGACAAGGCCAACCCGGTGATTGCCAGCGAATTCTGCGGCACCTCCATCAGCTCGCACAGCGGCACGACACAGGCCAGGGTCGATGCCATCGTGGCCCACAATCCACAGGTGGTTTTCGCGCGCTGTGAGGAGCGCGGCTACAGCCTCGTGGAGATCACGCCACAGTCCATGAGCACCGAGCTGCGCGCCGTGAGCAACCCGCTCCAGGCCGACAGCAGTCTCTATACGCTGGCACGCTTTGTGGTGGAAGATCGCCGCCCCGGCCCTGTGAAGATCGCCTGATGCGCTGCGGCATACTCGGGTCATGCAAAACACACAGGCCTCGAGACCCGAAATTCCCCTGTGGCGCGGTACGGCGACAACCCTGCTGATTGCGGGATTGCTCGCAGGCTGCGGCCTGCCGCCCATGCCGGATCGCACTGCCACACGGGCGCTGAGTGCCGAGCAGGCCCTGCAAACCCGGCTCGGCCAGGCTCTGGAGCCGCTGCTGCAGGCACATCCTGGGCAGAGCGGTATCCATATGCTGGCCGATGCCCATGACGCCTATGCTGCCCGCGCCCTGCTGGCCCGAGCCGCGCAGCGCACCCTCGATGTGCAGTACTACATCTGGCGCAACGACACCACAGGCCATTTGCTGCTCGATGAGCTGCTGCTCGCGGCAGACCGCGGCGTGCGCGTACGCCTGCTGCTGGACGATGGCGGCACCGGCGGCATGGACGCCATGCTGGCAGCCCTGGACCAGCATCCGCAGATCGAGGTGAGGCTGTTCAACCCCTTTGCCCTGCGCACGCCCAAGGCGATCGGCTATGTGACGGACTTCGCGCGCACTCAGCGGCGCATGCACAACAAGAGCTACACGGCCGACTCCGCCGCCACCATCGTGGGCGGGCGCAATATCGGTGACGAGTACTTTGCCGCCTCCGACGGCGTGCTGTTCGCCGACCTCGATGTGGTGGCCACTGGCTCGGTGGTGGGCGAGGTGGCAGCGGAATTCGACCGTTACTGGAACAGCCCCTCGGCCTACCCGGTAGTCAGCCTGCTGCCCGCCATGCCACAGCAGGCCGTGGACAAGGTCTACGCAAGCCTGCACGCCGATGTAAACCGCCCCGAATCCCAGGCCTATGTGCAGGCCGTGGGCCGCAGCCGCTTCAGCACCGATTTGCTGGAAGGCCGACTGCCGCTGCAATGGGCCGAGACCACCCTGGTCAGCGACGACCCGGCCAAGGTCCTGCGCAAAGCCGCGCCCGAAGACTTGCTGCTGTCCCAGCTCCAGCCGGTGATTGGCCAGCCGCAGCAGTTGCTGGAAGTGGTGTCACCCTATTTCGTGCCCACCCAGGCCGGAGTCGACGCCTTTGCCCACCTGCGCCAGCAAGGTGTGCGAGTGCGCATTCTGACCAACAGCCTGGAGGCAACCGATGTGGCCGTGGTGCACGCGGGCTACGAGAAATACCGCAAGCCGCTGCTGAAGATGGGCGTGGAACTCCACGAAATGCGCCGCCAGATCGATCTGCGCAATCAGCTCGCAGCCGACGAGCCGGACAAGACCCGAAAGAGCAAGCCTGCCGAAAAGACCCCAAAGCGCGAAGCCCCGTCACCTGCAGCGCTGAGCGGCAGCTCCGCCACCACGGGCAGCTCGGGCGCCAGCCTGCATGCCAAGACCTTCGCGGTCGACGGCAAGCAGCTCTTTGTCGGCTCCTTCAACTTCGATCCGCGCTCGGCCGTGCTCAACACCGAAATGGGCGTGGTCATCAAAGATCCGGCCTTGAGCCAGCAAGTCAGCACCAGCCTGGATCAGCATCTGCCGTATATGGCCTACAAGGTGCAACTGGACCCGCAGGGCAGCCTGAGCTGGACGGGCCAGAATCCGCAGCCGCCCCACGAAGCCCAGACCTTCAGTGCCGACCCCGGCACCAGCTGGTGGCAGCGTTTCATGGTGCGGGTGCTGAGCTGGCTGCCCATCGAAGGGCTTTTGTAGCTCAGTCCAGACGGATGGAGGGCCGCAGCCGCGCGTTCATCAGGTCGATCAGCCACAGCAGGCCACCGCGCCAGAAGCCGTAAAGCCGCGCTTGGTGCGAGCGGTACAGCATGATGTGGCTGAGCATGGCCATGCGGCCACGGATCACGCCGCCGTTGAACAGACCGAACTTTCCCAGCGAGCCATAGGCGTCGTAATGCGCGAGGGACACCAGGGCACCAAAGTCGCGATAGGCAAAGCCTACGGGCTTGGCCCCAGGACGCTCCAGCACATGGGGCAGGGTCTCGATCAGATAGCGGGCCTGCTGGTGGGCCACCTGGGCCGTAGGAGGCAAGGCCTCCTGCTTGCCCGGCAAGGTATAGCTGGCGCAGTCGCCCAGGGCATAGATATCAGGGTCACTGGTCTGCATCTCGTCATTGACCAGCAACTGATTGCTGCGCGTGGTCTGCAAACCCAGCTGCATCAGGAATTCCGGGGCCTTGACCCCGGCAGCCCAGACACGCAGGCTGGCGGGAATCAGCTCGCCATTGGCCAGCTCGAAACCCTGCTCGGTCGCACGGCTGACGCGGCCGCCAACGATCACGGAAACGCCCAGGGCCTGCAGCCGCACGCGCGTGGCCTCGGAGATTTCTTCGGGAAAGCTGGGCAGCAGGCGCGAGCCTGCCTCGATCAGCACGATGCGGAACTTTGCCGCCTCGCCCAATGCGCCGTAGGCCGTGGCACTCTCTGCAAGCTGAACCAGCTCTGCGGCCAGTTCAACCCCTGTGGCACCGCCGCCCACGATGGCGACCTGCAACTGCTCGCCACTGGTCATGCAGCGCACCATGCGCAAACGAATTTCCTGGTTGAAGGCATCGGCCTTGCGGCGCGAATCGATCATGAAGCAATGTTCATGAACGCCGGGCGTGCCGAAGTCGTTGGCACCGCTGCCCACCGCAATCACCAGCTTGTCATAGGCAAGACGCCGCCCCGCAACGAGCTCGCGACCATCGGGGGCATAGATGGGGGCCAGCAGAATCTCACGTGCCTCACGGTCCAGACCGCACATCTCGCCGGGCTGGTAGGCAAAGTCGGCATCGGTGGCCTGGGCAAGATAAGTGGTCTGCTGTTGGGCCAGATCGCGGGTGCCGGCGGCAATCGTGTGCAGCATGGGCTTCCAGACATGGGCGGAGTCGCTGTCCACCAGCGTCACCGTGTCAATGCTCTCGCTCTTGAGCTTGCCCAGGGCTGTGGCCACCTCCAGCCCCGCCACGCCTCCGCCCACGACCACGATGCGGGACCCTTGCCCATCGTGTGGAGGCCGAGGCTTTCGAGCTTGCGGCTCCTGGGATTCGGTGACGAGCTGCTCGCCCTGCCCTGCTTGACTGACTGCGTTTTCCATGAACGACCCTGACTCCTCGTCTGTTGTGACCGGACGCCAGAACATCCCAAGATGTCTGGCACGCATTGATTGTTCTTCAATTTTTATAGCATGAAACTCAATATGGACAAGGCAAATACTGATGATATATATCTTTTATAAGACTTGAACGGCACGAATACCAGGCTTGTCTCGAAAGCTTTCAATTTTCTGAATGCCCCTGGCTGCAATCAATGCCAATCAAGCGCAGAGCGCTATCAACTTCTTGGGCACCATGTCGCACGACAAGGCCTTAAAACCCGGTTCGACGAACAGCGCTTGTCAAACAGTTGCAAAACCGCTGCTTCAACCATGCAATTTGCGTTTGTCAATATACGAAACGTATACAGCCTTTATGATGCTGGGCCATGGGAATCGTCAAAATTTCAGACCAGTTGCACGACCAGATTCGTGTCTCCAGCGCGGCCCTCGGCCGCTCCATCAATGCCCAGGCCGAGCACTGGCTGCGGGTAGGCCAGCTGGCCGAGCATCACCCCCAGCTCAATTACGAAGGCATCTGCGCCCTGCTGCTGCAGCAAGCCGAGCGCGAGCTGCAGCCTGCCAGCGCGCATGAAGCCGACACGGTCGTGCGCCGCCCCCGTCCGGTGCGCCTGGTGGGAGGCATGCAATGAAGCGCGGCAAGCAGAAAGTCGTGCCCATTCATGACGCTACCGACATTTACCTCTCGCGCAAGGCCGGCGGCCTGGCCGCCAAGGTGCTGGCCATGCTCACGCCCCATGTGCAGCCCGGCGTGAGCACCGAGGAGCTGGACAAGATCTGTCACGACTACATCGTCAACGAGCTGAAATGCACGCCCACCAATGTGGGCTATTACGGTTTTCCCAAGACCGTGTGCACCTCCGTCAACCATGTGGTCTGCCACGGCATCCCCGATGCCAAGCAAGTCCTCAAGGACGGCGACATCATCAATGTCGACGTCGCAGTAACCACGCCCGAAGGCTGGATCGGCGACACCAGCCGCATGTATTACGTGGGCCAGCCCAGCAATCTGGCCAGGCGCCTGGTCAACACCACCTATGAGGCCCTGGTGGCCGGCATCCGCGCCGTCAAGCCCGGGGCCACACTGGGCGATGTAGGCCATGCCATCCAGACCGTGGCCCAGCGTGAGCGCTTTTCCATAGTGCGCGAGTACTGCGGTCACGGTATCGGCAAGGTCTATCACGACGAGCCCCAGGTGCTGCACTACGGCACGCCCGGCCAGGGACTGCTGCTGCAGCCCGGCATGATCTTCACCATCGAGCCCATGCTCAACGCAGGCAAGGCCGCCACCCGCGAACTGGCGGACGGCTGGACCGTGATCACCAACGACAAGTCACTCTCCGCCCAGTGGGAGCATATGGTGCTGGTGACGGAAACCGGGTTCGAGGTGCTGACACCCTGGCCTGAGGGTACAGGCGACTACCCCGCCATCTGACCAGGCGCGGCAAACCACGCATATTGCCCTCGGCAATGTGCGCACAGCCGCTGGATTTTGGCAATAACGGCCAGAAGCGGTCCGGGGTCTTGGAACCAACCTGGAAACAGCCCGGCCCCGGCCGCACTACAGTGCCCGGCATGACAAATTACCTGTATCTGGGCCTGGCCATCATCTGCGAGGTGATTGCCACCTCCTTCCTCGCCAGGTCGGAAGGCTTCTCCAAGCTCGGCCCTACCGCAGTTTCCCTGGTGGGCTATGCAATTTCTTTCTATCTGCTGTCGCTGACGCTGCGCACCGTTCCCACGGGCGTGGCCTATGCGATCTGGTCCGGCGTGGGCATCGTGCTGGTCTCGGCCGTCGCCTATTTCTGGCAAGGCCAGAAGCTTGATGCACCCGCTCTGGCCGGCATGGCCATGATTGTCGGCGGCGTGCTGGTGATCAATCTGTTTTCAAAGACCGCCGGTCACTGATCGCCCTCGACCCCGAAGTCATCCGCTGACTGCGTCAGATCCTGCAGCCACTGCATGCTGGCACGCAGTTCCTCGGGCCGGATCTCATGGGCGCCCGGATACTCTTGATAGCTCAGCTGCAGGGGCAAGGAAGCCAGGCGGTCACGCACGGCATGGGCGCTGGTCAGCGGAATCACATTGTCATAAGTACCGTGGCTGACCCAGGCCGACTTGCCCTCGAATGCGGCAGCGGGCGCATGCAGCGACGCGATCTCGGGCAATAGGCGGCTGTGCCAGACCAGTGCGGCACGCAAGGTCTGGGGCTGCGTCAGCAACTGGCTCAGACTCATGATTCCGCCCTGGCTGAAGCCACCCAGCACCACCCGCTCGGGCGGGATGTCCAGCTGCTGCGCGGCCTGCTCCACCGTCTGCTGCAGCAAGATGCGCGCCTGCTGCTCCTGCGGCACATTGATATGGCGCGTGCCATCGGCATCCACGGTGAACTGAAACCAGGCATAGGCGCCCATGCCCATGGCAAAGGGCGCGCGCAGACTGAGCACATGGAACTGCGGCGGCACATAGGGCACCAGGCCAAACAGGTCCTGTTCATTGCTGCCCACGCCATGCATGAGCACCAGCAGCCAGGCAGGCTGACCGGCGGCAAGCTGCGCGGGCCGCTCCAGATAAGTCAAAGGCAATGTGCTCATGAACAACTCCCGAAGGCAGCACGGAATTCTATGGGTAAACAGGCTGTAGCGCCTTTGCATTCTGCGACTGCAGCTATCAAAAACAATATAGCGCAGACCCGCAGCCGGCTAACCGATCCACACCAGGCCCGACGGGGTACGCACATGCCTTTTGATACAACTGACTGAGCCGAGCGTGGCTTTGCCGCTACAGAAGCTCAGTCATGCACCCGGCCGCGCAAGGCCTTGATGCCGGAGCGCAGGCTTTTGCCCTGCAGGCGTCTTTGCTGCGAGCCCCAGGTCGGCTTGGTGGGTTTGCGCGTGCGCGGCGGCCTGGCCACCGAGGCCACCAGCGCATTGAGGCGCTGCAACCCATCCCACAGGTTGTGCTCCTGAGTGCGGTATTTTTGCGCCTTGATGACCACCACTCCATCGGTGGTGATACGCGAATCACCCAAAGCCAGCAGGCGCTGCTGCACATCGGCAGGCAGACGCGAGGCTCGGATGTCAAAGCGCAGATGCACGGCGCTGGCCACCTTGTTCACATTCTGGCCACCAGGGCCTTGCGAGCGCACGGCGCTCCATTGCACATCGGCTTCGCTCAGCTCGAAGGTGGCAGCATTGCTCACGACAGAGCCTCCTGCAGCGCGGCGCAGAAGGCGGTCGGGTCCTCGTGCGGGGCCCAATGGCCCACGCCTCGCATCACCTGCCAGTCCAGCGCCCCCCCGCACTGACGCTGCATCAACAGTCGCAGCTCTGCAAGACACCCCGCATACAGAGGGTCATGCTCACCATAGATCGCCGCCACCGGCACCTTGACGCGGTTCAGGGCTCGGGCCAGCACATCGGTGCGCGACAGCCGCCTGCGCGGCAGCCGGTCACGAGCCACATTGAGTGCATGCAGCGCCAGCGTCTCTTCGTCGATCAGAGCCGCGTCATGCAGCATCAGGGCCGCAATATTGTGGCGATGGGCCTGCATCTGTGCCTCCAGCCCCGGCAGGTGGCGCCAGCCCAGCAGGCGCACGGTCCGTCCTTCGGTCATTCCCATGCCAGGAGCACCGACCACCACCAGCTTGCGGACCAGCTCCGGATGCTCGGCGGCCAGCAGACCGGCGGTCATGCCACCAAAGGAAAAACCGACCAGATCGCAGACCGGGCCCGCACCGACATTGCCCAGCAGCTGCTGTATGCCATAGGCCAGAGGCTCCAGCATGGTGTCCACATCCATGCCGCCGGGCACGCCATCGGATTCGCCAAAACCCGGCAGATCGGCCAGCCACAGGCTATAGCCCGCCTCGGTCAGCGGCTCAATTACGCGCAACCAATGCGTCCAGCTGCCGCTGCCGCCATGCAGCAGCACCAGCGGCAAGCCGCGCTGCGCCACTCCCGCCGGGGGCTGCCAGCCATGCCAGATCATCGCGCCACTGTCGGCGGCTTCGCCAAGCCTAGTCTGCATGCGCTGCGCCGTGGCCTGCAGCCGGGCAATCGCTGCCGGCACGTCGACGCCCAGCTCCCGCGAGGCCTGCTGCAGGGAACAGGCTGCTTCAAGCGCCGATGTCACCACTGCGCCACCGCATCGATGGCCAGGCCGTAGCCGGCCACGCCAAAGCCGCACATCACGGCGCGCGCCGTGGCCGACAGATAGGAATGGTGGCGAAAGCTCTCGCGCGCATGGACATTGCTGATGTGCAGCTCTACCAGCGGCACGGCCGTGCCCTTGACGGCATCGAGAATTGCCACACTGGTATGGGTATAGGCTGCGGCATTCATGATCAGGGCCTGCAACTCCCCCTTGGCGTGCAGACGGCCTGCCTCGTGAATCCATTCCACCAGCTCGCCCTCATGGTTGCTCTGGCGGAACTCCAGCTTCAGGCCATGGCGCACGCAAGCCTCCTCGCAGAGCTTCTGGACATCGGCCAGCGTGGCCGAGCCGTAGATGGCGGGTTCGCGCATGCCCAGCAGATTGAGATTCGGGCCATTGAGGACATAGACGGTTTTCACGGAAGCACTCTCCTGATTTTTTGAGGACTGCCCCGGATTATGCGAGCGCGGCACCCGGCCTGCAGGCATAAAAAACGGCTGCCTGAGCAGCCGTCTGTGGTGCAGAGTCTTTCAGGGCTCTGCCATCGATGCCATCAACGATAGTGATGATGGTGATGACCACGCCAGCGCGGGCCGCCACCGTAGTAGACCGGGCCGGGCACGACCATCACGGGTGCGGGACGATACACGGGAGGCGGCGGCGCATAGTAGACCGGTGCCGGAGGCGCATAGTAGACGGGGCGCGGCGGCATATAGACCGGGGCTGGCGCGATATAGGGTGTGGCGTAAACGGGAGCGCCGACGCCCACGGCCACGCCGGGCACGCCGATGCCGACCGACAGGCTGACGCCGCCATGCGCCTGTGCACCTGCGGCAGCCATCAGGCCAGCAATAGCGATAGAGCCAGCAGCAAGCAGCTTGGCCATGCGGGGGGAAGTTGTTCTGGACATCACAATCTCTCCTCTGTTTATGAGTCACCGGGGGCAAGCTTGCAAATCTGTGCAGCGCCTTCGGCCCTTGGGGATATAACGTTTCAGAGTCCCGTCAGGATGGCATGGTTCCTCAAAAACATTGTGTCCAAATGCACACGAGGCAAAGCTGCAGTGTCCGCAGATCGGCATGAGGTCATGGCAGCCGGCCTAAAATGGTGCAATGAGCTCTGCTGACGCCTCCAAATCCAACAACTCCGCCCCCGAAGCGGTCAAGCCCACCAACTTCCTGCGCCAGATTATCGAATCGGATCTGGACAAGGGCACTTATGCCACCCGTCACTGGGGCGGCGCGCCCGGCGATGCCCAGCATCACCAGAGCGGCCAGGTCGACGAAGCCAAGATCCGCACCCGCTTTCCGCCAGAGCCCAACGGCTATCTGCACGTGGGTCATGCCAAGTCCATCTGCCTGAACTTCGGTCTGGCACGTGACTTCGGTGGCGTCTGCCATCTGCGCTTCGACGACACCAATCCGGAAAAGGAAGATCAGGAATATGTGGACGGCATCATCGATGCCGTGCGCTGGCTGGGCTTTGACTGGAAGGATGCCGACGGGCACGAGAACCTCTATTTCGCCAGCAACTACTTCGACTTCATGTACCGCTGTGCGGTCTACCTGATCGAGCAAGGTCTGGCCTATGTGGACGAGCAGTCGGCCGACGAGATGAAGGCCAACCGCGGCGATTTCACCCGTCCCGGCGTGAACAGCCCCTTCCGTGACCGCTCCGTGGCCGAAAACCTGCAGCGCTTTGCCGACATGAAGGATGGCAAGCTCGCCGATGGCGCCGCCGTGCTGCGTGCCAAGATCGACATGGCCGCGCCCAATATCAATCTGCGCGACCCGGCCATCTATCGCGTGCGCCATGCCGAGCACCATAACACCGGCAATCAGTGGTGCATCTACCCGATGTATACCTTTGCGCACCCCATCGAGGATGCCTACGAGCACATCACCCATTCCATCTGCACGCTGGAGTTCGAGGATCAGCGCCCCTTCTATGACTGGCTGCTGAACCACCTGCGCGAAGGCGGTCTGATTGACGCCCCCCAGCCCCGCCAGTACGAGTTCTCGCGCCTGAACCTCACCTATGTGATCACCAGCAAGCGCAAGCTCAAGCATCTGGTGGACAACCAGTTCGTCACGGGCTGGGACGACCCGCGCATGCCCACCGTGGTCGGCCTGCGCCGACGCGGCTACACGCCTGCGTCCATCCGCAATTTCTGCGAACGCATCGGCGTGACCAAGGACTACGCCTGGATCGACTACGGCACGCTGGACGGCTGCCTGCGTGAAGACCTGGAAAACAAGGCCCACCGCGCCATGGTCGTTCTGGACCCTGTCAAGCTCGAACTCAGCAACTGGGCCGAGGTATTTGGCAGTGCCGAACATCTGGAGGACTGCCACCTGCCCGCCCTGCCCCACGCGGCAGAAGGTGAAACCGTGCCGGAGCGCCGTTTCACCCTTGGCCGCGAAGTGTGGATCGAGCGCGAAGACTTTGCCGAAGTGCCGCCCAAGGGCTACAAGCGCCTCTTCCCCGGCAACAAGGTCCGTCTCAAGGGCGGCTATGTGATCGAATGCACGGGCGCCGAAAAGGATGCCGATGGCAATGTGACCAAGGTGCTGGCCACCGTGGTGCCCGACACCAAGAGCGGCACGCCGGGTGCCGACAGCGTCAAGGTCAAGGCCGCCATCACCTGGGTGGGCGTGGCCGACGGCCTGCAGGCCGAAGTGCGCATGTACGACCGTCTGTTCACCGATCCGCAACCCGATGCCGGCGGCAAGGATTTCCTGAGCCTGCTGAACCCCGACAGCCTGCAGGTGGTCACCGCTTATGTGGAGCCTTCACTCAAGGCGGCCCAGGCTGACGACAAATTCCAGTTCGAGCGTTTTGGCTATTTCGTGGCCGACCGCAAGGATCACCGGAGCGACAAGCCCGTGTTCAACAAGATCACCGGACTCAAGGACAGCTGGGGCAAGTAAACGTTCCACCCAGTCTCAGCAAGGCTGCCAGGATTCACTGGCAGCCTTTTTTATTGGGCAAACCATCTCGGCATTTATCAGGATAAACAGCGAACCAGGTCTTCCAATCAGAAAAAGAAACAAGCCCCACGGATTGGTTGTTACATATTGAAATAATACTAGCGGTATTAGTTTTCAATACCCGAAAATCATTTTCATAAAATGTTCTGAAATCCAGAGCATTTCATTATTTTCTTTCTAGAATCCTGCTCACCACAACATTACCAATCCGCAATTCATTCGCGGATTTTTTATTATCATCAAAGGTCAAGAATGAACAGGAAAGCAGGAGCAGGGATTGCAGCGGCCGTCGCAGTGATCGTGGCAGGAACACTGGGCACCAGCTACTACATGGGCGGCAAGCTTCAGCAGAGCTTTACCGAAGGCCTGGACAAGTGGAGCGAACATGGCGTGAAGATTCAGGTCACCAGCTATGACCGTGGTGCTTTTTCTTCCACCGCCAAAACGGTATGGACCCTGGACAGCGGCGACGAGCCCGTACAGTTCACGGCCGAGCACAAGATCAGCCATGGTCCGCTGCCCCTGGGCCATGCCGCCGAGATTCACACCAGCTTCAATCTGCCCGAGGACGCGGACCCGGCGCTGAAAGCTGCGCTCAATGGCCGCTCGCCACTGGAAGTCGACACCAAGGTCGGCTGGGGCCGCAGCAGTTCCAACGTCATGACATCGCCGGCCGTGAGCAGCAAGATCAAGGACAGCGAAATGAACTGGGGCGGCATGAAGATCGTCTGGGACATGCCCGCCGACATGAAGGCAGCCAAAGGCTCGGGCAACTTTGCCGGCCTGCAGTTCAAGGACGAGGAAGGCAGCGTGACACTGGACAAGGCCGATATGCGCTTCGACATGAAGCAGCCTGCGGGCCAGCAGTTCTGGACCGGCCCGTTTGCCATGACGATTGCCAAGATTGCCGCCACCAAGCAGGAAGAGGAAGGCAAGAGCTCTGCCAGCCACTTCGAAGGCATCACCATGGATTCGGACACCATCCTCAAGGGCGAGATCGTGGAAATGACGCTCAAGACCGGCATCAAGACCGCCAAGCTCGAAGACAAACAGGCTGACGATCTGGTGCTGGACATGGCGTTCAACAATGTCGATGCCAACTGGATCAACCAGGTCGTGGAAATGAGCAAACGCAAGAACCCGCTGCTAGCTGCTGCTGGCGAAGCCGGGGACGGTGAAGACAGTGACGAGCAGCAAAACGGCGATCTGCGCGAGAAAATGCTCAAGTCGCTGACACAGGCGCTGGCACGCCAGCCCGTGATCGAACTCAAACGCCTGTCCATGCGCACCCCCGACGGCGTGAGCGAGTTTGCGGCAGCCATTCAATATCTGGGTGATGGCGAGAAGATGGGCACTCTGCTGCAGGACCTGAAGGTCAGCCTCAAGGCCGATATGCCCAAGCCCTTCATGGAAAACATGATGCTCTCACGCAGGCGTTCCAGCCTGCTGGCCGTGTTTGAAGGCGAGAGCGAGTACAAGCCCGAAGATATCGAGGAAACCGCCAAAGCCCAGACTCAGGCCAGCCTGGACATGCTCAAGGAGCAAGGCATCTTCGAAGACAAGGACGGCAAGATGCGCACCGAGATCGTCTATGCCAAGGGTGAATTCCAGGTCAACGGCAAGCCGCTGGATGCCATGGGTACGAGCACACTCATGGGCACCATGACCGAATGATGTGACCGGCGTGTTGCTTCGCGGATAGCTCCAAGGCCTGCCTCGCGCAGGCCTTTTTCATGGGAAGAAATCGCCCCGAGCGTGGAGATAAGGGCGAGCAAGCGCCCTCTGAATGCTTTGCCCAGAGCTTTTGGCATTTTCAGCCCTCAAGCCTTACCCATACTGCGAAAGAAGCTATCAAAATTTATATTCTCTCGTGGAGCATGGCCTGCAGCCACACGCTTTATTTGCTTACAACACTCTGTCAACAACGGCTCAACACTGGCGTTAAAACAGCATCCGCCAAAGCACCGTGATTTGCACGGCACGGCGCAAGGAGCGTCAGATGTCGCATTCCCCCCCGACCCGGCCTGAGCAGCCAGAACCGCAGGCAAACACGGTCGCCCGCCACTGGCATCCGGGCATGATCGCCCTGGCCGCCGCCATGGCGCTGAGCGCGTGCAACGACAAGGATTCGCCGATCAAGGCAAACAGTGCGCAGCCAGCCTCGGCACCTGCCGCCACGCCCGATGCCGCCCAGCCTCAGCCCGCAGCCTATGTGCCACCCGATGCAGACGCGCTCTACCGGATGGTGGCGCCGATTGCGCTGTACCCGGACAAGCTGGTGGCCCAGATCCTGGCCGGAGCCACCTATCCAGACCAGATCAGCGCCGCCGAAACCTGGCTGGGGCAAAACCCCGGACTGCAGAAGACGGCGCTGAGCCATGCCGTCAACGCCCAGAACTGGGACCCTTCCGTCAAATCATTGACCCAGTTTCCCAACGTGCTGGAACAGCTGGCCTCCAACCTGCCCTGGACCACGGCGCTGGGCAAAGCCTATTACAACGATGCTTCGGATGTGATGAACGCCATACAGGTCATGCGCAGCCGGGCCTACAAGGCCGGCACGCTCAAGACCTCCAGCCAGCTCAAGGTCAGCCTGGCGCCCACGCCCGCCGCCGTTGCCTATACGCCTGGAGCCGCGGTCACACCGTTGCCCGACCCGGTCATAGAGCCACCGGAGCAGTTCATTGAAATCGCCCCCTCCCAGGTAGACACTGTCTACGTTCCCCAGTACGACCCCGGTGCAGTCTACGGTCAGCCTCTGCCCGTATATGGCGGCTACCGCTATGTGGAAGTTCCGCCTCCGGCTCCCGTAGTTGGAGTGCCTGTGATGGCCGGTCTTCTCGGCTTTGGTGCCGGCATAGTGCTGGCCGAGTCCATGGACAGGCATCCGTCCTGGGGCTGGAATGCCTGGAATATGCACTGGGGCGATCCCGAAAAGCCCTGGCGCCACGGCGAGCGTCCCCCGCCCCCACAGGCCCGTCCGGCCGTGGTCTACAACAACACCACCTATATATCGCAGTCGCGAACCGTGGTGCAGAACATCCATCGCACGGACAACACCTACATCAACAACATCCATGAAAATGCCGCAGGTGAGCACCGCAGGCCGGTCGGGCAGCCACAGGCTGCAGGCGTCCTTGCTGGTCCGGGCGCGATGCCCGCGAGCGCAGCAGCGAGCGCAGCAGCGAGCGCAGCCGCCGGAGCTGCTGCCATGGCAGCCGGTGGCCATGGCCTGAACCTGGGCCAGCCGGCGCAGGGCCCCCTGGCGACACAGCCACAGGGCAGATCGGGCTTTGCCCAGGGACCCAGCCAGGCTCCAGGCGGGCCACGCGCATCCAGTGGCAATGCCTCGCAAGACCCGCATGATCGCCATCCACAGCAGGCACCGCAGGCACCGCAGGCACCGCAGGCACCGCAGATGCAGGCTGCCATGACGGAGAAGGCCTTGCAGCAACGCACACAGGAGCAAGCCCAGCGCCAGCAACAAATGCAACAGCAACAGGCTCGTGAACGACAGCAGCATCAGCAGCAAGCCCAAGAACAAGTTCAGCGCCAGCAACAAATGCAGCAGCAACAGGCTCGCGAACAACAACAGCGTCAGCAGCAAGCCCAGATGCAGCAGATGCAACAGCAGCACGCCCAGGAGCAAGTTCAGCGCCAGCAACAAATGCAGCAGCAACAGGCTCGAGAACAACAGCAGCGTCAGCAGCACGCCCAGGAGCAAGCTCAGCGCCAGCAACAAATGCAGCAGCAGGCCCGTGAACAACAGCAGCGCCAGCAGCAGGCCCAGATGCAGCAGATGCAGCAGATGCAACAGCAGCACGCCCAGGAGCAAGCTCAGCGCCAGCAACAAATGCAGCAGCAGGCCCGTGAACAACAGCAGCGCCAGCAGCAGGCCCAGATGCAGCAACAGCGGGCGCAGGAACAGGCACAACGCCAGCAACAGGCTCAGCAGCACCAGGCCGAACAGCAGGCTCGCATGCAAGCGGCGCGCGCCGAAGGCCGCTCGCGCGGGGATCACGAGCACCGCTGAAACACCCTTCACTTTCGTACCATGCCGCCTGCTATGCAGGCGGCATGTCAGCGTGCAGCCTGCATGGCAGGTATAAACAAGCTCATAAAAGCTCATTCGTTTTTGCACCACTCATTGCAGCAGCCTTCATGTACAACCCCAGCCATTTCAAGATCGATGATCCTGCCCCTCTGCATGACTTGATTCAGGCCCATCCTCTGGGCTGCCTGGTCACCCAGTCCGACGCGGGGCTGGACGCCAATCACCTGCCTTTCGAGCTATTGCAGGACGAGGACGGCGTCTTGCGCCTGATAGCCCACGTGGCGCGTGCCAACCCTGTGTGGCAGCAGGTCCGGGACGACAGCTCCGTGCTGGTGATCTTCCGTGCCGAGCAGGCCTATATCTCCCCCAGCTGGTATCCCAGCAAGCACGAGAACCATGAGCAGGTCCCGACATGGAACTACCGTGTGGTCCATGCGCACGGCCGCATCCGTGTGCGCGATGATGAAAAGTTCGTGCGCGGCGTGGTGGGTCGGCTCACCCGCCGCCATGAGGCTCGAAACAATGCCGAGGCCCCGTGGAAAATGAGCGACGCTCCGCCCGACTATCTGCAACGCATGCTCGGCGCCATCGTGGGCCTGGAGATTACCGTCGACCACCTGGAAGCCAAGTTCAAGCTGAGCCAGAACAAGCTGCAGCGCGACCGGCTCGGTGCAGTGCAGGCCCTGGAGCAGCTTGGGCAGCTGGATCTGGCCCGGAACATGCGCCTGCCCTGATCGCCGCTGCCGACCTGCAAGGCATAGGCATACGTAAAGCTCTCATGCCTGTATCACCTTTAGCTCCGCTATCGATAGCAATACAGCACAATGCCTGCAAAACCCGATAAGCACCATGCCAACCGAAAAACTTTCCAGCCCTTCCCTCCCGCCCGAACGCCGCCGCCTGCTGCAATGGATGGCGCAATCGGCGCTGTTTGCCGCCGCACCGGCCTGGGCTGCACGCAGCGCTACCTCGGACAGCGCGCTCTGGCCGCAGGACAGCAGGGTTCCCGGCGGCGTCGCACGTCTGTCGCTGGGGCCGGCTTCTGCACGCCCCCTGGCCACGGCCGCAGAGGCCGAGGTTCTGGTGGTGGGCGACATGATCGAGTGGACCGCGCTCGTGGGCATACCGCTTGCAACCACACCGGGTGAACAAAGCATTGGCGTGAAGACCGACGGCCGCTTGCGCACCATGAGCTATACGGTACGCGACAAACAGTATGTTGAGCAGCGTCTCAAGGTCTCGCCCAAGACGGTGGACCTGTCTGCCGAAGACAATGCCCGCTACGAACGCGAGGCCGCCCACCTGAAGACCGTGATGGCCACCTTCACCGAGCCGCCGCCTTCCGGCAGCCTGCATATGCGCGTGCCGGTGCCGGGTCGCCGCTCCAGCAGCTTCGGCCTGCGCCGCGTCTTCAACGGCCAGTCGCGCAATCCGCACAGCGGCATGGACATTGCCGCTCCCACCGGAACGCCGGTGCGTGCACCGCTTCCCGGCAAGGTGATTGATGTGGGCGACTATTTCTTCAATGGCGGCACGGTCTGGCTGGACCATGGCGGCGGCCTGCTCACCATGTACTGCCACCTGAGCCAGGTTGACTGCAAGCCGGGCGACCAGTTGCAGACGGGCGATGCCTTTTGCAAGGTCGGAGCCACAGGCCGCGTGACCGGCCCCCACCTGCACTGGAGCGTGATGCTGAACCGAGCCATGGTGGATCCGGCGCTGTTCATCTGAACGGATCTCGAAGACGAAAAAAGCGGCTCCACGAGCCGCTTTTTAGTTCCTGCTACCAGATCAGAATCACAAGCGCCCACCTACCAAGCGCTACAAACTGGTTTGCTCAAAAGCTATGGTGCATCCTGATCCTGCTTCAGATAGTTTTCCACCAACTCAAAGAAACTGTCGTAGAAGCTGCGTTTGGAAATGGTCTCGCTGCCTACCTTGACCAGCGAATCGTTGCTGGAAGAAAACGGCAGAGACAGCGAACCCAGAGCGCTCACGCCCACGCTGGCCGAGGTTGCGCTCTTCTTGAGCGAATAGCGATCCTGCAGCGCCGTCGCAAAGCCCAGGCTGACCAAGCCGTCGCTGGTCTGCGGCACGCAGACCACGCGGAAATTGATTTCCAGATTGGTCTCCGTATTGGGCTGGAAGTTCTTGCGTCCTTCGATCAGCTCCTGCGTCCTGGCCGTGGCGATATAGCCCTGACTCAACAAGGCGCGGCGCGCAGCCTCGCAAGTCTGTGCCGGTGTCGCCTCAAAGCCGCGGGAGAACGTGGAACTGGAGTCGAAAGTCTCCTGTACCGGCATATGCTGAGGGGCAGTTGCCGAGCAGGCCCCCAGCAAACCTGCCAATATGCCCGCAGAACCCAGCCGCCCCCAATTCAGTCCAAACAAAGCAACACCACCTAAGCGCACAAAAACTCCTTGATGCCTGGGCCATAGTTTCTTCATAGCCCGAACCTTTGAAGCGTAGCAGCTTGGCAAAGACTAATTTGACGAAGCGCTGTCTAGTCGTACGGATTTTTTCGATCTTTACAGGGGCTTCACGCCCGAACGGCATATCTGATTTCTCCGCCCGTCAGCGTGCAGCATTTGTTGACACTCTGAGGCTGTCGAAGCGCAAAACAACAGCATCGTTGGGTTAAGGTCAGATAAAACCCGCAGGGAACTGATAAGGTCAGCGAGACTCTATTTCTGCTGACACGGTTTGCCGTATTCCTCTATTCCACCTTAAGGAAACCCTATGAAATTTCGCTGGACCTGGTGCCTTCCCCTTGTTGCTTCCATGACGCTTGCCGCCTGCGGTACGACAAGCGGCGGCGGTGCAAGCAAGCCCGGCCCTACAGGCCCCGCAGGCGATGCCGCGTCGCTGACCGCCTATCACTGGAAATTGCAGGAGGCCTTCACGCCAGCCGGCAACGAGGACCAGAGCTGGTTTCTGAGTTCCAGCCAGGCCCCTATCGAACTGGACTTCGTGGACCAGCGCGTCGTCGTCAAGAATCTGTGCAACGTCATCTCGTCGGCTTACACCGTTGAAGGCCAGCGCATCAATCTGCAGCGCGGCATGAGCACCCTGCGTGCCTGCAATGACAACCAGCTGATGATGCTGGAGCAGAAGGTAGCGCGTATTCTGCCTACGGCCAAGCAGTGGAATGTGCAGCTCGGCGGCTCCACCACCGAACAGCCTCGCCTGACGCTGCAGTTCATTGATGGCACGCGCTGGCAGCTCAACGGCAAGCCCACGGCCCAGACCCAATACGGCAGCGCGCCCGAACGTATATTTCTCGAGGTCGGTCCCGAACGCAAGGCCTGTAGTGCTGGTGCAGGCCGCCATCAGTGTCTGCAGGTGCGCGAGATCCGCTACGGCGACAATGGCGTCAAGACCTATACCGGCCAGTGGGAGAACTTCTACAGCGAGATTGAAGGCTACAAGCACGAAGTCGGTGTGAGCAATGTGCTTCGCATCAACCGCTTCAAGCGCCAGAATGTACCCGCCGATGCTTCAAGCTATGTCTATGTACTGGACATGGTGGTGTCCTCGGCCATCGCTGACAAGCGCAAGTAAGCGAGCGCTCAGGCATTGAAAAGCCGGCCCAGGTGCCGGCTTTTTCTATTTTCATGCGTACATTCAATGCCGATGTTTCACGCACCATGCTCCATCAATCGGATTCGTTGCCAGAGGATGATTTTCTTTTGGCAATAACCACTTAGGGAATGTTTTGTGAACGCAGCAGTTCGGAAAACAGGATTGCAGGTTATGCCCAGCGTCTGTGGAGCCGCCTGTGGACAAGCCTCGGGAAAACAGGGCCAGGCCGCACAGGCATTAACTTCTGGCCCTGCGATCAAAAAATACGCAGGGATGGTTGAGCCGGCGATGTTTCACGGAGAAAAAAGCCGACACCTTTCGGATGTCGGCAAGAGAGGAAAGTCACTGACCTCACACACACAAATCATTGAGTTGGCTCTTACCCCCGCTCCATGCCCTGGACAAGAGCCGACAGATTCAACGCAGACGGAAGCGGCCTTCCACAAACATGGAGGAACGATGGCCGCTTTCACACTGGTTGTCAGCGTAGGACCAGAAAGCCTGAACCGTGCCCTTGGCCGAGTCTATGACCTGGCTGACCGTGAAGCCGGTTTTCTCGATCCAGTTCAAGAAATGCAGGTGGTCGCTGAGTTGCAGATAGCTGAGGTTCTCGCAGCCCTCGGAAATATGCCCTTGCGAGTCCACCACGCGCCAACGCATCTGACCGCTGGTGGTGTAGCGGACTTGGGCCTGGCTGTCCGGGAATTCAATGACTGCTTCGCGGCCCAGAAGAGTTCCTGCGTATTGCATCGAAAGCATGGACATGATGTGACTCCTTGAGAGAAAGATTTGCTATTCATAACGCAAAACCATTTGTGTGAAGCTATGATGAATCGCAGCCGTTTCTTTGCGTGTGGGAAAGTGACTCATGCCTTCGTCGGTAAACATTTTTTGACAAACAAGGCTTCTCTCCTGCATGGCGTGAAGGTCAATCCGCAGCCTGCTTGCCGGATATGAACCGCAACAGAAGTGAATGCCCAGAACGGGCACAGGCACTGCAGAAAACAGGGCGATCGCGCATACTCGGCCCTCTGACATTTCAGGTCGCCAAGGCAGGAAGTCGGCCCAGGCCAACTCCCGCCTCCCCAAGCCGCACTCACTGATCTCATCTTGTCCACCCCCGTCACCTCTACAGCGCCTCAGGCCTCCACCACCCCGCCATTGCGCGATCCCGCTTTTGTCAATTTCGTGCTGGCACGCATGCTTGCCATGTTTGCCCAGCAGATGCAGGCCGTGGTGGTGGCCTGGCAGGTGTATGACATCACGCGCGAGCCGCTGTCTCTGGCCTATGTGGGGCTGGCGCAGTTCCTGCCCATGGCTGGTCTGCTGATTCCCGCTGGCGATCTCAGCGACCGCATGAGCCGCAAGCGCCTGCTCGGTATCAGCTGGCTGGTGGCCGCAGTCTGCTCAGGCCTGCTCTGGCTGCTGGCCGAGAGCGGCACGCACAATGTGCACTGGATTTATGCAGTGCTGGTGCTGTTTGGCTGCAGTCGCGCCTTCAGCGGTCCGGCGCTGCAAAGCCTGTTGCCGCAGATCGTAGCGCGCGAGCAACTGGCCCTGGCCCTGGCCACCAACAGCATGCTGATGCGTATCTCGGCGATTGCCGCTCCCGTGCTGGGTGGCCTGCTGTATGCGCTCGGCGGCGGCGTGCTGACCTATGCGGTCTGCGGCGTCGCTCTGCTTCTGGGCGCAGGCCTGCTGAGCCAGGTTCCAGTGCACTTTGCCAGCCCCAGGATCGTCACTGACGTGCAAACCACCATGTGGCAACGCTTTGCCGAAGGCCTGCATTTCATGCGCACCCGCCCCATCATCCTTGGCACCATTTCGCTCGATCTGTTTGCTGTGCTGCTGGGCGGCGTTGTGGCCCTGCTGCCCGTCTATGCGCACGAGGTGCTTCAGGTAGGCCCGCAAGGCCTGGGCCTGCTGCGCTCCTCCATGGCTGCGGGAGAGGTCTGCATGGGCCTGTGGCTGGCATCACGCCCCATCAACCGCCGCGTGGGCAAGGTGATGTTTGCCGCCGTAGCAGTGTTCGGACTGGCCAATCTGGTGTTTGCGCTCTCGCACTGGTTTGTGCTGTCCATGCTGGCTCTGGCCGTGGCCGGCGCAGCCGATATGGTCAGCGTCTACATTCGCGGCGCATTGGTGCAGTTTTCCACGCCCGACCATATGCGCGGCCGCGTGAATGCGGTGAACATGCTGTTCATCGGCTCCTCCAACGAGCTCGGCGAGTTCCGCGCCGGCAGCAGCGCCTCCTGGTTCGGCGCAGTTCCCGCAGCCATTCTGGGCAGTCTGTGCACGCTGGGCGTGGTGGGCGGCTGGATGACGCTGTTCAAACCACTGCGCGACGTGGACAGGCTCGAAGATGCGGCACGCGTGAGCGGCCTCGAGCCCTCGCAACCACTTGCAAATCAATAGCCGCCGACAATCGGGCAATTGGCGCTGCAGCCCGTTTCGGCACCAAAAAAGCCTCGCAGACCCTGCGAGGCTTTTTGCTGATGGCGACTGATTTACAGCAGCTCTGCACGCAGTTGTTCGGCGCTCTTGGGCGAGAGCAGTCCAGGGGCCACGTCAAACACGGTCTTGCAGCCATGCTGGCCGGCCTGGGCCAGGCGATGCACGGCGCGGGCATAGGCCACAAGCACGCTGGAAGTGAACTCGGGGTTGCTGTCCAGTTGCAGGCGGTATTCGATGACCTGCTTGCTCTCGGCACTGGTATTGCCGCTGCGGATCACAAAGCCACCATGGGGCATGGAAGAGTGATCGCGGGCCAGCTCTTGGGCACTGATGAAGTGGACCGTGGTGTCGTACTGGTCGAAGTAGTGAGGCATTTCCACAATGGTCTTGCGCACGACTTCGGCGTCGGCGCCATCCTTGAGCACCACATGGCATTCACGCTGGTGCTTCTCGCGGGTGGACAGCTCGGGACGCACGCCGGAGCGCACCTTGTTGACGGCCTCTTCCACGGGGATGGTGTACTGCACGCCGCCGGCCACGCCTTCCACGCGGCGGATGGCGTCGGAATGGCCCTGGCTCAGGCCCTTGCCCCAGAAGGTGTAGGTAGCACCGTCAGGCAGCAGGGCTTCACCCAGCACGCGGTTGATGGAGAACATGCCGGGGTCCCAGCCGGCCGAGATCAGGGCCGTGCACTGCCCTCCCTGAGCGGCCTTGTCCACATTGGCAAAGTGTTCGGGGATGCGGGCATGGGTGTCAAAGCTGTCGACCAGATTGAAATGGGCCGCCAGTTCGGGCGCCTGCCTGGGCAAATCGTCCTTGGAGCCGCCGCAGAGAATCAGCACATCGACCTGACCTTTGTGCGACAGCAAAACATCCATGGAATGCACAGGCGTACCTGCATTCAGGGGCTGGAGCTGGGAAGGGTCGCGACGGGTGTAAATCCCCTTGAGCTGCATATCGGGGTTCTTGGCGACAGCAGCTTCCACGCCGCGGCCCAGATTGCCGTAACCGACGATAGCAACGCGGATAGGGGATGGGGTCAATGCCATGACGAGCTATTCCTTCAAACAAAACAAAACTTCAATTATTGCCCTGTGATGCACCAACTTGGGGCTGAAACTGCAGCAATCTCAGTCCGATGTGTGTGAACGCCCACGCCATGAATGCCGCAAGCCGTCGCCGATCAGCAGGCCCACGGCGGCAAAGATCAGCGCATAGCTCAGTTGCTGCTGCGGCTCCATGCTCTCGCCCAGCAGCCAGGCCACCACGACCAGCAGGACCGGCTCCACATAGGACAGCAGACCGAACAGGCCCAGCGGCAGCCAGCGACTGGCAATCATGTACAGTGCCAGCGCCGCGGCGCTGACGATACCCAGCAAGGGCAGCAGGCCCCATAGCGTCGGATGACCCGCCACCAGCGGCCAACTGTCGGGCGTGCGCAGCGTGAAGGCAATGGCCGCCGGAACCAGCAGCGCCATGTCTATCCAGTGACCGGCCAGGGTATCGGTCTGCAGCCAGCGGCGCAGTGAGAAATACACCGTGTAGCCCAGAGCCACCACCCAGGTCTCCCATGACATGCCGCCGGCCTGCCAGAGCTCATGTGCCACTCCCGCTGCCGCCAAGAGCGTAGCCAGGCTCTGGCCCAGCGTCAGACGCTCGGCAAACAGCACACGCCCGGCAACGACCATCACCAGCGGCAACAGAAAATAGCCCAGCGACACTGGCAACGCACGCCCGTTCATGGGTGCCCACATGAAAATCCATAGCTGCACGCCCAGCAGCGCCGAGCTCAGCACCAGCAGCATTCCAAACCGGGGCTGAGCCAGAGCTCGCGCCAGCAAGGTACGTACTGCCACCACCTCCTGGAGGACGAACAGCAAAGCCGTGGTAAAGGGCAGCGTCACCAGCACGCGCCAGCCAAAGATCTGCTCGCCATCGAGCGGAGCGAGAAAAGGCGAGAGGTAATACAGCGAGGCGAAAAGCACGGACGCGAGTACCGAAACCACCACGCCCTTGAACATCACAGACACAAAATCAAGCCTCCAAATGGCTGCCAGCATTTTTCCGTCAAGCGCTGACACCTCAAGAAATTGAGCCGACGTAGAGCGGCCCGCACCGATTCTCGGCCACGAAGCAGCCTGTCGGCAGGCAGACCCTGGTCAGCAAAGCTTTGCACTGTGCGCTAGAGTGCGGCTCGCCCTCTTCTGTCTGCCTTCCACATGCCCGATACCGCCTTGCCCGACGGCTCTGCCAAACCGCCTTTGCACATACTCTGGCAGGATGAGCATATGGTCGTGGTCTACAAACCCGCTGGCTGGCTGGTGCATCGCACGGGCCTGGATGCGCACGAGACCCGCTTTGTCATGCAGACGCTGCGCGACCAGTTGGGCCGCCATGTCTGGCCCGTGCACCGGCTGGACAAGGGCACTTGCGGCGTGCTGGTCATGGCGTTGCACAAGGAAGCAGCCCAGGCCCTGGCGGCCCGCTTTGCAGCCCATGAGACCCGCAAGGAATATCGGGCCCTGGTGCGCGGCTGGCTGCCCGAAGCGTTGGAAGTCGATCATCCCCTCAAGCCCGACGATGCGCCCGAGGATGCCCCGGTTCAGGAGGCGCACACGCGCTTGCGCTGTCTGGCACGCCTGTCCTGGCCCGAAAGCTATGACGGCCGGCACCCCGAGACCCGCATCAGCCTGGTCGAAGCCCTGCCCACCACGGGCCGCAGACACCAGATCCGCCGCCACCTCAAGCATGTGGCCCACCCCATCATCGGCGACGCCACCCACGGCAAGGGTCCGCTGAACCGCTGGTGGGCCGAGCGCCTGGGTCAGCAACGACTATGGCTGCATGCCAGAGCGCTGGAGATTGCCCACCCCGTGAGCGGACAGCCCATGCGCTTCGAGGCCGACTGGCCCAGCCTGACTCAGCTGCAGGAAGCGCGGGACTGGCAAAAGCTGCTGGCGCTGCCGGGCTGGCAATCCATAGTATAAAAATAGCTGCCAGCGCTTGTGTCTCAAGCGCTGGCAGCTATGATTTTCTGGAATTACGCAGACTTGGGCGTTTCGCGAATCCACTTGCCCTCTTCGTCAAACTGCAGGCTGGGAGCGGCCAGGAAATCGTACTGCGCTTCGGGGTCGGCCTTGAGCTCGCCCTGCAGCAACTCCACCAGGCGCTCATTGCCCATCTTGAAGCCACAGGCCTGGGCGTGACCGCCGCCTCCAAAGCTCTCGGCCAGAGGAATGCAATTGAACTCCGAGCGCGAGCGCAGGCCCACCTTGGTGCCCTTGTGATTGGCATGCCACATGAGGGCAAAGCTGCCACTCTGGCGCGCCAGCAAATCACCCACCTGGCTGTGGAACATGCCCGGGCAGTTGACCATCAGGCCCTGCATGCCGTTGAAGATCAGCACCTGGGCGCCGTCGGCAATATCGGCACAAAGCTTCTGGAATTTCTCGTCCATGGCGCCGCCACGGGCCATGTAGACGGTTTCCTGCTCGGGCGTGAATGCCGCAATCTCGGCCCAGCGCTCAAAGCTGCGCACGGGCTCCATGTCCAAAGCCGCGAGAAACGCCGCGCTTTCGGGGAATTCCCATTTCCAGATATCGCGGTCCTCGATGTAGCGAATCAGGCCGGGAACGGGCTTGTCGGCCTGGAAAAACTCCCAGGCCAGACGGGCGCCGGACTTGCTCATATCGAAATGCACCACGCCGCATTGGCATTGGTAGCCGCTGAGTTTCTCGGCTGCGCTCTTGTGATGGTCCAGCACCACGAGCTTGGCCACGCGCGACTCGATCTCGGCCATCAGCGTGGGTTCGAAGGCAAAGTCCAGTACATAGACGGCGCGACCGGTCAGATCGCCCAGGTCGTCGGCCGTCTGAATCTCGCCGTGATCCAGACCGCGAAACTCGGCCTGACCTTCATAGAACAGCCAGGCCGCCAGCGCCGCGCCGAAGCCGTCGGGGCAGCGACGGCCATGGTAGAGGATGAGAGGGTTGGGATCGTTGCGATCGGGGCGCACCAGCAACTGCTGGAACAGGGAAATTTTGGCGTTCTGTGCGGTCATAACCCGGTATTTTCGCCGGTTGCGCCGGAACGAGGCGACGCACGGGGCATTGCGGTTTCACGGCTGACTGCATCTGCCAGGTATTTTGACCTGCCAGACACGGCCAGCAGAGCTCATCCGGCCGCCCGCAAGAGGTCTCACGCCTGGTAAGTCACCGCTTGCTTTTTTCCCGGTTAGCACAAGCGCTGAAATCCCTGATTTCGGTATCTACCTAAGCCCCCACTCTTCGCATACGCCTATGATGGGGGTCTTGCTATTGAAATGCTGCGGTCACCGGCAGGCCCGCAACGCTTGCCTGCCACGACAGTTACAGCGCTGGGTGCTCCGCGGCCCCTGTATGCGATCTACACCCGATATCACTCCTCACCTCGGTACGCTGCTCAGTTTTCGCCGCGACCTGCACGCCAATCCTGAGCTCAAATACGAAGAGCACCGCACCGGCGACAAGGTCGCCGCATACCTCACGGCCCTGGGCCTGACCGTGCATCGTGGCCTGGGCCAGACTGGCATTGTCGCCAGCATCTACGGCAAGGGCCGCAGCAAGGACAACCCCGGCCGCAGCATCGGCATCCGCGCCGACATGGATGCCCTGCCCGTCACGGAAATCAACACCTTCGGGCACATCAGCCAGAACAAGGGCCGCATGCATGCCTGCGGCCACGACGGCCACACCACCATGCTGCTGGGAGCCGCCACCACCCTGGCTCAGCAGCCCGACTTTGACGGCACGGTACACCTGATCTTCCAGCCAGCCGAAGAAGGAGGCGCTGGCGCCAAGGCCATGATGGACGATGGCCTGTTCGACAAATTCCCCTGCGAAGCCGTGTTTGCGCTGCACAACTGGCCCTCGCTGCCGGCCGGCCAGATGGCCGTTCGCGTTGGCCCCATCATGGCCTCCACCCTGCGCTTTCAGATCAGGGTCCACGGCAAGGGCGGCCATGCGGCCATGCCCCACACCACGCTGGACCCGATTCCCGTGGCCTGTGCCATCGTCAGCCAGTTGCAGACCCTGGTCTCGCGCAGCACCGACCCCCTGGATTCGGCCGTGCTCACCGTGGGCAAGATCACCAGCGGCACCGTGGAAAACATCATTCCCGATGACGCCATCATCGCCGGCACCGTGCGCACCCTGAAGAAGGAAACGCGCGAGATGTTTGTCGAAGGCCTCAAGCGCATCAGCAGCCATGTGGCAGCCGCCCATCTGTGCAAGGCCGAATTCACGCTGCGCCCCGGCGCCTACCCCAACACCACCAACCACGCCCGCGAAGCCAAGTTCATGGCCGCCGTGATGCGTGAAGTGGTCGGTGATGACAACGCCTTTGACGATGTGCTGCCCGCCATGACCTCCGAAGACTTCGGCTTCATGCTGGAGGCCGTCCCCGGCGCCTACGGCTGGATTGGCAATGCCAAGGGCGACCAGCCCGGCGTGAGCCTGCACAATCCGGCCTACGACTTCAACGATGACAACATCGGACGCGGCTCCAGGTTCTGGGATCTGCTGGCACGTCGCTATTTTGAGCAGCCGGCCGCCTGACAACAGCCAAGAACTACGCTATTCATGGCTGATAGCCCTCAACCGGCAATGGTTGTGGGCTTTTTTCATATCTTGGCAGCGGCATCGGGCTCGCCCAGCACCTCGACCAGCCAACGCTGCTGCGGCATGGGCATGCCGAGCAGCATGCCCTGCAGCACGATGTCCGCGTTCCACTGCGTCAACTGCAGCGCCTGCTCGGACAGTTCCACGCCTTCTGCCACCACGCGCAGTTGCAAGCGGCGCGCCACCAGCAACATGGCCTCCACCAGGGCGGCATCTTTTTCGGAGCGATGGCTGCCGCTGACAAAGCTTCTGTCGATCTTGAGTTCCTGAATCGGCAGGTGCTGCAGGCTGTACATGCTGGAATAGCCGGTCCCGAAGTCATCGAGAGAAATCTCTATGCCCAGGCCGCGCAGTGCCAGCATGCGCCGGCGTGCCTGATCCAGATCTCGCAGCAAGGTGCCTTCGGTGATCTCCAGTGTCAGCTGGCGAGAATTGGCACCGGTTTCCCTCAAGACCTTGTCCAGCGTGGCCATGAAGTCGTCATGCGCAAATTGCTGAGCGCTGACGTTGACCGACAGACGCAGTCCACGCTCTGCCATGGCCGGCCTGGCCAGCAGCATGCAGGCCTGACGCAGCACCCAATCGCCCAGACGCACGATGAGCTCGGACTCCTCGGCCACCGGAATGAACTCTCCCGGGCTTACCAGCCCCCATTCGGGGTGCTGCCAGCGCACCAGCGCCTCGGCACCCACGCAGTGGCCATGTGCATCGGTCTGGCTCTGCAGATACAGACGCAACTCCCCGTCGGAGATGCCGTGGTACAAATCTCTGGCAATGCGCACGCGCCGATACACATCCTGGGCCATGCGCGGCTCGAACAGCACCACACTGCCCGGACCGCCCAGCTTGGCCTCATGCAAGGCCACACTGGCAAAACGCAGCACGTCATGGCTGTTGCCACCTTTGATGGCCGGCTCCAGCACCGCACCGCCAATGCAGCAGCTGACAAACTCGGTTTCCACCCAGCTATTGAGAGAAAAGGGCTTTTGCAAGGCCTTCTTCAAGGTCTGCGCATACAGCAGCAGTTGCTCCTCCACGCCCTGGACATGCTTGTGCAGGTTGTCGAAGACAATGGCAAACTCCGCAGCCGCGATACGCGCAATCCAGGCATCGTCGGGCAGCACCTCGACCAGTCTGGCCCCCATGGCCTGCACCAACTCGTCGCTGTGCTGCATGCCATGCACATCGCTGAAGACGGAAAAGCGATCTACGTCCAGCAGCAGCAGGCCATGACTGACATCCTGCCGAACCAGGGCCAGTTCGCGCAGATGCAAGGTCAGCGAATGGCGGTTGGGCAGACCCGTGAGCGGGTCCAGGTAGACCAGGTCGTGGATGCGCCGCTCGGCCAGCACGCGCTCGGAGAGATCGCGCTTGAGCTCCACATAATTGACCACCTCTCCCTGCGGCGTGCGAATCGGCGTCACCTGCACCGATTCGCGCAAGGCCTCGCCCTTGCTGGTGCGATTGGTCATCTCGCCGCGCCACAGCGAGCCCGTGGCCAGCTGCTTGAGCGCGCGCTGGCGGTGACTGCGATCCATGCCCATGGTGGATACCAGTTCGGTAGACTGGCCGAGCACCTGCTCGCGCGTATAGCCCGAGCGTAGCAGAAAGGCCTCGTTGACATAGATGACCTTCAACTGCGGGTCGGTGATGACGATGCTCTCGGGACTCTGTTCGACCGCCCGATAGAACTTGCGCAGCTCGTTCTGGCTGGCCTCCAGCGCCGCCAGCATCTCCTGGCTTTTCTGTACGCGCCGTCCCAGGCTGGCTCTGGCCTGCAGGCAGATGATGAGCACCAGCATCATCATGCCCAGCACATGGATCAGTGCCAGCAGATGCTCGGTGGCAGACAGCGCCGCAGAGGGCATGCCGATCTGCTGAGCCAGCCACCACAGGGCTGCGACGACGAGGGTGGACAGGAGCAGCATCGCCAGGGCGGCACGCGTGCCCTGCACCCAGACCGCAACCACCAGCCAGGCCGGGAAAGCCATCACGGCCGGCCCATAAAGCCCTCCCGTGTGCCAGGCCCAGAGCAGGCTCAGCAGCCAGTTGCCCCAGACAAAACAGTACACGGCCCAGGCCCACTGCCTGGCCTTGGCCAGCCCCATGCACAGCAGCGACAGCAGCATGACGCCTCCGGACAGGGCCAGATCCATGTTGTCCACCGCAGGCGCGAGCAGCCAGACCAGACTCATCAAGACGCCCAGGGCCCACATCCAGAGACAGCCCAGCCACACCATGCGACGCATGGGCAACCGGTATCTGGCCTCGACAAAATGACGCCGCATGCAAGCCCTTCAGCATTCAGACTGGATGACGAATGCTAGGGGCAGTTGCCAATTAGTTCAATTGTCTGGAGAGCCAGGTCTTGAAAACCCAGACACGCGGCCTGCCCGGCTTGAGCGCATGCCAGCCATGGCAGCATCGGGCTTGTCGTCAGCAGCCTAACGCTGCTGCTGCTGCCGCCGCGCGCTCCGGCGCGCTTTGGTCTGGGCGTCCTTCCTGGCCTGGCGCTCCGCATCCTTTTGCCGGCCCTCGGCAAGCCAGGCCTCGAATTCGGCCGGAGTCTCCAGCGTGATGCGGCCTATGCTCAAATCACGGAAGTCGGTCAGCACCAGCTCGGCCGCCTTTTGCAGATTCACGCGACCGCCGCTCATCACGGCACCACGCTTTTTGCCGATCAGCGTCAGCAGCTCGTCATCGTGCAGTGCTGCGATCTCCTCGGCCGAGATTCCCAGCTTGTAGCGCGCCTCCAGCATGGGAGCGTAGTGCTTTTGCAGATACAAAAGCAGCTCCAGAGCCACCAGGTCTTCGTCATAGGCATTGCGCCCCACGGCTCCGCTGGCAGCCAGGTTGTAGCCGCTTTTCTCCACGATGATGCGCGGCCACAGCATGCCGGGCGTGTCCCAGAGGTAGAAGTCGTCGGCCAGCACGATGCGCTGCTCCAGCTTGGTCACGCCGGCCTCATTACCGGTCTTGGCCTGGGTCTTGCCACTCATGGAGTTGATCAGCGTGGACTTGCCCACATTGGGTACGCCACATATCAGCACGCGCATGGGCTTGGCCAGACCGCCGCGCGAAGGCGCCAGCAGCTTGCACTGCTCGATCAGGCGCTTGGTGGGAGCGGGTTCCGAGGCATCCAGCGCAATGGCGCGCGTCTCGCTCTGGGCGTTGTACCAGTCCATCCAGGCCTTGGTCTGGACCGGATCGGCCATGTCCTGCTTGTTGAGTATCTTCAGGCGCGGCTTGTGGCCCGTCATCTCCTGCAGCAAGGGGTTGGCGCTGGAGCCGGGCAAGCGTGCATCCAGGACCTCGATGACCACATCGATTTCCTTGACGCGCTCCGTGATGGCCTGACGCGTCAGATGCATGTGACCGGGAAACCATTGGATGGCCATAAGCGGAGATCTTTCTTTTTTGCAGGGTGTGGGCGCGCAATGGGCGCAAACACCCTTTTATGTCAGTGAATTCAGGCGCGCAAGGATAATCTCCCTCTGCTTTTCTGACCTGCCAGCTCGCTTATGCCCCTGCCCTCCGCCCCCCAAAAGTCCAAAGCCCGCAACGAAGTTCTGATCAAGGGCCTGACGATTGCACTGATCGGCATCATCATCTTGCTGGCCCCGGTGTTCAAGCCTGAAAGCGGCATTGCCCAGCTGTTTGCCCAGTCCCATATCGTGGGCTGGTTCGCCCTGGTGCTGGGTCTGGCCTTCATAGCCCAGTTTCTCTGGGTTCGCTTCAAGAAATGAGCGATGCGGCCCTGCTGCAGCCGCTGACCCAGGCTCGCAGCCAGATAGCGCTGTGGCAGCAGCGCGCCGCAGCAGCGGCGGTGACACTGCGTCAGCCGCCGCCCGAGCCCACGAGTTGCTGCGGGCGCGGCTGCAACGGTTGCGTCTGGGAAGGTTACTACGGTGCGCTGACTTTCTGGCTGGAGGATGCGGCCCAAGCCCTGACCGCCGCCTGAAACCGACTACTCGGGATTTATGCCATTTCGGCTTCCAGCGCAGCCAGGCGAGGCACATGGACTTCTTTTTCCATGACATCTACCTCGATATCGGCGATCTCGTTATCCAGCGCTTGATAGTCGATACGGAAGCGCCCCGCCCCGGCCTCCAGCCTTTGCGCCTGATGGAATAGCTCGCGCGCTGCCGCGCTGGACTCTGCCACCAGACCGGCGTTCTGGCTGGTCATGTGGTCCAGCGCCTGCACCGCCTCGCTGATCTGTGCGATACCCTGGTTCTGCGCCTGAGCCGCCTCGGTGATCGATGCGATCAGACCGCTGACCGTGCGCACATCGCGCACGATATGCTCCATGCGCTGGCCGGCCTGCAGCGCCAATGTCTGTCCCGACTTCATCTGCTTGGTGGAGTGTTCCATGAGATGGCGGATCTGCTTGGCCGCTTCGGCACTGCGCTGGGCCAGCTCGCGCACCTCGGCCGCCACCACGGCAAAGCCACGGCCCTGAGTGCCTGCCCGCGCCGCCTCCACGGCGGCATTCAGTGCCAGGATATTGGTCTGGAAGGCAATGCCGTCAATCACCCCCACGATGGCCGCCACCTGCTGGCTGCTTTGCGCCATGTGCTCCATATTGCGAACCACCTCCTGCACCACGCTGCCTCCGCTGGCCGCCGCCTCGGCGGCGCTGCGCGCGCTCTGGTCGGCATGGCGCGCACTGTCGGCCGAATGGGTGACCAGGGTGACCATGTTTTCTATGCTGCTGACCGTGGCCTTGAGTTGCTCTGCAGCATGGGCTGTGCGATCGGAGAGATCGCTGTTGTCCTGTGCCATCTGGCTGGATGCGGCAGCCACTGCCTCCACGCCCCCCTGCACCTCGCCGACCAGGCCACGCAACTGCCGAGTCATCAGCGCCAGCGACTGCATGAGCCGACCCAGCTCGTCGCTACGCCCCGTTGCCGGCGGTGCATAGCTGAGATCGCCCGCAGCAATGGTCTGTGCCAGCTGCACCGCCTCGCTCAAGGGCGTGGTGATGGAGCGAATCGTCGTCAGCGACAGCAATGCCCCCACCAGGCCCATGAACAGGCCCACGCCCACGGCCATGCGCTTGGCGATGGCGGTTTGCTCGCGGCCATGCTGCTCGGCGTCCAGGCGCTGCTGCTGCTGGGCATCGATAAAGGCATCCTGCGCCTGGACATAGCGCCTGGAAGCGGGGATCAGTTGTTCGTCCACCAGCTTCTGCGCCTCCCAGGCCTTGCCCAGATCACGCGCCTGATAGGCCTGCTCGTAGATATCGAGCACTGCCTTGCGTTCCTGCTCCACCCTGGCCAGCCCGCTGCGATCGACGTCGCTCTGAGCCTCAGCCTGCACCTGTTGCTGCAGACCACCGGCATGTTGCATCAGCCCACGCGCTTTCTGCGAGAGCTGAGCAATCAGATGCTCTTCCGAAGAGAGCACGCTGGCCAGCGCCGCCTCCACGCTCTGCAGCGTCAGCGCCTGCCAGCGCAGCGCAAGATTGATGCGCTTGTCCGTGGCCTGAACAGCGGCGCTGACCCGCTGCTCCACATTCTGCAGATAGCTGAACAGGCCGCCTGCCACCAGCACATTGCACAGCAACAGCCCCAGGAACAAGGCCCACATCTTGCGAGCCACCGATAGGTTCTGGAATTTCTTCAACAACATGAGCACACCGCCGATCAAGCGCGGAGCGCAGTGCTCCGCTGATCGTTACGATATGAAACACAGATGACAGTGACGTGACAGCCGCAGCACCGAATGCAATAAAAAAGCGCCTGCAACCCAGAGATTGCAAGCGCCCCCAGCTATCAAATTCCAAGAATTACAGCAGGCTGGCTGGATCCATATAGCGCTGGCGCCACTCTTCGAACGTCATGGTGTCGGCAGCCTCGATGGCTTGCTGCGCGGTCACCGACTCCTGGCTCATCTGCTCGTAGCGTGTCTGCTGCTCGGCCGTCCAGGGCATGGCCAGCAAGGCATCGCGCGCCTTGGCGGACTGCATGGTCATGAAGTCTATGAAACGGTTGTCATAGGCGCCGGTAAGCTCCTGCAGCACATGGGCCGAGGGCGTGGACTGCGCATCCTGCACGCGAGCCAGGGCCTGATCCAGCGCAGCGCTGTAGTCGCTTGTGCCGTGCGCAGCATCCAGCGCCTGGGCATAGGGACGGCATTGCTCGAGCACATCCTGTGCCCAGTCGGTCAGCAGCACCTGCTGGCCGTTGCGCACCAGCTTCAGGCCCGGCTCGCGGCCCTGCTCCGCGGCCAGATGCTGGTTGTGCTTGAGGTCGGCAATTTCCTGGGGCGTGTCGTCGGGGCTGTCGCTGTACAGGCAGTGCAGCAGAAAGACGTCGATCATGCGCATGGTGGCCGGGGCAATGCCCACGGTTTCATAGGGATCGATGTCCATGAGCCGCACTTCCACATATTCCACACCGCGCTCGCGCAGCGCGTGAAGCGGGCGCTCGCCGCTCTTGACAGTACGTTTGGGGCGGATGGTGCCGTAGAACTCGTTCTCGATCTGAAGCAGGCCCGTGCCCAGCTGGTTGTAGTCGCCACCGGGGTTCCTCACGCCCAGTTGCTCGTAGGCCGGGTAAGGACGGGTCAGCGCCTCATGCAGCGAGTCCGCATAGCCGTCGAGTCCGTTGTAGCTGACATTGATGCTGGACTGCGCGTCGCTCTGATAGCCCAGGCGTCCCATGCGCAGCGATGTGGCATAGGGCAGATACAGCGCATGCCTGCCATCGCCCAGCGGTTGCAGGCGATGCTCACGCCCTTCCACAAAGCAGGGACACAGCGCGGGAGAAGCGCCATACAGATACAGCAGCACAAAGGCGTTGCGGCGGAAGTTACGGATCAGCGCAAAGTACTGGTCGCTGCTCACCCCAGGCAGCGACCAGTTGTAATGAATCCCCGAGATGGTCTGCATGCGGCGGCCATAGCGGTGGCCCAGACCCATGCGGTACACACTCTTGGAACGGCCCGAGTGCGAGCTGCCATAGCGGCCCAGCGGAATCGTCTCGTCCGTAGGCAGGCGGCAGGGCATGCTGGAGTTCCACATCAACTCGCCGCTTTCGCTGAGGTTGCGCAGCACGAACTGATGGACTTCGGTCAGCTCGTCCAGACATTCCTCGACACCCAGGCGTGCGCCGGTGATGAGTTCCAGCTGGGACTCGCTGTAATCGGTGGTGATGTGCGGGTGCGTGAGAGCCGAGCCCAGTTCCGCAGGGTGCGGCGTCAGGGCCAGCGAGCCCGTGGCCAGTGCCCGCAGCCCCTCTTTCTCGATGCCGCGACGAATGCCCAGCAGCCTTTCGGCGGTGGGCATATTCACGGCGGCCTGCGATGTCTTCATTGTTCTTACCTTCTTAGTGAAGACGCTGACGACAAACTTCGTCTGCCCAATCGCGCCCAGACGGCGAATGATAGAGAAACAAGACGCAACGCGATGGCGGCTGGCCGCTTAACCACGTTTTTCGGCCTGTTGAGCTGCCAAGAGCCAGGGCCTCTGCCAGAAGTTTGTCAGGTTAACAGCAACCCAAACATGAGCACATGCTCACTCCAAAACAGAAAAAGCCCTCGCGAGAGGGCTTTTTTCAGCTGTGCTAATCGCAACCGCCAGCCGCTCTTGCCGCTCGTACAGGGCCAAAAATGCGGCGACTTTGGCCTTGATCAATGTCCATGCGCTTTCATGGCCTTGCCCACTTCCACCTGTCCCTGGACGGCGCCGCTGGCCGGCACCTGCTGGCCCTCGCTGGCCGTGACCTCGGCCAGGCGCGCGGCCAGCTCCTCGGGGACGGTCTCGCCCATGCCCAGATAGATACCCTCGGTCATGGTGATGTGCGCCGCCTCGAAACCGCCGGCGCCGGCACAGACAATGGTGCGCGTAGGCGCGCTCTCGTGCGCCAGCACCAGCATGGCGGGCACCACGGCCTCCGGCTTCAGGGCCTCCAGCACCGGCTCGGGCAGCAGGCCCGCCGTCATGCGTGTGGCCGCCGTGGGAGCCAGCGCATTGACCCGGATATTGTGCTTGGCCCCTTCGATGGCCAGCGTCTGCATCAGGCCCACCTGGGCCAGCTTGGCCGCGCCATAGTTGGCCTGGCCGAAATTGCCGTAGAGGCCCGTGGACGAAGTCGTCATCACGATGCGGCCATAGTTCTGCTCCTGCATATAGGGCCAGACGGCCTTGCAGCAATTGGCCGCGCCCATCAGGTGCACGTCGACGACCAGGCGGAAGTCCGCCATGTCCATCTTGGCAAAGCTCTTGTCGCGCAGAATGCCGGCGTTGTTGACCAGAATATCCACGCGCCCCCAGGCCGTGATGGCCTGCTTGACCATGGCCTGCACGGCTTCGAAGTCGGTCACGGAGGCCGCGTTGGCAATCGCCTCGCCGCCCGCCGCACGGATTTCATCGACCACCTGCTGCGCCGCCGTGGCCGAGCCGCCCGAGCCGTCCACCGCGCCGCCCAGATCGTTGACCACCACCTTGGCGCCGCGCCTGGCCAGCGCCAGTGCATGCAGACGCCCCAGACCGCCGCCCGCCCCCGTCACGATGGCCACACGACCTTGAAAATCCATTGCCATGATGTCTTGCTCCTTGCTTGTGCATTGATGCGGCCACTTTAAGCGCCCATGCTGCAGCGCAACGTAGCGTTTGCGACTGCCTGCGGGTAAGTCAGGAGAATGCTACCAATATGAAAGCATCCACCGCAGGTTACAAATTGATTTCAATAAGAAAAGCATTCAAATTTCAACATTAACAATCGCTACAAGCTATATCTCTAATAGCAAACATCGGTCATCCACAATCGCTGCTCTGGGTAATTAAAGTCGTAAACACAGGCCGAGCATCCATGCGCCTTCCAGAGCATCACTTGCGCAGCCCTGTCGAACTAAAGTCGTAAACACCCTCCAGAGTCCATAAAAACGGACACCTACAAAAGACCGCATTCGTCAAATTTTTTCAAGTTAACGCCTTCCAGGTGGTTCGCTGTCAAGAATTTGATAGTGCCAATCTCCCGGTTACCTGACCGCTGTGTCAGCCGATTGACTCTCCCTTGGCCAGAGACTGCTGCAAGCGCGATCGGCGTCTCGCAGATGGCCGGTCCACTCAGGACGGAGTGAACGGAGGTGTGCTCAGCCAGGCTGCTTGCCGATCTCGTGCATGCTATCGCCGACTTTCAGCAATACCACATCAGTACTTTCTGAGCTTCAGCGGAGTCCCCCTGTCCTTGCTTCATGTCCCGCCGGAGGCAGTCGTTGCGTTGCATTGATCAGTTGAATCCACGCTCAACACCTTGAGGATGAAAGTGCCTGATTTATTCGGCAAGAACGTGCGCAATCAGCAGGGATCTGACAACCATCTAGAAACCGCTGGTCAGAATCACACCTGATGCTCTAGTGCGCATCCAAACTGATAGCAAACATTGCAGAAGCAATGACCATCATTGCCCTCCTCGTTAAAGCGCGATCTTTTAAGACTTGTCCAACTCACCAATGCATCGCTGAACTTCTTTGCTGCAGGAGACAGTGAATGCGCGGAATGAAGCACCAGCACGACTTCTCGCTCCACTCGAGGTTGGGAAATGGGCTTAAGCACGAGCCCCATCGACTCCGAAAGGCGGCGGGTAGAGCCCGTCAGAACACCTACACCTAGTCCCCCTGCAACCATACCGACAACGGTCAGCGGCAGTGCAACTTCATGCACGTATTTCAGCGACACGCCTTCACTAGCCAGAGAAAACTCCAGCGCCGTTCTTACCGGATTTCCCTTGCGAGACCCTATCAAGGGGTGTTTTTGCAATTCCTTCCAGGTCACGCTTCTTTTTTTCGCCAAAGCATGGTCATGCGGCATCACGGCAAAGAAAGGTTCTGACCACAGTGTTTTCATAGACAGATCTCCATGGTCACCAAATGCCGTACCCACGCCAAAATCCACAGCACCGCCCTTGACCATCTGGATGACATCGTCCTGGGTAACATCGAGCAGCTCAATCTTGATGCCCGGATGCATCTCGCAGAAGAACTTGACCATTCGGGGAAGCACCAGAGCCGCCTGCATGGAAGAAGCCGCAATCGAAACCCGCCCCCTCTCCAGCGTCTTGAGCTGCGCTGAGCCGTCGAGCATGGCCGCCAGATCTGCCAGTGTTTTGCGCGCCAGCGGCAGTATCTGCATGCCGCCCTCGGTCAGGCGCAGCATGCGCGTGTGACGATCAAAGAGCTTGAGGCCAAGCAACCCCTCCAGTTCCTTGAGTTGCGTGCTGATGCTGGACTGCGGCAATCCCAGCGATTCACCGGCTCTGGTGAGACTACCCTCCTCAGAAACCGCGACGAACACTTCCAGCTGACGTAGGGTAATCGACATGTATTTATCGCCAAATCATATGAATCGGCAATGAATATATAAGCCCTCGATAGTTTTACAAAGCTTCACCTTCTGCCAGCATTAACTCATCCCCGTGACGAAAGGGCTTCGTCGGGCCGGTTTTCCTAAGCAGGAGGCCAGGATGCTGTGCTCTACCCTAATATTCTCAAGGGGAGCTTCAGATCTTGCAGCCAGCGGCACTCGCCGCAGCAGATCGAGCCAGGTATTTATCGAGCCACTCACAGAGCATCCCCACTTGCACGCGTTCGGCTTGCAGCTCGGACGCTTGAATCCGGGCTCTGAGCTGCGCAGCATCGCTCACCCGCTCCATCATGGGCTTCAGCGCACGGCGAACCTGACGCAGTGGCTGCACCACCTGCGCACGCCAATCGCGCACGCAATCATCAGCCTCTTGCCTGTCCCGGGCATCGAGCCGGAATCCACGAGCCTGCAAGCATTCGCAGAAAAGCTCCAGAACCACATCCACCCCGCGCTCGTCCTGCTGCAGCAGCAGCTCAGCCGCACGACCGGGAACCGCATAGCGCTCACCGATTTCCTTCCAGGCCTGTTCCGGGGTCATGGCTTTCATATGTCTTGGAGAGTTTCATGAAGATGCAGCAGCTCAACCGTCAGCGTCTGATCGTGGCCATCTCCGGAGCATCCGGATTCATCTATGGCCACAGGCTACTACAGCTTTTGCAGGGTACGGACATTGATGTGCACCTGATCCTGAGCCGCGCCGCACTAATCACCATGGGCGCGGAAACCGATCTCAAGCTGTCTCAGGTCACCGCATTGACGGCACAGGTTCACAAGAACGAAGACATCGGCGCCTGCGTTGCCAGCGGCTCCTGCAAATCACTGGGCATGGTGATTGCACCTTGCTCGATGAAAACGCTGGCCGAGATTGCCAACGGCATTGGCTCCACGCTGATTTCTCGCGCTGCCGACGTGATGCTCAAGGAGCGCCGCCGCCTGGTGCTGATGGCAAGAGAGACGCCGCTGACACTCACCCACCTCAGAAACATGCTGGCCGTGACGGAAATGGGCGCCATCGTCACCCCTCCGGTGCCCGCCTTCTACACCCGCCCAGCCAATCTCGACGAGATGGTGGACCACTCGCTGGGCCGGGTTCTGGATCTTTTCGACATTGAAGTGAACACCGTTAAGCGCTGGCAAGGGCTTTCGGCCATCCGCCGCAGCGAAGTCTCATGAAACAGGAGTCACGAGCATGAAGTTCTTTGAGTATGCAGAACCCGCCAGCCTGCAGGAGACCGCAGAACTGCTGCAAAGCTGCGCAGGCACTGCCAGCCTGATGGCCGGAGGTACGGATTTGCTGGTGATGATGAAAGAGCATGCGCGAGCACCGTCGCATGTGGTCAACATCAAGAAGATTCCGGGCCTGGATGACTTCAGTTTCACTGCGGAAGGCGGTCTGTGCCTGGGCGCACTGGTGACCACCCGACAGATCGAGACCTCGGACATCACACTCAAGCACTACGCCAGTCTGGCCAAGGCCTGCACAGACTTCGCCTCCATCCAGGTCCGCAACCGCGCCACGCTGGTGGGCAATGTCTGCCGTGCCTCGCCTTCGGCAGACAGCCTGCCGCCACTGATTGCCGACGATGCCGTGCTGCACATCTACGGCACGCAAGGGCGGCGCCAATGCCGGGTAGAAGATTTTCTGCAAGGCAGGGGGCGCACCACCTTGGCGACCAATGAAATTGTCACCCATATCCAGCTTCCCGCACCGGCTCAGCGCACCGGCAAGGTCTACATCAAACATGGCCGACGCAGCCAGATGGAACTAGCCACCGTCGGCGTGGCGGTCAGCGTGACGCTCAACGCAGCAGGAAAAGTGGATTCCATATCCATCGTTCTTGCCGCAGTGGGGCCCACGCCTTTGCGGGCTGCAGCCGCAGAGGCTCTGCTCAAGGGGCGCATACCTGATGAACAAGATATCGCAGCAGCAAGTCTGGCGGCAGCTATTGCAGCGACACCCATCAGCGATGTGCGCGCCAGCGCTGGCTACCGCCGGGACATGGTGCGCGTGCTGACTGCTCGCTCACTGACACAAGCCATCAAGGAGGCACAACAATGAACAAGCTCAATGTTTCCTGCACGGTCAATGGTGACCTGCTGGAGTTCGATGTCGCACCCAACCGCAGTCTGCTGGACGCGCTGCGCACCGAGATGGGCCTCACGGGCACCAAGAAAGGCTGCGATGTGGGCGAATGCGGCTCCTGCACCATCTTGTTCAATGGCCGCCCTGCCAACGCCTGCCTGATTCTGGCTGCAGAAGCCCAGGGCGCCGAAATCACCACCGTTGAAGGTCTGCAAGGTGCAGACGGCAAGCTCCATCCCTTGCAGGAATGCTTTATGCAATGCGGCGCGGCGCAATGCGGCTTCTGCACACCCGGCATTCTGATTGCAGCCAAAGCCTTGCTGGACGAGAACCCCTGCCCCAGCACCGAAGACATCCGCTTTGCCATCGCCGGCAACATCTGTCGCTGCACGGGATACACCAAAATTCTGGACGCCATTGCCGCAGCCGCCCCCGTCGCACAGGAGGCCAGCGCATCATGAGCCAAAAATCCATCATCGGAACCAGCGTCAGGCGCAACGACTTGCTGGCCAAGGTCACAGGCGACGCCAAATATGTGGCTGACATGCATCTGCCCGGCCTGCTGTATGCCAGGACCAAGCGCAGCAATGTCGCCCATGCCCGCATCGTGAAGATCGACACCAGCCGGGCTCTGGCCCTGCCGGGAGTGAAAGCCGTTCTGACCCATGAGAACGTACCCCGCGTGCTGCACGCAGGCTCACCACACCCACGCTCTGCATCGGTCACCTGCGATCAGTACATTCTGGACAGCAAGGTCAGGTACTGGGGTGAAAGTGTTGCCGTGGTCGCGGCAACAAGCGAAGAAATTGCAGAGCAGGCTCTTGATCTCATTGATATCGAGTATGAGCTACTTCCGGCTTTTTTCACCACCGAAGAAGCTCTGGCCGCACCAGCCTCCCAACGCATTCACGACCGAGAGCCTGGTGGCAACCTGGTACTGCCACCGGTTCGGGTACAGCGCGGGGATATCGTCAAAGGCTTTGAGGAAGCCGACTTTGTCCTCGAAGGCGAGTATGAAGGCGGCCGCCCTACTCCCGCCTATATGGAGCCCAACGCCTGCATGTGCCAGTGGGATGGCAACGGCAATCTCACGGTCTGGATCTCCACGCAGACGGCTTTCATGGTGCGCGGCATCATGGCCGAAGTGCTGGGCCTGCCGCTGCACAAGGTGCGCGTGCTGGTTGACCATATGGGCGGCGGTTTCGGTGCCAAGCAGGACTTGTTCCAGAGCGAGTTCCTCTGCGCACTGCTAGCCAAACAGACGCGCCGCCCTGTGCGCATGGAGTTCTCTCGGGAAGAAACCTTCCTCGGAGGCCGCACCCGACACCCCTTCAAGATCTGGCTCAAACAGGGTTTTCGCAAGGACGGCAGCATCACCGCGCGCCAGGCCCGCGTGGTCTTCAACTCAGGTGCCTACGGCTCACATGGCCCGGGCGTGACCAACGTGGGCACAGCATCCCTGACATCGCTGTACCGCTGCGAGAACGTGGACCTGGAAGGGTTATGCGTCTATACCAACAGCCCCATCGCTGGTGCGTTTCGCGGCTATGGCGTCGTTCAGACCTATTTTGCGCTGGACCTGCAGCTTGATGAAGCGGCGCAGGTCTTGGGCATGAACCCGGCAGAGCTCAAGCTGATGAATGCCGTCAGCCAGGGCGATCTGGCCCCTTCGGGCCACCCCATCGTAGGCCACGGCTTGCCCGACTGCATACGCCGCGGCATGGAAGAGGTGCACTGGCCGCGTGGCTCAAGCCCGAAAGAGGGCCCGGTACGCCGGGGCTGGGGCATGGGCTGCGAAATGCATGGCAGCAGCGCCTACCCCGGCATCAAGGAGCAAGGCAATGCCATCGTCAAGATGAATGAAGACGGCACGGTAGTGCTGCTGACGGGCACCGCTGGTCTGGGCACAGGCGCCCATACGGCGCTGGCACAAATCGTGGCCCAGGAGCTGGGCCTGTGCTTTGAAGCCGTCAGCGTCATGCATGGAGACACCGACGTCGTTCCCTGGGACATTGGCGCATTTGCCAGCCACACAACCTATATGGGTGGGCGAGCAGCCCAGATGGCGGCAGCGAAGGTCAAAGAGCAACTGCTGGAGCGCGCTGCAGGCTATCTTGACACTGCAGCCTCCAACCTCCAGGTGTCACAGGGCGTGATATGTGGCCCCGATGGCAAAAGCATGAGCGTGCGTGATGCCGTCGCAGCGCGCAAAGGCATTCCGGCTGCGCAACTGGTGGGCACAGCCACCTACCACCCGACCAAGGCCTATTCCTTCGCGGCCCACTTTGCCGAGGTCAGCGTGGACACCGAAACCGGCCAGATCACGGTACTGCAGGTTGTACCCGTGCATGAAATTGGCAAGGTTATCCATCCGATTGCCGCTGCCGGCCAGATCGAAGGCGGCATACAGCAGGGCATAGGTCACACGCTTTACGAGGACTACCAGATCGACATGAGTACCGGGCGCTCACTGAATGCCAACTTTGTCGACTACAAGATGCCGCTGTCCATGGACATGCCTCAGATACGCACCGTGCTGCTGGAGACCGCGCCCGATCCAGGCGGGCCGTATGGCGCCAAAGGCGTGGGTGAGGACCCCATCATCGCCATCGGTCCGGCCATCGTGAACGCCGTGTATGACGCCATCGGCGTGCGCTTTCGTCACTACCCCATCCGTCCCGAGCAAGTGCTGCAAGCGCTCAAAGCCCGGACTGCGCAAAGCCACCGTGTCACAGAAGGAGCTTACACATGACCTCGACCTCTCAACGCCCCATTCCCGTCACCATACTCACTGGCTTTCTGGGGGCTGGCAAGACGACGCTGCTCAATCACATCCTCACGGAAAAGCATGGTCACCGCATCGCTGTGATCGAAAACGAGTTCGGCGAAATAGATGTGGACTCCGATCTGGTGATGGCCTCCGAAGAGGAAATCTTCCAGGTCGCCAATGGATGCATCTGCTGCGTGGTCGATGTGCGCAACGATCTGGTGCAGATTCTGCAGAAGCTGCTCGACCGCAAGGACCAGTTTGACCACATCCTGGTGGAGACCAGCGGACTGGCGGACCCCTCGCCCGTGGCCGCCACCTTCTTCATGGACAACGACGTGGCCAAGAAAGTGATGCTGGACGGCATCGTAACTCTGGTAGATGCCGTACACGTCCAGCCTCACCTGGACGATCCAGCCTTGGCCGAGTATGACAACCAGGCCGTCACGCAAATTGTGGTTGCAGACCGAATCCTGCTGAACAAGTCCGATCTGGTCGGCGAGTCCGAGCTCAAGGAGCTGGAGCGCCGCATCCGCACACTCAACAGCATTGCACCTGTGATGCGCACTGTGCAGGCCCAAGTGGACCTCTCCCAGATTCTGGGATTGCAGACATACGAGTCCGATGCCCTGTCCATGACAGACCCCGACTTTCTGCACAGGCCAGCCATTGGCGGCCATATCGGTGCCCATGCCTGCGATGAGCATTGCACGCACCAGGAACACGATCATCTGCCGGCCATTAGCCAGTCCGCTGACCATGCTCACACACACGACCCGTCCGTGAACTCCGTGTCGTTCACCTTTGACCGGCCCTTCGATATCGATGCCCTGATGCCCACGCTCAATGCACTGCTGAGCGAACACGGCGACGACATCTACCGCGTCAAAGGAATTTTGCATGTGCAAGGCGATGACCGCCGCCATGTGCTGCAAGGGGTTCACCGCCTGCTCGAACTCAAGCCCGCCCTGCCCTGGTGGGATGAAACACCCGGCAGCAAGCTGGTCTTCATTGGTCGCCATCTCAATGCCTCGCAACTGCGAAGCGCACTCACTCGCCACCTGGTTTCCATCGAGGCTCAGGAAGCCGCCTGAAGCGCTTCAACCGTCATCACAGAAGGAGAGACACATGATCATCGACATCAGTTGCTACCCCACCGACCAGGTTGACCTGGCTTGGTGGCACGACGGCAAACCCTATACCGTGGACCGGCTGCTCAAGACCATGGATGGCCCCTACTACGTCAATGGCAAACCCCGCCGTATCGACAAGGCCTTCATCCAGCCGCCCCAGGGCAACACCATCTACACATGGAGCGACGGTGAGAAGTCGGGCCGCGAGTCCATCGACGATTACATGGCTTACACACTCAAATGCGTGCAGGAGCATCCCGACCGCTTCATTGGCTGCTTTGTCTACAACCCTCGCTGCGGCGTCAAGAACGGCGTCGAAGCCATAGAGCGCTATGTCAAGGAGCATGGCTTCAAGATGGTTCAGATGCAGGCCAATATGCATGCCTACCGGCCTGACCGCGCGCTGGACTGGGTGCGCCCGGCTTTCGAAAAATGCGCCGAGCTGGGTGTGCCGGTAAAGCTGCATACGGGCGACGGCCCCTACAGCATCCCCTCCGAATGGATTCCCATGATTCAGGAGTTCCCCAAGGTGAACTTCATCATGGCCCACTTCGGCGTGCAGACCGGCGGTGTCTATTGCTTTGAACCCTTTCAAGCCGCCATGGATCTGCCCAATGTCTATTGCGAATCCGGCTGGTGCCTGCAGTCGCGCATTGTGGAGTTTGCCAAGGTACTGCCCAAGCACAAGATCATTTTTGGCACCGACACCCCACCCAACGAGCCCGGCATGTGGCTGCGCCTGCTGGAAGTGCTGTGTACCAACCCCCCACAGGGCATGAACCTCGACGAGGAAACGTTAGAGGACTACCTGGGCAACAACATCGCCCGAATGATCGGCATCGAACCCACGCCAGCCCCTCGAACCTTTGAGGAGGCTGAGCAGATGCTGGGCCACAAGGCCGAGCGCCAGCCCGTGATCGAACTGTATTAATTCAAGCCAGGAGACACAAAATGATTATCGACACTCACCTGCACCCCACCAATCTGGTGGACGAGGCGTGGCGCCACACAGGTACGCCCTTCAATGGCGAGCGCATGCTCAAGCTCATGGATGGTCCCTACATGATCAACGGCAAGCCGCGCCGCATCGACATGGGCTTCATCCAGCCCCCGCCCGGTAATACCGGCTACCGTGATGGCAACCGCCGCGGCCGTGACGGTATCCGTGACTATATGTCTTACATTGCCGAGCTCACTCAGAAGTACCCTGACCGTTTCATCGGCAACTTCACCTACAACCCCCGCTGGGGGCCCGAAAACGGTGCTGCCGAAATCGAGTACCACCATCTGGCCTATGGCTTCAAGATGATCAAGCTGCATGCCAATATGCATGGCTACCGGCCTGATCGCGCGCTGGAATGGCTGCGCCCGGCAATGAAGGTCTGCGCCAAGTACAACATCGTTGTGCTGATCCACACCGGTGACGGCCCGTTCACCATTCCCACGATGTTCTACCCGATCATTCGCGAGTTCCCCATGGTGAACTTCGTGATCGCGCACTTTGGCATTCAGACGGGTGGCAACTATTCGTTCGAGACCTTCTGGATGGCCATGGACACTCCCAATGTCTATGTCGAATCCGGCTGGTGCTTCCAGGCGCGCATTGCCGAGTTTGCCAAGGAACTACCGCGCAACAAGCTGGTGTTCGGCACGGACAGCCCTCCCAACGAGCCCGGCATGTGGCTTCGCGAGCTGGAAATGCTGTGCCGCCCCGCACCGCACGGAATCGACCTCGACGAAGACACGCTGGAAGACTACCTGGGCAACAACATTGCGCGACTGGTGGGCATTGAAACCACACCTCCGCCGAAAAGCCAGGAAGACGCAAAGGCCCGTCTGAAAGCCACCTACGCAGGTGTCGAAAGAAAAGAAGCCATGACCTTCGCCGCAGCCAAGTAGTGCGGCTCTCGCCCATCGCCTACGGGCGGTGGGCATCCCATACAGAGAAAGTGCCAGCAATCACTGGCTCCCCGTTTCGCTTTGCCGAGGAGACACTCGATGAATGCCAGAACAACAATGATGGACACCGGTCAGGATTTGCACGACTTCTATGCAGCCTATGCCGACAGCTGGCCGGAGGATGTTCTGTCCATCGACCACCCCGCCGGTCGGGACCAGGATGTCACTGCCATCGTCTGGTCCCTCGCCGCTCAAGGTCTTCACCCCTTGCTACGCTTCAACCAGATTGACGACCTGCAGCGCCCATTGATTACCAATCTGTTTGCCTCACGTGAACGCGTGGGCCGCATGCTGGGCGGAGTGGGCGCAGCAGGCCTGCACGCCGAATACCAAGCTCGCAGCAGAAACCTGCTGCAGCCGCAGTTGATTCAGGACGGCAAAGTCCTGCAGCAAGTCAAGACTAGCCAGATCAATCTGCATACCGATATCCCGACCATCAAGCATTTCGCCAGTGATCGCGGCCCCTACATCACCAACTCCATTCTGATTTCCGAGTTCGATGGCATAAGCAATGTGAGCTATCACCGCTCCATGGTTCACTCAGAAACGGAGATCGCCACCAGCCTGCACTCGCGCGGTCACCTTTGGCGCATGTTGCGGGCCGCCGAAACCCAAGGCAAACCCCTGCCAGTGGCCATGGTCATCGGTGCACATCCGCTGTTCATGCTGGCCGCGGCTGCACGCCTGCCTTATGGCATCGATGAGCGCCACGTGGCGGGTGGGCTGATCGGTGCGCCGCTGCAAGTCGTCAAAACGCCAAAGTACGGCATTTCCGTGCCTGCCCATGCTGAGTTCGTTCTTGAAGGCGTGATTGACCCCAGCATGCGCGCCGAAGAAGGGCCTTTCGGCGAATTCACCGGCTACTCCTCGGACCGCTCCACCAACAACGTCTTCAAGGTCGAGGCCCTGATGCAGCGCAGCGATGCCTGGCTGCTCGATGTGGTGGGAGGCAATTCGGCCGAGCACCTGAATCTGGGCCGTATCCCCAGAGAGTCCGAGATGGTGGAAAAGCTCAAGGAGCGCTTTCCAGGCGTGACTGCAGTGCACTACCCCAATTCCGGAACGCACTTCCACGCCTATATCGCGCTCAAGCAATCACGCCCCGGAGAAGCACGCCAGGTCATGCTGGGCCTGCTGGGCTGGGACCCATATCTGAAGACAGTGTTTGCCGTTGACGAGGATGTGGACATCACCCGCGATGAAGAAGTGCTCTGGGCCATGGCAACGCATTTCCAGCCGCACCAAGATCTGTTCATGGTGGACGGACTACCTGGCAGCCCTCTGGACCCTTCCTCTTCCGCCGATGGAACTACCTCACGCCTTGGCATCGATGCCACGCGGGGACCCAAGTTCGACGGCTTGCGGGCACGCATCAGCCCCGAAGCCATGCAGCGTGTTCAACCCTTGATTCTCTCCAGCCTGCGCAACGAAACATGAGACAGCCATAAACCTTCTGGGACACACAGAGCTGAAAAAGCCAGGTGTTTCCAGACCGCTCGAAACCTGTTCAGGAGACAAACCATGACGACGAGCACCCCGAACCATAGTCCGCCCGCAGTACATCCAGTCGATGAAAAACTGCCTTTGCCCCAACTAGCAGCACTGGGACTGCAGCATGTGCTGGTTATGTATGCGGGGGCGATTGCCGTTCCCCTCATCATTGGAAGCGCCCTCAAGCTCACCAAAGAAGACACAGCATTCCTGATCGCAGCAGACCTGTTCTGCTGCGGGCTGGTGACCATCATCCAGAGCATGGGCATTGGCAAGGTTGGCATACGCCTGCCCATGATGATGGGAGTGACCTTCACCGCAGTCGCTCCTATTATTGCAGCAGGCAGCACACCAGGGCTAGGTCTTAGAGCGGTTTTTGGCGGAGTCATCATAGCGGGCATATTCACGCTGCTAGTTGCTCCTTATGTCAGCCGTCTACTGCGCTGGTTTCCACCCGTGGTCACCGGCTCCGTCGTTCTGATCATTGGCATTTCGCTGATGCGCGTGGGAATCAACTGGGCAGCGGGTGGAAACCCCACCATCCCCGGCCCCAACGGCCCCATCAACAACCCAGCCTATGGCATTCCTTCGCACATAGCCATCTCCGGCATCGTGCTGATGACCATTCTCTTCATCATCGCCTGGTGCAAGGGCTTTCTGTCAAACATTGCCGTCCTGATCGGCATCGCCGTTGGCTTTTTGATCACGCTGGCATCAGGCCAGGTCAACTTCGTGGGCATGCAAGCCACACAGTGGGTACGCATCATCACGCCGTTTCACTTCGGCATTCCCACCGTTGACGTAATGACCACGGTCACGCTGTGCGTGGTGATGATTGTCATCATGATCGAGGGCGTGGGCCAGTTCCTGGCACTTTCAGAAGTGGTGGAGCGTCCGTTGGAGAAAGACGATATCGCCCGCGGCCTCCGCGCCGATGGTGTTGGTGCCATCGTGGGTGGCATCTTCAACACCTTCACATACACCTCCTATGCGCAGAACATCGGACTGGTGCAGGTCACCGGGGTACGCAGCCGCTGGGTCTGCGTAACAGCCGGGGTAATGCTGATCGTGATCAGCAGCTTTCCCAAACTGTCTTTCATCGCCGCATCCATTCCCCAGTATGTTCTAGGCGGCGCAGCCATGGTGATGTTCGGCATGGTGGCTGCGACGGGCGTGCGCATCCTCAGCCATGTGGATTTTGTCGAAAACCGCAAGAACGCCTACATCGTGGCCATCAGCCTGGCCATGGGCATGATTCCTCTGGTCGCGGACCGCTTCTTCATGCGCCTGCCAGATCTGCTGGCCAAATTCTGCCAGAACGGGATTTTGCTGGGCACCTTCACCGCCGTGCTGCTGAACGTTCTGTTTAACGCCAGCACCAGCCAGGAGCCATCCCTTCACGCTCTAGAAAAGGCGGCCTGATATGCCAAGCCTTATCCCTTCTCAAGGCAAACCCCAGCTGGAGCTGCGAGGCATTCGCAAGGTCTATTCCTCCGTGGTTGCCAATGATGGCATCGACCTGGTCGTGGCACCCGGTGAAATTCAAGCCATCCTTGGCGAAAACGGCGCGGGAAAGTCCACGCTGATGAAAATCATCTATGGGGTGACTACTCCAACCGACGGAGAGATCTACTGGCAGGGCGAGCGCGTGCAGATGGGCAGCCCCGGCCTGGCTCGCGCACTGGGCATTGGCATGGTGTTTCAGCATTTTCAGCTGTTCGAGACACTGACCGTCGTGCAGAACGTGGCCCTCGCCTTGCCGGGTCGCCCCGACCTGGCTGACCTGTGTCAGCGCATTCATGCGGTCGGCCAGCGCTATGGCTTGCCCATAGACCCGCTGCGGCTGGTGCACACCCTCTCCGTCGGCGAGCGCCAGCGCGTGGAAATCATCCGCTGCCTGCTTCAAAATCCAAAGCTACTCATCATGGATGAGCCGACCTCGGTACTCACGCCGCAGGCCGTGCGCAAGCTATTTGAAACCCTGCGCCAGCTGGCCGATGAAGGCTGCAGCATTCTCTACATCAGCCACAAGCTGGATGAAGTTCAAGAGCTTTGCCACAGCGCTACTGTTCTGCGAAACGGCCGGGTGACGAGCCATTGCATTCCGGCCCAGGAGACACCAGCCTCCATGGCCCGCATGATGATTGGCAAGGAGCTGGTGCCCTGCCAGCGCCCCAAGCCCATGGCAAATACGGCAGATACTGCCAGGTTACAGGTTCATTCTCTGTCCCGCGCTGCCAGCCACCCTTTCGGCACTGCGTTACAGGACATCAGCTTTAGCCTCAAGCCCGGTGAAATCCTGGGCATTGCCGGAGTGTCCGGCAACGGCCAGCAGGAGCTGCTGTTTGCCCTATCGGGAGAAGACCCGCTTCCGCCGCGCGATGCCGCCATGATTCATCTCAATGGCCAGCCAGTCGCGCACCTGAACAGCGCCAGCCGCCGCACACAAGGCTTGGGCTTTGTTCCGGAGGAACGTCTAGGACGTGGTGCGGTTCCAGCCATGAGCCTGGCCGAAAACACCTTGCTGACTGCCTATGACCAAGGCCTGCTGCAGCGTGGTCTGATTCGCAAAGACGCGGTGACCCAGTTTGCGCAGAACTGTATAGCAGGCTTTCACGTCAAATGCTCAGGACCGCAAGCGCCTGCCAACTCGCTCTCGGGTGGCAATCTGCAAAAGTTCATCGTGGGAAGGGAGCTGATGCAGAAGCCTCAAGTACTCATCGCAGCCCAGCCCACCTGGGGCGTGGATGTGGGAGCGGCAGCTTTCATTCGCCAGTCGCTGATTGAGCTGAGAACCAGCGGCGCCAGCCTGCTGGTGGTCTCCGAAGAGCTGGACGAGCTATTCGAAATCTGCGACCGCATTGCCGTGATTGCTGATGGCCGCCTATCTCCCGTGGTTGCCATTGACCAGACCGATGTCGAGACCATAGGCCTGTGGATGAGCGGAATGTGGCCTCAAGAGAGTGCCCTCCTTCCCCAGGCCGCACCGCCCACTCTTCCTACAGAAAGAGAGGTCTACCGTGTGGCTCAAGCTTGAAAAACGCCCCGAAGCCTCGCACTCCATGCGCTGGCTGTCGCCACTGCTGGCCGTGCTGCTAACCGTGCTCAGCGGAGCACTGCTTTTTGCTGCGCTGGGTCAAAAACCGCTGCAAGGCATTCATGCCTTCTTCATTCAGCCCATCAGTGACCTATATGGTCTAAGCGAGCTGCTGCTCAAGGCCACACCGCTCATGCTGATCAGCATGGGGCTTGCCATCGGCTTTCGTGCTGGAGTCTGGAATATCGGCGCAGAAGGTCAGTTCATTCTTGGCGCCGTGTTTGCCAGCGGCATTGCGCTGATGGTGGGGGACCGAATCGCTTTCTGGGCCATGCCCGCAATGGTGCTGGCCGGCGCCTTGGGCGGGGCTCTGTGGGCTGCCATCCCAGCCTGGTTGCGCACACGCTTTGGCACCAATGAGATCCTGGTGTCGCTGATGCTGGTCTATGTAGCCCAGTTGCTGGCATCTTGGCTGATCTATGGCCCATGGAAGGACCCTGACGGCTACAACTTTCCCCAAACCCGCAGCTTTGGCGACAGTGCGCTATTGCCCGTGCTGATCGAAGGTACACGCCTGCATGCTGGCTTCATTCTGGCGTTGTTTGTGCTGCTGGCAGGCTATGTGTTTCTGCAATTGAGCATGCAGGGCTTTCGCATGCAGGTCGGTGGCCAGGCACCTGATGCCGCTCGCTATGCCGGTTTTTCGGGAAAGCAGGCCATCTGGGTCGGGCTACTGGCTGGCGGCGCGCTGGCCGGCGTGGCCGGGATGACCGAGGTTTCAGGTCCCATGGGCCAGTTGACGGCGCAAATCTCCGCCGGCTATGGCTTTGCAGCCATCATCGTGGCCTTTGTCGGACGCCTGCACCCCGTGGGTATCCTGGCCAGCAGCCTGATCATGGCCTTGTTCTTTCTGGGCGGCGAGCAAGCCCAGCAGCAACTGAACCTGCCATCCTCCATCTCCAAGGTTTTCCAGGGAATGCTGCTGTTTTTCCTGCTGGCCTCGGATCTGTTCATTGCTTACCGTCTGCGCTGGCAAGGCGGTCTCCGGAGGGCCTGACCATGGATACCTCGCTGATTTCCTCCATCCTGGCGGCCACCTTGGTCGCAGGCACACCACTGATCATCGTCGCACTGGGCGAGCTGGTCGTCGAACGCTCTGGTGTGCTCAACCTTGGTGCAGAAGGCATGATGTCCGTGGGCGCGGTTGCGGCTTTTGCCGCTGCCTTTACAGGAGCTGGCCCCTGGGCCGCGGCCGCAGTGGGCATGCTTGCAGGTGCAGCACTGGCGCTAATCTTCGGCTATCTGTGCCTGACCATGCAGGCCAACCAGGTCGCCAGCGGGCTGGCCCTGGCCATCTTCGGAGTGGGTCTGTCGGCCTTTTTGGGCAAGTCCTATGAATCAGCACCACTGACGGCCGTGCCCGTTCCCACCATTCCCATACTTGGGGACATACCTTTTCTGGGCACCGCATTGTTTCACCAGCACTGGCTAGTCTACGGTTCGTGGGTACTGGCAGCCGCAACAGCCTGGTTTCTGGATCGAAGCCGCGGAGGTCTGGTGCTGCGCGCCGTCGGAGAATCACCCACCGCAGCCCACGCCATTGGCTACCCGGTGATCGCCATCCGCTACATGGCAGTGCTCTATGGCGGAGCCATGGCCGGTCTGGGCGGAGCGTTTCTGTCCGTGTTCTACACGCCACTGTGGGCGGACGGCATGGTCGCAGGCCGGGGCTGGATTGCGCTGGCACTGGTGGTTTTTGCCACCTGGCGCCCCCTGCGCATTCTGGTCGGCGCCTATCTGTTCGGCGGCGTGCTGGTCTCCCAGCTGTTCGTCCAAGGTTCAGGCCTGGCGCTGGAGCTCCCTTCACAATGGCTGTCCGCACTACCCTATATCGCCACCATCGTCGTGCTGGTGCTGATATCGCGCAACAAGACCACGATCAAGCTGAACTCTCCCGCCTCGCTGGGACAGAGCTACAAGCCGGAAAGTTGAAGTTTCAAAGCATCGCGTTCCCTACGACCAGAACCAAGGAGGCATGACCATGAACAGCAACAACGTGCGCCACACGCATAGATCAACCGCATTTCCCTGTCTTGCAGCATGGAGCGCAGCGTCGCTCTTTGTGCTGGGCCTGGGCAGCGCCTCAGCCGCCGAGCCACTCAAAGTCTGTTTTCTCTATTCCAACCCGATTGGAGAAAGCGGATGGACCTATCAGCATGAGCTGGCGCGCAATGAACTGGTCGCCGCCCTGGGCGACAAAATCAGTACCAAATACGTAGAAAACATAGCAGAGGGCCCAGACGCAGAGCGCGTTGTACGCAATTTTGTGAAAGACGGCTGCAAACTAATCTTCACGCCCTCCTTTGGTTTCATGGAGCCCACGCTCAAGGTGGCGCGTACCGCTCCCAAAATCATCTTCATGAACGGCACCGGCTACAAGACAGCCACCAATGTCGGCACCTACAACGCCCGCTGGTATGAGGGCCGTTATCTGGAAGGTGTGATCGCCGGTCATATGACCAAGAGCAATGTGGTCGGCTATGTGGGCGCCTTCCCTATTCCCGAGGTGCTGCAAGGCGTGAATGCTTTCGCACTAGGCATGAAAAGCGCCAATCCAAAAGCTCAGTTGCGCCTGATCTGGGTAAATTCCTGGTATGACCCGGGCAAGGAGCGCGATGCCGCCAATGCTCTCATCAAGCTGGGTTCAGACACTCTTGCCTATGCCACCTCGGGCGTTTCCATCGTCACCACAGGCGAAGAGAAAAAGGTCTACACCCTGGGCTACTACTCGAACATGTCCAAGTTCGGCCCCACGACCAATCTCACCTCTATTACCCAAAACTGGGGCAACTTCTACATCAAGGTCGCCAACGAAGTACTAGCGGACAAATGGAAGCCCGAAAGCGTCATGGGCAGCCTCAGCGACGGCATCATCAAGCTGGCACCGCTGAACTCAGCCATTCCGGCCGAGGTGCGCAACCAGGTTGAAACCCTCACCAAGGAAATTGCTTCAGGTCAGCGCCAGATTTTCACCGGCCCTTTGGTCGATCAGCAAGGCACGACACGCGTTCCAGCGGGCCAGAATATCTCGCCCGGTGATCTGGCCAATATGAACTATCTGGTTCAAGGCGTGGACGGCCTGATGCCCAAGAACTGAGAGCCCCATGAAAAACAATATTCTGATCCGCAATGCGGCAGCCATCATGACGGGGCTGTCAGGAAGCAAGGCCAGAAGCCCTGCCCGCGACATCCGCATAGAGAGCGGCGTCATCACCGAGATGGGCAACGGGCTACCGCCCCTGCCCGGCGAGGAGCAGCTCAATGCCAGCAACTGCGTCATCTACCCCGGCTGGGTCAATACCCACCACCACCTGTTCCAGTCTTTACTCAAAGGTGTGCCTGCAGGCATCAATCTGACGCTGAGCCCGTGGCTGCAGGCTGTGCCCTTCAGCTACCGGCGCAGCTTTGATGAAAAGCGTTTGCGCATAGCCGCACGCATTGGTCTGGTGGAGCTGCTACGCTCAGGCTGCACCACCGTAGCCGACCATCATTACCTGTTCCAGCCAGGACAGGACTTTGATGCAGCCGCCATTTTGTTCGAGGAAGCCAACGCGCTGGGCATGCGCTTCATGTTGCTGCGTGGCGGTGCCACCGTCACCCGCAAGCTGGAAGCCGATGAAAAGCTGCTACAGGCCACCGAAACACTGGATCAGATGCTGAGCTCGGTACAAACCACGGCCAAGTACTTCCACCAGACCACCCCCATGGCCATGAGCAAAGTGGCCATGGCCCCCACCTCTGTCCATGTCTCGCTGCCCAAACCGGAGCTCAAGGAAGTGGCCAGAGCCGCGCGCTCCATGGGCTTGCGACTGCACAGCCATATGTCGGAGTCCGTGGCCTATATCGAGCATTGCCGTGAAAAATTCGGTTGCCTACCCATCGAATATCTTGCCCGCAATGAGTGGCTGGGGCCCGATGTATGGCTGGCCCACCTGGTACACCTAAGCCCCGAGGAAATCAGGATGCTGGGAGAAAGCCGTACCGGTATTGCCCACTGTCCGCAGAGCAATGCCCGCCTGGCCGACGGAATCGCACCCGCACCTGCGCTAGCCAAAATGGGCTCCCCCGTTACGATGGGCGTTGATGGCGCGGCCTCCAACGAAGCCGCAGACATGATCAGCGAGCTGCATTTTGCGTGGATGCTACACCGCGCACAGGCTGGCGCGCTTTCCCGCGCCATACCCGAAGGGCTAGGCGAAGAAGGCGGTGACGCCACCACCGTGGAGCAAATCATCCACTGGGCCAGCCAGAGCGGCGCGCAGATGCTCGGCTTTGAAGGTGTCGGTCATCTATCCGCCGGTATGGCTGCCGATTTGGCCGTATATGCACTCGATGACCCCCGATATTTTGGACTGCACGACCCTGCCATCGGCCCCATCGCCAGCGGCGGGCGTCCCCACCTCAAGTGGGTGCTGTGTGCAGGCAAGGTCATACTCGAAGACGACTTGCCAACAGGCCTTGATCTCGAGCGACTCGGGATACAGGCCAAGGCGGAAGTCCAAGCATTGCTGGTACTGCAGAACTGAGCCAAGCTCGTGCTGGCGTAGTGGTGGCGTTCCTATGAAGAGCCGCAGCAGGAGCGTCCGTTGAAGCAACCTCTACTTTTAGGGACGCGCAGGAAAACGAGGATGCTTCACCGTGTTTACGGCTTGAGTTACCCAGAACAACAAGCGCCAGGCTTTTCCCCAATTTTTCTCAACAAGCCTGTGGACAAGCCTGAATAGCTTTTGCAGCAATGTCTCAAGCACTTGATTTATCAGGAATTTCTCAAACTGCCTATTTTTTGATCAGCCCCTATCCGACAGACAGACACTTATCCCGTCCTACGCTGGACATCCTTGTGAACAACTGCACCGGTCCAATGAATAAGTCAGGCAAGTCATTGATTTCAAAAGGTTCATTTTTCAGCGCTGAAAAAACAGGCAATCCGCACCGGGCCCACGGCCTTGGCAAACCGGCTACAACAACGGGTTTTGCAAAGAATCACTACAGCGCCTCATGTCCAACGACTCTGCTTTTGCCCCTCCCTTCTTCATCGCCAAGTGCGAGCCCAGCGGCCAGCAGGTCGACGCCTGGACCGACCAGTCGCTGCTGGACTCGCTGGAGAGCGGCGGCGTGAACTGGCCCAGCTCCTGTCGCAACGGCACCTGCCGCACCTGCATGGGACAGCTGGTATCGGGCAGCGTGCACTACGACATCGAGTGGCCGGGCGTGACGACAGAGGAACAGGCCGAAGGCTATGTGCTGCCCTGCTGCGCCTATCCCGACAGCGATGTGGTGCTCAAGGATCACGAGTACTAAAAATCCCCCTGAGCGGCCTCGCCGCCCCTCCCAAGCAGGACGGCATCATTGCTGGGCTGCGGGGCGGCCCTTGCTTGATGCTGCGCATTGGAGCTGCGTCCCGTTCTTGCACTGCATCATGGTTTCAGGGTCGGCTCGCGCGCTCAAAGCTCGCTCTGCAATAGAATGAGCGCTTTCCGCAAGGCCTTACCCTGCAGAAAGCGGCTCCGCCCAGGCGGCCTCCCGCCTCACACGTTCTTTGGAAGTCCTGCCTGCGCCCATGGCGGCGTCGGCAATGCCTCACTGGTGCGTGTCATGCGCCAGCCGCCGACTGCAGTGCATCGCATCCAGTTCACGTCCAAGAAGGCATTCCATGAACAGCTCCCTCCAACCTGTGCCCATCTCGCCCGTCGAAGAAATCGTGGCGGAAATGCGTGCCGGCCGCATGGTCGTTCTCGTTGACGAAGAAGACCGTGAGAACGAAGGCGATCTGGTTCTGGCATCCGACCATGTCACAGCGGAGGCCATCAACTTCATGGCCCGCTTCGGCCGTGGCCTGATCTGCCTGACGCTGACCCGCGAGCGCTGCGAATTCCTCAAGCTGCCGCCCATGGCCGCGCGCAACGGCACCGTGTACAGCACGGCCTTCACGATCTCCATCGAAGCCGCCGAAGGCGTGACCACCGGCATCTCGGCCGCCGACCGTGCGCGCACCATCCAGGTGGCCGTGAACAAGAACAGCCAGCCCAGCGATCTGGTACAGCCCGGCCATGTCTTCCCGCTGCAGGCCGTGGACGGCGGCGTGCTCATGCGCGCCGGCCACACCGAGGCCGGTTGCGATCTGGCAGCGCTGGCAGGCTGCACGCCCTCGGCCGTCATCTGCGAGATCATGAAGGACGACGGCACCATGGCCCGCCTGCCCGATCTGCAGCTGTTCTGCGCCGAGCACGGCATCAAGATCGGCACCATTGCCGACCTCATCGAATACCGCAGCCGCAACGAATCGCTGCTACAGAAAGTGGGCAGCCGCCCCATGCAGACGGCCCATGGCGAATTCATCGCCCATGCCTTCCGCGACGTACCCAGCGGCTCCGTGCACCTGGCACTGGTCAAGGGCGAATGGCAGCCAGACACCACCGTGCCCGTGCGCGTGCATGAGCCGCTGTCGGTGCTCGATGCGCTCGAAACCGGCCGCAACCAGCATTCCTGGTGCCTGGACGAGAGCCTCAAGTACATCAATGGCAATGGCCAGGGCGTGGCCGTGCTGCTCAACTGCAGCGAGTCCGGCGAGCAGCTGCTGACCCAATTCGAAGGCAAGGCCCGTTCGGCCCAGGCGCCCGAACGCGGCCGCATGGATCTGCGCACCTATGGCGTGGGCGCGCAGATCCTGCGCGAGCTGGGCGTGAGCAAGATGCACCTCATGGGCCAGCCCCGCCGCATGCCCAGCATGGCGGGCTACGGCCTGGAAATCACGGGTTACATCCCCAAAGAATAAAAGACGGAACACCAGATGCAAAACGCAGAAAAAGGCCAAGGCCAGAACCTGAACGGCGCCGAGCTGAAGATCGGCATCGTGCAAGCACGCTTCAACGAAAGCATTACCAACACCCTGTTTGCCTCCTGCCGCGACGAGCTGCTGGCACTGGGTGTGAAGACCGAGAACATCGACCATGTCACCGTCCCCGGCGCACTCGAAGTGCCCGTGGCGCTGCAGACACTGGCCGACACCGATCAGTACGACGCCCTGGTGGCGCTGGGCTGCATCATCCGTGGGGAGACATACCACTTCGAGCTGGTAGCCAACGAATCGGGCGCAGGCGTGACACGTCTGAGCCTGGACTACCGACTGCCGATCGCCAACGCGATCATCACCACAGAAAACATGGAGCAAGCCATTGCCCGCCAGGTCGAAAAGGGCCGCGACGCAGCCCGCGTCGCCGTGGAAATGGCCAATCTGCTCAACTCCTACGACGATCATGAGTGAAGAACAATCCAGCGAGTCCGGCTCGCGCCGCCCTCCCCAGAAGCGCACCGGCCTGACCAGCACCGGCGCACGCAAGGCGGGCTCCAAATCCAATCGCAGCCGCGCACGCGAGTTCGCACTGCAAGGCCTGTATCAGCACATCGTGGGCCGCAATGCGGTGCTCGACATCGACCGTTTCACGCGCGATCTGGCCGGCTTTCACAAGGCCGACGTGGTGCACTACGATGCACTGCTGCGCGGCTGCGTGGAAAACGAAGCTGCACTGGATGCACTGATCACGCCCAAGCTCGATCGCGGCCTGACCGAAATCTCGCCTATCGAACATGCCTGCATGTGGATTGGCGTGTATGAATTCCAGAACTGCCCTGACGTACCCTGGCGCGTGGTGCTCAACGAGTGCATCGAGCTGGCCAAGGAATTTGGCGGCACCGACGGCCACAAGTATGTCAACGCCGTGCTCAACGGGCTGGCTCCCGAGCTGCGTGCCACCGAAGTGGCGCATGACCGCGCCAACAAGTCTGCCAGCTGAAGCGCTTGACCTGCAGCGCCGCGCCTGCGCGGCCCTGCTGCCGCTGCATGCATAGTCAAAGCAAACACTGCAACAGGGCCGCTGGTGCTATCGTGCACCCGCTGGCTGGTTGCAGTTTTTTTATGGGCGCAAAGCTGCTGCAGCGTACGCCCTGCAGTTGCCCGATTGCTCCCGAACGCTGATTGATTGAAAGAATAACGTCGTCCATGTCCGTCATCGAGCTTTCCCGTCGCGCCCAACGCATCGAGCCTTTCTACGTCATGGAAATGGCCAAGCACGCGCAGGAAGTGGCCCGCCAGTCCAGCGCCAGCGGCACGCCCATGATCTATCTGAACATCGGCGAACCGGACTTCAGCGCCCCGCCTCTGGTGCAGGAAGCTGCAGAACGCGCCATCCGCGGCGGCCGCACGCAATACACCCAGGCACCGGGCCTGCCCGAGCTGCGCGAGCGCATCAGCGCCTGGTACGCCAGCCGCTTCGGCGTGAACGTACCGGCGCGCCGCATCATCATCACGGCCGGCGCCTCGGCCGCGCTGCAGCTGGCCTGCCTGGCGCTGATCGACGAGGGCGACGAGGTGCTGATGCCCGATCCCAGCTACCCCTGCAACCGGCACTTTGTCTCGGCGGCCGAGGGCAAGCCGGTGCTGATTCCGTCCTCGGCGGCAGAGCGCTTCCAGCTCAGTGCCGCCAAGGTCGAAGCGGCCTGGGGCGAGCGCACGCGCGGCGTGATGCTGGCCTCGCCGTCCAACCCCACGGGCACCTCGATTGCCCCCGACGAGCTGCGTCGCATCCACGACGTCGTGCGCGCCAAAGGCGGACTGACCATCGTCGACGAAATCTATCTGGGCCTGTCGCATGACGAAGCCTTCGGCCAATCGGCACTCCAGCTGGGCGATGACATCATCTCCATCAACAGCTTCAGCAAATACTTCAATATGACGGGCTGGCGCCTGGGCTGGATGGTGGTGCCCGAGTCCCTGGTCGCGCCCATCGAGATGCTGGCCCAGCATCTGTTCATCTGCGCCAGCACCGTGTCGCAATACGCGGCCCTGGCCTGCTTCGAGCCCGAAAGCCTTGCCGAATACGAACGCCGCCGCGCCGAGTTCAAGGCCCGCCGCGACTACTTCATCCCGGCTCTCGAATCGATAGGCCTGCCCGTGCCCGTCAAGCCCGATGGTGCGTTCTACGCCTGGGCTGACTGCCGCGCTGCCGCCGAAAAGCTCGGCGTGAAGGGCAGCTGGGACTTTGCCTATGCGCTGATGAACCAGGCACACCTGGCCATCACCCCCGGCCGCGACTTCGGTCAGGCCGAGACGGCGAACTATGTGCGCTTTTCCACCGCCAACTCCATGGAGCAGTTGCAGGAAGCCATTGCTCGCATGAAAAAGCTCTTCTGCTGAATCCGTGATGATGCAGAGCCAACCAGCGCCTTTGCCTGACGGGGCCGATGCGATGCAAGCCGCCGCAGCCGGGGTGTTCACATTCCCGCTGCGCGTTTACTGGGAAGACACCGATGCCGGCGGCGTCGTGTTCTATGCCAACTATCTGAAGTTCTTCGAGCGCGCCCGCACCGAGTGGTTGCGCTCGCTGGGCATCGCCCAGCAAAAGCTGCGGGAACAAACCGGCGGCATCTTTGTCGTAACGTCTGCGCAGCTTGAATATCTGCACCCGGCGCGACTCGATGACCAACTCTTTGTTACCGCTAGCTTGAAAAGTGCCGGCCGCGCTTCGCTCACAATCGAGCAGCAGGCGCTGCTGGTCCATTCCAACAGTCAAGCCCAAGAGCCCACGCCACTGTGCACGGGCTCCATCCGAATTGGGTGGGTGGATGGCAAGACCATGCGCCCCGCGAGAATTCCGAACCATATCCTGGAGCAACTTTCATGAACTCCCAAGACATGTCCATCCTCAGCCTCATCATGCAGGCCAGCTGGGTGGTGCAACTGGTCATGCTGATCCTGGTGATCGCATCCATAGCGAGCTGGGCCACCATTTTTCGCAAGGCCCAGACCTTGAAGCGCGTGCGCTCGCTCAACGACAGCTTCGAGCAGGACTTCTGGTCGGGCACCAGCCTTAACGACCTCTATGCCTCTGCCGCGCAGAACGCCAAGACCGGCGGCCCCATGGAGCGCATCTTTGCCAGCGGCATGCGTGAATACCAGAAGCTGCGCGAGCGCCGCATCGGCGACGTCGCCACTCTGATGGACGGCACGCGCCGAGCCATGCGCGCGAGCTTTCAGCGCGAACTCGACGAGATCGAATCCGGCCTGTCCTTTCTGGGCACCGTGGCCTCGGTCTCGCCCTACGTCGGCCTGTTCGGCACCGTATGGGGTGTGATGCACGCCTTCACCGGCTTTGCCAACATGGAGCAGATCACGCTGGCCACCGTGGCCCCGGGCATTGCCGAAGCCCTGGTGGCCACTGCCATGGGTCTGTTTGCAGCCATCCCCGCCGTGACGGCCTATAACCGCTACGCCCATCACATCGACCGCATCGCCAGCCAGGAAGAAACCTTCATCGAAGAGTTCTCCAATATCTTGCAGCGCAATGTCGGCTCCACCGCCAGCGGCTCCGCCTCCGGCCATTGAAATGAAGCACCCCCTGAGCCGCTTCGCGCCTTTCCCCTCTCTCTTCGGGAGGAGGACGACAGCTTCGCTGGGGCAGCCCCTGCTGCGGGGCGGCCCTTGCTCGGTGTCTTCAGCCTGCGCTATGCAGTCTATTTGTAAGGAGTGAGTGATCCATGCCAGCCATGAGTTCACGCGGTCGCAATCGCCGCACCGTCAATGAAATCAATATGGTGCCCTTCATCGACGTGATGCTGGTGCTGCTCATCATCTTCATGGTGACGGCCCCCATGCTCACGCCCGGCTCCATCAATGTACCCAGCGCCGGCAAGTCCTCGCGCCCGCCGACCAAGAACATTGCCTATGTGCTGCTCGACAAGGACGGCAGCATCCAGTTCAAGAACGGCAGCAATACCCAGACCATCAAGCCTGGCGACCTCATGGGCCTGGCCCAGTCCTGGCAGCAAGGCCAGGGCGAGGACAGCGCCATCCAGATCATCGCCGACAAGGGTCTGCCCTTCGATGACGTCATGAAGGCGCATACCACGCTGTCCAAGGCTGGCGTCAAGCGCATAGCCTTCGGCGTTGTTTCCTCTTCCAGCAACTGACCCATACATGAAGCTCTGCCGCCAGCCGCGACTTTGATGCCTTGAAGCCGCAGCCCGCGCAGACCACCAATTCACCATGCCTAACCAGCAAGATCGCGATCAGTTTGCCCCGCCCCGCCCCAAAGGCCGGGCGCGCTCATGGTCGCTCGCCCTGGCCGCGCACGGGTTGCTGATCGCGGCCCTGCTGTGGACGGTGCGCCCCCCCAAGGAAGCCGAAGAAGCCATGGTCGAAGCCGAGGTCTGGAGCAGCTCCGCCCCGGCTTCCGCAGCCGCCGTGACACCACCGCCTCCCGCTCCGGAGCCCACGCCGGAGCCAGCCCCGGCTCCCGAGCCGCCACCTCCTCCGCCGGAGCCCGTGGCTGCACCGCTGCCTCCTCCTGCGCCGGCCCCCAAGGCTCAGGCCCATGACGATGATCATGAGGCCGAGATTGCCCTGGCCAAAAAGAAAAAGCAGGAGCAGCTGAAGAAGGAAAAGGCCGAGCAGGAAGCCCGCGAACAGCGCGAAAAAGAGCGCAAGGAAAAAGAGCGCAAGGAAAAAGCCGAGAAGGACAAGGCCGAAAAGGAAAAGGCTGAAAAGGCGCAGCTGGAAAAGCAAAAGGCCGAGAAGGCTGAAAAAGCGGAAAAGGAACGCAAGGAAAAGCTCGAGCACGAGAAAAAGGAAAAGGCCGAAAAGGCGGCCAAGGACAAGGCCGAGAAGGAAAAAGCGGAAAAGGCTGAGAAAGAGAAAGCTGAAAAAGCCGCCAAGGACAAGGCTGCCAGGGAAAAAGCCGAGAAGGACAAGGCTGAAAAGGAAAAAGCGGCCAGGGAAGCCAAGGAGAAGGCTGCCAAGGACGCCAGGGATGCCAAGGCAGCCGATGATCGCCGCAAGGCTGAGCTGGCACGCCTGCAAGGGCTGGCCGGCGGCTCCGGCAGTGCTGGCGGCAGCGGTGGCAGCGATCACAGCGGCGCTGGCGGCAGTCGCACCGGCGGTACGGGCAGCAGTGCCAGCGGCGGCCCATCGGCCGGCTACGGTGCCAAGGTGGCCGCACGCGTCAAGCCCAACATCGTCTACCCCGATGCGGTCAGCGGCAATCCGCGTGCCGAGGTTCGCGTGCGCACGGCACCGGACGGCACCATCACCAGTGCCACGATCTCCAAGTCCAGCGGCAACGCGGCCTGGGATGAGGCCGTGGTCCGCGCCCTGCACAAGACCGACAAGCTGCCGCGCGATATCGACGGCAAGGTACCGTCGGATCTGGTCATCGGCTTCAGGCCTCAGGACTGACGCAGGACTCCCCCCGCGCTGTCCCTCAAGCCCCGCAGGCATGGCCTGCGGGGCTTTTTCATATCTGTTGCCAATCCACAACGCATCGACCTGCACGGCTTGCGCCGCCGCTCGCCAGTCCATAGCATGCCTTTCTTTGCCGCAATCCACGAAGGGTTGCGCGCCTTCCCCCACTCACGCAAAGGAGAGAGACATGTCCCAGACGACAAATCCCTTTGCAGTCGTGCACGCCTAAAGCCTTCTAGCGCTTCCCGCCACGCTGCAGACCCTGGCCGACCCATGGAACGACATGGAGTCAGTCTTTGCGCTGCGCGTGAATTCCCGGATGCCTCTCGGCCGAGCATGTCGCGACTGCCCCATCGCTGATTTCATGCATTCGACCAAGGGCCATTCATGGGCAATTCTTTTTCGGACACCTATGTCAAGGTGTTCGCCAACCGCAGCGTCTGGATCGAGGACGCTGCCATCCAGCAACTTCACACCACAGCCGCCAATCTGGACGGCATCCGCGCCGCCGTGGGTCTTCCCGACCTGCATCCGGGCCGGGGCTATCCCGTGGGCGCGGCCTTCTTCTCGACAGGACGCTTCTACCCGGCCCTGGTCGGCGGCGACATAGGCTGCGGCATGTCCCTGTACGCAACCGAGCTGGCCGTGCACAAGACCTCGGCCACCAGGCTCGAAAAAGCCGTGGGAAATATCGACGGCCCTCTGCCTCAGGAGCTGCTGGAGACCGTGGACATGGAGCAGCTGCAGCAGATCGCGCAGACCAGCGGCGTCGCCGATCTGGCCTGTCTGCTGCAGAATCTGGGCACCATCGGAGGCGGCAACCACTTTGCCGAACTGCAGCAGATCGAGACCCTCTACGAGGAAGGCGCGCTCGACAAAAAGCGCGTGCACCTCATGGTGCACAGCGGCTCGCGCGGCCTTGGCGGCTCCATACTGCGCGAGCATTTACAGCGCTTCAGCCACGACGGCCTGGCCGCCGGCAGCGAAGCCGCAAGGCAATACCTGCTGCAGCACGATGCAGCCATTGACTATGCGCGGCTCAACCGCCGCAGCATCGCCCAGCGCCTGCTGCGCGCGATCCGCACCCAGGCAGAAGCCGTGCTCGACATCACGCACAACCATGTGCTGCCCCACCACTGGCAGGGCCAGGACGGCTTTCTGCACCGCAAGGGCGCCACGCCGGCAGACCGGGGGCTGGTCGTCATTCCAGGCTCGCGCGGCGACTACAGCTATCTGGTGCGGCCCATCGCCGGCCGGCACGAGGCCCTGGATTCGCTGGCACACGGCGCCGGCCGCAAATGGGCGCGCACGGACTGCATGGGCCGGCTGCGGCCGCGCTTCACGCTGGACGAGCTGCTGCGCACGCGCTTCGGCAGCGCCGTGGTCTGCGCCGACCGCGAGCTGGTCTACGAGGAGGCTCCCCAGGCCTACAAGGACGTGGACTCCGTGGTCGCCAGCCTGCAGCAAGCCGGCCTGGTGGAGCTGGTCGCGCGCCTCAGGCCCCTGCTGACCTACAAGAAGGGAGCCCTGCAATGCTGCTGATGCAACTGAGCTCGGCCCACGGCCCCGCCGAATGCGAGTACGCACTGCAGCTGACCCTGCGCAAGCTGCTGCAGGCCTGCGCCGCCGAGGACCTGGCCGTCGAGGTGCTGGAGGAGTTCCGCACCCCGGCCGGCTACAGGTCGGTGCTGCTGCGCTGCGAGCGCGAGACGCCGGCACTGCGCGAATGGCAGGGCACCATCCAGTGGATCTTCGCCAGCCCCTTCCGACCCCGGCATCCGCGCAAGAACTGGTTCGTCGCCGTGCAGCGCTGCGAGCCGCCGCGCCAGCTGGCCATGGACGGCGAGATCCAGTTCCAGGCCTGCAAGGCTTCAGGCAAGGGCGGCCAGCATGTCAACACCACGGACTCGGCCGTCCATGCCCTGCATGTGCCCAGCGGGATTGCCGTCAAGGTCATGAGCGAACGCAGCCAGCATGCCAACAAGCGGCTGGCACGCGAGCTGCTGGCCATCAAGCTGGCGCAGCACAATGCGCGCAGCCAGGGGCAGGCCCAGCGCCTGCGCAGCCAGCAGCACTGGGAAGTCGAGCGCGGCCAGGCCGTCAAGGTCTTCCGCCTGTAACCGTCCCGGGACGACATTGCCGCCTTCCTCCCGAACCCTGGGGTGGCGGCAATGTCGCTGCGGCCCCTGCCACTCAGAAGCACAGGTAGACACCCAGAGCCAGAAGACTGAGCATCAGCAGCTTCCGGAAAAGCTCGGGCGAGAGTTTTTCGCGCAGCAGCTCGCCCCAGTGCATGCCGGCCAGGGCCGGAATCAGCATCAGGGCCGAAGCCAGCAGTCCCAGCCCCATCTCCTGCGCCTGCGCGCCCAGTCCCTGGCCCTGCCAGAGCAAACCGGCCCCCAGGGCCAGCGTGGAGGTGGTAAAGCACAGGCCCATGGCCTGCATGAGCGCGGGGCGGGACAGGCCCAGCGACTGCAGAAAGGCCACGGCAGGCACGACAAAGACACCGGTCACCGCCGTGATGGCGCCCGTCAGCAGGCCGCATACTGCCCCCAGCCAGGCCTGGTGCGGCGCCGGCGTCTGCCAGCGCAGGCCCGACAGCCCCCACAGGGCGTACATCACCAGCGCCAGGCCCAGCGCCGGTCTGGCTGCGGACAGGCTGCCGACTCCACCCCAGAGGGCCACACCTCCCAGCGTGCCCAGCACGATGCCCAGCTGCATCCAGCCCAGACGCTGCAGCAAGGGCCGCAAACCTGCCACGGGCCGCATCTGCACCAGATTCGTCACCAGCGATGGCAAAAGCAGCAGGGCCGCCGCCTGCGCGGGCGGCATGAACACCGCCAGCAAGGCCATGGAAACTGTGGGCAGGCCCAGACCCACCACGCCTTTGACACAACCCGCCAGTCCAAACACGGCAATGGCTGCCGCAGCCATCCAGCCTTCATTCCACATCATCAATCCTTCGTATTATCCGAACTATCAAACCTCAGCAAAAATCATTGCTCTATTGCCTAGCATTGATAATCCAGCTATGGAAGATGCTTTACCAGCGGGATTTGCCAAAACCAGACTTCGTATAAACCTTAGGCTTGAACACCATGCGCTTTGACCTGACCGACCTCCAGCTGTTTGTGCACATCCTCGACAGCGGCACGCTGACAGCGGCCGCACAGCGCAGCCATCTCACGCTGGCCTCGGCCAGCGAGCGCGTGCGCGGCATGGAGGCGCTTCTGGGCACGGCGCTGCTCATTCGCCAGGCACGCGGCGTGCAGCCCACGGCTGCAGGCCATACTCTGGGCCAGCATGCGCGCCAGGTGCTCAGCCAGATGCAGCGCCTGCGCGGAGCCATGGGTGAATTCGGCGCTGGCCTGGCCGGGCAGATCCGGCTGCGCGGCAATACCTCGGCCGTGCGCGAGCATCTGCCGCTGGCCGTCAGCGGCTTTCTGCGCCAGCACCCGCAGATTGCGCTGGAGCTGCAGGAATGCCCCAGCAGCGAAGTGCTGGCCGGACTGCGCCAGGGCCTGTGTGATATCGGAGTGGCGGCCTGGGATGCCGAAGACAGCTGTGCCCTGGCAGGCCTGCACTGCCTGCCCTGGAGGCCGGACCCGCTGGCCGCCGCCTTGCCGCTGGGCCATGCGCTGGCCGGGCGCCTGCAACTGCCGCTGGCCGAGCTGCTGCATGAGAACTGGGTCGGCCTGCCCCGTGACTCCGCCTTGCAGCAGCTGCTGCAGAAACAGGCCTTGCGGATCAATGACAGGCTGCTGCGCATCCAGGTCCAGCTGCAGCATTTCGAGGGGCTGTGCCAGCTCGTGGGCCAGGGCGTGGGCATTGCCGTGCTGCCGCTGGCCGCCGTGCAGCGCCACGGCGCCGCCACCGGCGTGGTGGCCGTACCTCTTTCCGACGCCTGGGCACAGCGCAAGCTGCTGCTGTGCACGCCCGCCGCGACGGCCTCCCAGTCATTGCCTGCGCAGCAACTGCACGCGCAACTGCTACAGACCACGTAGCCTTAGCAAGCCACAGTGAAAAGCGCTATGCGGGACAATAGCGCCATCATGACCCTCAAAGCCCCCGAACTGCTGCTGCCTGCCGGCTCGCTCGACAAGATGCGCGCCGCCTACGACTTTGGTGCCGACGCCGTCTACGCCGGCCAGCCGCGCTACAGCTTGCGCGCGCGCAACAACGAATTCCGCCTGGAGCAGATCGGCCAGGGCATTGCCGAGGCCCATGCGCGCGGCAAGAAGTTCTTCCTGACCAGCAATCTGATTGCGCACAACGACAAGGTCCGCACCTATCTGCGCGACATCGAGCCCATCATCGCCATGAAGCCCGACGCCATGATCATGGCTGACCCCGGGCTCATCATGATGGTCAAGGAAAAGTGGCCCGAGCAGGAAATTCATCTGTCCGTGCAGGCCAACACCACCAACCACGCCACCGTGAAGTTCTGGCAGAAGATGGGCGTCTCGCGCATCATCCTGTCGCGCGAGCTGAGCCTGGACGAGATCGAGAAGATCCGCCAGGAATGCCCCGACATGGAGCTGGAAGTGTTTGTGCATGGCGCGCTGTGCATCGCCTACTCGGGTCGCTGCCTGCTGTCTGGCTACTTCAACCGCCGCGATCCCAACCAGGGCACCTGCACCAACGCCTGCCGCTGGGACTACAAGACGCATGACGCGGCCGTGGACCCCAACACCGGCGAGGCACTGGGCCAGACCATGGAGAACGGCTTCAACTTCGAAGAAGCCAAGAACGATCTGGACAACCAGTTCACCAGCACCTGCGGCGACCAGCAGCGCCATCCCAAGGCCGATGCCATCTATCTGCTCGAGGAAAAAGGCCGCCCTGGCGAGATGATGCCCATCATGGAAGATGAGCATGGCACCTACATCATGAACTCCAAGGACCTGCGCGCCGTGGAGCATGTGGAGCGTCTGACCAGGATCGGCGTGGACTCGCTCAAGATCGAAGGCCGCACCAAGAGCCTGTACTACGTGGCCCGCACGGCCCAGACCTACCGCCGCGCCATCGACGACGCCGTGGCCGGACGCCCGTTCAACCCCGAGCTGATCACCGAACTCGAAGGTCTGGCCAACCGCGGCTATACCGGCGGCCTGCTGGAGCGCCGCCCTGCCAACGACTACCAGAACTACGAAACCGGCCACAGCGTGCTGCAGCGCAGCCACTTCGTGGGCGCGGTGCGCGGCTGGGCCGACGGCATGGCCGAGATTGAAACCATGAACCGTTTCGCCGTGGGCGACACCATCGAAGTGATTCATCCCCAGGGCAACCGGCGGGTTTTGCTGGAGAAGATGTTCAACCTCGAAGGCCAGCCCGTGGAAGTCGCACAGGGCAACCCCGTGCGCGTGCGCATTCCGCTGGAAGGCCCTGTGGAAGGTGCGCTGATTTCGCGACTGCTGTAAGCTCGACCGGCTTTGCTTTTCCAACGCCCCATACGCTGGGGCGTTGCTCTTTTGTCTATAGCTGCTTCCGCTCGCCCTCTCTTGAATTCACATTGATTTCATGCTGAAAACGAATACGAACAAGCGCAAGCAGCTCCTCAATTTAAAGAACACACATGGAACTGAAGATTGACGAAGGCCTGAAGGCCTATATCGACCCTCTGACCCCGGACGAGCACGAATCGCTGGAGCGCAGCATCCTCGCCGAAGGCTGCCGCGACTCCCTGGTGGTCTGGGGCGATCTGCTCATCGACGGCCACAACCGCTACGGCATCTGCCGCAAGCACGGCCTGCCCTTCAACACCGTGCAGGCCACGCAGTTCAAGAACATGGATGACGTGCATCTGTGGATGATCGACCAGCATCTGGGCCGCCGCTCGGTCTCCGACTTCCAGCGCGGCGTGCTGGCGCTGCGCAAGCGCGAGATCATTGCCGAGCGACGCGCTGCCGCTGCAGCTGCCGTGAACGCTGCCAAGGCCGCACAGCCGGCCAGCGAGGAAGCCCCCTGGGAAGGCGAGACCGACCCCGTGGTGGCCCAGGCCCTGGCCAGCGTGGCCAAGGTGCCCGACGAAGCGCTGGACACGCGTGAAGCCCTGGCACGCGCCGCCCGCCTGTCGGCCGGCCAGGTCAAGATGATCGAGACCATCCAGGAAAAGGCAGCGCCCGAAGTCGTGGCTGCGGTCAAGGCCGGCGAACTCTCGCTCAACGCCGCTGCCGTGGTCGCCACCCTCCCCGAGGAAGAGCAGCAAGCCGTGGCCGCCGAAGGTGCCGACGCGCTCAAGCAGGCCGCCAAGCGCGTGCGCGATGCCAAGAAAAAGCCCAAGGCCGCCAAGTCCGAAACCGAAGAATCGGCAGAAGCCGCGCCAGCTGCCAGCCCCGAAGAGCTGCAGGCCCGCGTCACCGAGCTGGAAGCCGAGAACGAGCGCCTGCGCCTGCAGGTCAAGACCTTGCAGGACCTGCTGGCAGAACAGGGTTAAGCCGCTACAGCTGCGATGACCCCTGTCTGCAGCTCAGAACGCGTCGAAGCCATGGGCGCGCAGGCTTTTGCGCATGAGCTGCACGACCCGGCGCTGGCGCTCGCGCGGCATGCGATTTTCGGAGGCAGCCACGCTGATTCCTGCCAGCACATCGCCGCTGGCATCGCACACCGGCATGCCCACCGCCAGCACATTCTGGGTCGCATGGTTGCCCACCAGTGACCAGCCTCGCTCCCGCGTTGCCTGCACCAGCAGTCTCAGGCGCTGCTGGGTCATGCCGCCGTACAACGCGAGCGCTGGCGCGTTGACGTCGAGCACCGCTTCCACCTCTCGGTCTGCCAGTGCCGAGAGCAGCGCCAGTCCGGCGGCCCCGACCCCTAGGGGCTGGCGCGTACCCACCTGTATCACCAGAATCTGGATGGGGTAGTTGCCCACGTGCCGCGCAATGCAGTGGGACAGACCACCATCGCGTACCACGGCAAATGCAGCATCCCCACACCCTTCGCTGATGGCTGCAAGAACAGGCGCAAGCCGCTGCGCCAGATCCTCGCGTTGCTTGCTGCTGGGCACCAGCGCCTGCCAGCGCTCGCCGGGCCCGTAGCGATAACGTGAGACCAGCGTCACATAGCGAGCCTCCTGCAATGCCGCCAGCAGACGATAGATGGTGGCCCGCTCAAGACCTGTCTGTCGACACAGCTCGACCACACGCATCCCCTCCTGCGGCCCGGCAAGCACGGCATCCATAACCGCCAGGCCACGACTCAAAGTCTTGCTCTCCTCTCCTGCAGAGGGTTTTCGCCTAGTGATTTCGTCCGGCAGGCAGACGTTTTCATTCATTCATTTCCCCGCTCATTGAAACAATCGCCGACAAGCCATGGCTCTCGGCATATGGGGTTCGACAGCGCTGAAGAACCCCCATAACCCTTTCAAGGAGACAATCATGAAGCAGGAAAGGCATCGCAGAAACATCTGCATCGCCATCGCCGCAACGCTGGGCCCATGCCTGGCATCAGCGGCACCGGCCGTGGAAACCAGCTGGCCCACCAAGCCCATCAAACTTGTCGTCGGCTATGCGGCCGGCGGCGCTACCGATATCGTTGCGCGCCTTGTGGCCAACCGGATGGGCATGGAGCTGGGGCAGTCCATCATCGTGGACAACCGTACCGGCGCCAACAGCAACGTGGGCGCAGAAATCGTCGCCCGCGCTCCTGCCGACGGATACAGCCTGTATGTCTACACGATCGCCAACACCATCAACGCATCGCTGTACAACAAGCTGGGCTACGACCCCGTCAAGGACTTCGAGCCGGTAGGCCTGATCGCCAAGATTCCCAATCTGCTGGTGGTCAATCCGGGCCTGCCGATCCACTCGGTGCAGGACTACGTCAGGTTCGCGAAGAATTCCAGTGACGGCCTGACATTCGCCTCCTCGGGCAGCGGCTCCTCCATCCATCTCTCCGGCGAGATGTTCAAGATGAAGACCGGGCTGAACATGCTGCATGTTCCCTACCGGGGCAGTGCGCCAGCCGTCTCCGACCTGCTTGGCGGGCAGGTGCAGTCCATGTTCGACAACTCGCCCTCGTCCATGCCGCATGTGAAGGCAGGAAAGCTGCGCGCACTGGCCATTACCAGCAAGGAGCGCTCCCCCTTGCTGCCCGATGTGCCGACCTTGGCCGAATCCGGCTTCCCCGGCTTCGAAGTGCAGTCCTGGTTTGGCATTTCCGCTCCGGCTGGCACGCCGCAAGCCGTCATCAAGCGTCTGAACACCGCACTCAACCAGACGCTGAAAGACCCCGGCATCAAGCAAAGACTGGATGAACTGGTCGCAACCACGGCACCGGGAACGCCCGACGACATGCGCAAATTCGTCACCAGCGAACTCAAGAGCTGGAGCGAGGTCGTGAAGGCATCGGGCGCCAAGGCGAACTAACTCACCAGGACAAGGCTTTATGTATCCCATCGATTTCTTCTGGCGCGCGGTGCAGCGCTGGCCGCAGCGCATCGCCATCGACACGCCGCGTGAGCAGTTGAGCTTCGAACAGCTGGCACAGCAGGTCTGTGCCACGGCCAGCGGATTGCTGGCGCTGGACCCCAGGCCGCAATCGCGCGTGGCCATCTGCGCCACCAACAGCGCCGAGCATATCGTTGCACTTCTGGCTGTGCTGGCCTGCGGCAAGGTGTGGGTGCCTCTGAACCCCAAGAGCACGCAATCCGAGATCCGCCGCATCACGGACATCGTCGACGCCAGCATTCTGATCGTAGAAGCTGGCTACGAGGATCTGGTCAGCGACGCACGGGCTCGGCGCATCCTGATCGGCACGGCCGAGGCAGAGCAGCCCACTCTGGCACAGCTGATATCCCGGCACGCAGGTGCACCGATTCCAAGCTTCGATCTGCACGAAGACGCAACGCAAGCCATCAAGTTCACGGGAGGCACCACCGGAGCGCCCAAAGGGGTGATGCAGCCCTACCGGGCGTGGATGGCCAACATCGTCAACCAGATCCATGCCTGGTCATTCGATGAACAGGACCGCTATGTCATGGCCGCCCCCATCACCCACGGCACCTCGACCTATGTGCTTCCTATTCTTGCGCAGGGCGGCTGCCACGTGATCATGGACGGTTCCGGCGCGCAGGCGGTGCGCGACACGTTCAAGCACCGTGGCGGCACGGTGTGCTTCATGCCGCCAACCCTGGTGTACATGCTGATGGGACTGCAAGGCACGACGCGCGCCGACTTCCCTCACCTCAAGCGCCTGATCTACGGCGGCGCACCGATGCCCCCGGAAAAGATTCGCGAAGTCCGGAATTTCTTCGGCCCCGTGCTCGGCACCACCTACGGACAGACCGAAGCCCCCCAGATTCTGACCGTGATGCGACCCGAGGACTTCGAGCACGAAGCCAACTGGGCCGCCGTCGGACGACGCACCTGGTACAGCGACGTGGCCATCATGTCTCCCGAAGGCCGCTTGCTTGAAACCGGCGAGGTGGGCGAGGTCGTCGCGCGCGGGCCGCTGGTGATGACCGGGTACTGGAACTTGCCCGAGAAGACGGCAGAGACGCTGGTCGACGGCTGGTTGCACACCGGCGACCGCGGCATGTTCGACGAACGCGGCTACCTCTATCTGAAGGATCGCCTGAAGGACATGGTGATCACGGGCGGCTTCAACGTCTACCCGATCGAGGTCGAGAACGCCCTCGCCCAGCACCCGGCCGTGCATGAATGCGCCGTCTTCGGCATTCCTGACGACAAATGGGGCGAAAGCGTCCAGGCGGCAGTGCAGCTGCGGCCTCACCAACAGGCCACCGAGGCCGATCTCGCGGCCTTTCTACGCGAACGGATCGGCCCTGTCCAAACCCCGAAACGCATCCACTTCATGAGCGAACTGCCGCGCTCTCCCGTGGGCAAGGTTCTCAAGAATGCCGTGCGCGACCTGGCCATTGCCAACGGCAGCAACACCTGAAGAAAGCAAGCCATGAACCCAAGGAAAAAGCCCCCCACCACCAGCCTGTGCACGCATACGCTCACCAGCCTGACTTACGGCGATGCCGATCTCGTGCAGGACCTCATGGGCAAGAAGACCTTCACGGAGGTGATGCTCATGCAGATCCTCGGACGCAGCCCACGCCCCGTGGACCTGCGCATCACCGATGTGGTGCTGATCGTGCTGATGGAGCATGGACTCACTCCAAGTGCCATTGCCACCCGCGTCGTCTACATGAGCGCACCGGAGAATCTGCAGGGAGCCGTCTCTGCGGGCCTGCTGGCCGTGGGCAGCTCGTTTGTCGGCACCATGGAGAACTGCTCGGGACTGCTCGACCGCATCATCGCAGCCTCCAGCCCCATGGAGGAAGCCCGCAGCATCGCCAGCCACTACCAGTCGCAGAAGTCGCCCGTCCCCGGATTCGGACACCATCTTCACAAGCCGGTCGACCCCCGCGCCTACAAGCTGCTGGAGATGGGACGCGAGGAGGCGGATCTGAAAGGTGACAGGATTCGCGCCCTGGAGATGCTGTCCAAGGCCGTGGACGAAAGTGCCGGCCGCGCGATCACCATCAATGCCACGGGCGCCGTGGCTGCCCTGCTGGGGGAGATCGGTGTACCCACCCGCATCATGCGCGGGTTCGCCGTGATCTCGCGCGCGGCAGGACTGGTTGCGCATATCGCCGAAGAGCAGCAGAACCCTTCGGGCCGATTCATCTGGGAAACCGTCGAGCATGCCATTGCATACGTAAGCCCTGGTGCGGCAGGGGAGCAGTGAAATGTCCGGCACCACTCCCGATGCTGCGCCACCTTTGCGCGCACTGCTTGATCTGACTGGCCGCACGGTCGCCGTCGCCGGTGGCGGCTCCATCGCTCCTGGCTGGAGCATCGGTCGCGCATCGTGCATCACCTATGCACGACAGGGAGCGACGGTATGCGTGATGGACCGCGATCTTGACTCTGCCAAGGAGACCGTGCAACTGATCGAGGCCGAAGGTGGCAGCGCCTTTGCCTATCAGGCCGACATGGCGCGCGAAGAGGACATCTTCTCGGCCTTCAGAGACATGGCTGCCAGGCACCAGGCCATCGACGTGCTCCATCACAACGTGGGCATAGGCAAGACGGGTGGACCGCTGGAAACCAGCGCAGAGGACCTGGACCGCATTCACAGCGTGAACGTGAAAAGCCTCATGCTGAGCTGCCAGGCCGTGCTGCCTGCGATGGTGCAGCGCGGCTGCGGCAGCATCATCTCGATCGCATCGGTTGCGGGACTGCGCTATCTCGGCTATCCGCATCTGGCCTATTGCACAACCAAGGCCGCTGTCATCCAGATGACGCGCATGATTGCGCAGCAGTATGCGCCGCACGGAATTCGGGCCAACACGGTCGTGCCCGGCCTGATCGATACGCCGCGCGTGAGCGCCAATGTGGCACATATGTTCTCCGACAGCCTGGACGAGGCCAAGGCTGAGCGGGCACGGCAGGTGCCGCTGCAGCGCATGGGGACTGCGTGGGAAGTGGCGAACGTCTGCGCCTTCCTGGCTTCGGATGCCGCCAGCTACATCACGGGCACGGAAATCGTCGCCGACGGCGGCTTGACCGGAAAGTACGTCTGAGCCCCTGCCAGGTGATGCAACGGGGCCGCGCCGGCCGCCAGGCAGGCGGCACGGCCCCGAGACCGCCGGACAAGGTTGATCAGGCCTCGGCCGTGAAACCCACCTGCTTGACGATGGGCGCCCACTTGGCCAGATCTTCCTTGATCAGCGTCGCCAGCTCGGCGGGTGAGGACGACATGGCTTCCAGGCCGAACACGGCCAGGCTGTCGACCACATCGGGGCTGGCCAGGGCCTGGCGCATCTGTGCGTTGAGCCGCTCCACCTGATCGGGCTTGGCCCTGGCTGGCAGGAAGAAGCCGAACCACTCGCTGTGGGCCATGTTCTTGTAGCCCTGCTCGGTATAGGTGGGCACCTTGGGCATGAAGCGGTTGCGCTTGGCACCGCTCACGCCCAGCAGGCGCATCTTGCCGCTGGCCGCGTGCTGCATGGCGTCGCCCACGGGGCAGCTCACTGCAGCGATGTTGCCGCCCATCATGTCCATGAGCGCAGGCTGCGAGCCGCGATAGCCCACGTGCTTGAAGTCCACGCCCGCCTGCTGGCCCAGCAGGGCGCCGACGAAGTGCGGCGTGGAGCCCGCGGCAGGCGAGCCGAAACTGGCACCGTCGGGATGGGTCTTGGCCCAGGCGAAGAACTCGGGCACGGTGGTCACGCTGGCCGGCACCATGGGGCCGACGGCAAAGCCGAAGTCGAAGATGCAGCCCACGGTGACGGGCGTGAGATCGGCCACGGGGTCGTAGCCCAGCTTCTTGTAGATATGCGGGTAGATGGTGAGCATGGAGGTGGGCGTCTGCAGCATCACCGAGCCATCGGCCGGACGGCCCTTGACGTAGTTGATGGCGATCTGCCCGCCCGCGCCCGTACGGTTCTCCACCACCACTGCCTTGGCATAGGCGGCGAGCTTGGTGCCCACGCGGCGGCAGATGGCGTCCGAGGTACCACCGGCCGCGAAGCCGGTGATGATGTTCAGATTCTCGAGCGGCGCCTGGGCCAGCGCGGGCAGGCCAAGGCCCGAAAGCAGCGCTCCCGCGCTGCCCGCACCTGCGGCCTGCAGCCATTCACGGCGGTTGAAGTTCATATTGGTCTCCTTGGTGTTTTGAGTCGTCGTTGGCTCGGTTCGTCAGCCCCAGGAGTGGTTTCATGCTCCCGGGTCGCCGCTTTTGCAACTGTGCGCATCACTTGCTGTCGCGCAGCCAGGTCACCGCCCCCGAATGCGTGACCGCGCCCTGGTGGGCGGGGCGCACGGTCAGCGCGTATTTCTCCAGCAGACCGCCCAAGGGTCGCTGGCGCGCGCGGCTGACCCGGGCGGCTTCCAGCCGTGCGGTGATGACAGCGGGCTCCAGCTCCACCGTGATGCTGCGCGCGCCGGCCCGCGCATCGATGGCGATGATGTCGCCGTCCTGCAGCGCGGCGATCGGCCCACCGTCAGCGGCCTCCGGCCCCGCATAGCCTATGCACAGGCCCCGCGTGGCGCCCGAGAAGCGCCCGTCGGTAAGCAGTGCCACCTTGTCGCCCATGCCCTGGCCATAGAGCAAGGCAGTGATGCCCAGCATCTCCCGCATGCCGGGGCTGCCCTTGGGACCTTCGTTGCGTATCACCAGCACATCACCGCTCTCGTAGGCCATGGCCTGCACGGCGTCCTGCGCCTGCTCCTCGGAGTCGAAGACGCGGGCCGGACCGCGGTGTACCAGGGTCTTGAGCCCTGCGGTCTTGAGCAGGGCACCGTCCGGGCACAGATTGCCCTTGAGCACCGTGAGCCCGCCGTCGGCCGAGATCGGGTTGCCGGCCTTGCGCACCACTTCGCCGTCGGGCTCGGCGGCATCGGCCACTTCCTCGGCCAGCGTGCGGCCCGTGAAGGTGAGCGCGTCGCCATGCAGCAGGCCCTGCTCCAGCAGGGTGTGCAGGATGACGGCCGCACCGCCGATGTAGTAGACATCGCGTGCCAGGAAGCGGCCACCGGGCTTGAGGTCGGCGATCAGCGGCGTGCGCGCGAAGATCTCGGCCACGTCGTCGAGGTGAAAGCGTATGCCGGCCTCATGCGCGATCGCCGGCAGATGCAGGGCCGCATTCGTGGAGCCCCCCGTGGCACAGACCACGGCGCAGGCGTTCTCCAGGGCCTTGCGCGTGACGATGTCGCGCGGCAGCACGGCCTCGCCCCTGGCGCTGGCCCAGACCATTTCCATCAGCTGGCGGCCCGCGCGGCGCATCAGCGGCGCGCGTTCGCTGAACACGGCCGGCACCATGCTGGAGCCTATGGGCGCCAGGCCCAGGGCCTCGCTGACCATGCCCATGGTGTTCGCCGTGAACTGCCCGGCGCAGGCCCCGGCCGAGGGCAGGCAGGAGCGCGTGACAGTGTTCAGCTCCTGCAGGGTGGAGGTGCCGGCCAGCACCTTGCCTATGGTCTCGTAGGTATCGACCACGTTGAGATCGCGCCCCGAGACGCTGCCCGGCATCTGCCCGGGCAGGGCCGAGCCGCCATGCACGAAGACGCTGGGCACATTGCAGCGCACCATGGCCATCATCAGTCCCGGCAGGTTCTTGTCGCAGGCGCCCACGGCAAAGATGCCGTCCCACTGGTGGCCGCGCACCGAGGCCTCCACGCTGTCGGCGATCAACTCGCGCGAGATCAGCGAAAAGCGCATGCCCGAATGCGCCATGGTCAGGCCGTCGCTGACCGAGACCACAGGGCACTCGTGCGGCATGCCGCCGCCCGCATAGATGCCGGTCTTGGCATGCTGGGCCTGGTCGCGGAGATTCATATTGCAGGGACTCATCTCCCCGCCCGTATGGAACACGCCCACATGCGGGCGTGCGATCTCCTCATCGTCCTGGCCCAGCGCATGCAGAAAGCTGCGCGCGCTGGCGCGCAAGGTGCCGCGGTGCACGATGGCCGAGCGCAGGCCCGGGGCGGAGGATGGCACGGAGGAGTCGGAGGGTTCAGCGGGGCCGCTGGCAGCGGCCTGGGGATCGGTGGAGCGGGAATCAATCATGGGGCGCGAGCGGAAGCGGGATGAAGTCCAGCGGCTGCAGGAATGTGCCGGAACTTCGCCGCATGTTTATGAACGATAACGGTCAGCCCCGGTCCTGAACATTGGCGTTTCACCTTGCCGCAGCCCGGCTTGCCGCAAGAAAAGCCCGCTGGCGCAGCATTGCGCAGGGGCTTGGGTCAGACGCCCGCAGACCGCAGGCGCCGCTGAGACCTGCCGGGTCAGGCCGGCAACTGCGCGCCCTGGCCGGACGAAGAGGCTGCTTTTTTGTATCTCAAGATAACCACATACAGCCAAATGACAGCAATTCTCATTAATATTCGCGCCTGCCAATAAACGCCACATAGCCCCCTCCGGCCCCGACTGAAGACAAGAGATGCCGCCAGCGCAAGGCTGGCGCAGCGCGCTGTTCATGCCAGCCAGGTGCTGTGTGCCCTCCTCTACAACACCTATGGCCAAGCTCCCTCTTTCCGTCCCCCCCGCTTTTCGCCTGAGCAGCGCCGCCGCTGCCGTTGCCGCAGCCCTTGGCGTGCTCGCCAGCCCCGTTCATGCACAGACGGCCAGCGCCGCAGCTGCCGAAGTCGCCCTGGACTCGGTCACCGTCACCGGCAACTGGCTGGATGGCGATATGTCCAGCGCCGAGAAGGTGCTGGAGCATCCCGGCGCCCGCACCATCGTAGAGCGCGAGCGCATTCAGGAAAGCGGTGCGGCCACCTTGCGCGAAGCACTGCGTCTGGTGCCCGGTGTCCAGGTTCAGGACAGCAACGGCACGGGCGGCAGCGATATCTCTCTGAACCTGAGCGTGCGCGGTCTGACCGCGCGCCTCTCGCCACGCTCCTATGTGCTGCAGGACGGCGTGCCCGTCTCCTACGCACCCTACGGTCAGCCTCAGCTGTCGCTGGCGCCCGTGGCGCTGGGCAATCTGGACTCCATCGATGTGGTGCGCGGTGCAGGCTCGGTGCGCTACGGCCCGCAGAACGTGGGCGGCATCATCAACTTCACGACGCGCGCCATTCCCAAGACCTTTGCGGCCGAAGCCTCCATCGGCACCGAGATCTACAGCCACGGCGGCAACGTGAAGACCACGCCCAGCTTCTTTGTGGGCGGCACCAACGAGTCGGGCCTGGGCCTGGCCGTGCTGTATTCGGGCACGCACGGCAAGGGCTGGCGCAGCAGCAACGACAAGACCGACATCGACGATCTGCTGGTCAAGGGCAGCTACAGGCTCAGCAACAACAGCAGCATCTCCGCTTCGCTGCACCACTTCGAGGGCAAGGGCCAGATGCCCGGCGGCCTGACCACGGCCCAGTACGCAGCCGACCCGTTCCAGAGCACGCGCAGCTATGACCAGTTCACGGGCCGCCGCACCGACGGCTCGCTCAAGTACAGCTACAAGGACGGCCGCAACAACTTCGAAGTACTCAGCTACTACGTGGACTCCTTCCGCGGCAGCTATATCGAACGCGACGCCACCGGCGCCAATGCCGGCAAGCGCAGCCTCACGGCCGCGCCGCGCGACTACAGCTACTACGGCGTGGAGCCGCGCTACTCGCGCATTTTCGAGACCGGCTCCGTGGTGCAGGAAGTCAGCGTGGGCTATCGCTACCTGAAGGAAAAGAGCTCCGAAACGGCGCTGGCCACTTCCGGCTTCTATGTGCCCGGCCAGGTCGATGCCATGGCCCTGCCGCTGAACACCACCCAGACCAGCCAGGGCGGCACCACGGCCAATGCCTTCTATATCGACAACCGCATCGATGTGGGCAACTGGACCATCACGCCCGGCGTGCGCTACGAGCGCATCCGCTCCTTCAACAATGTGGTGGACTACAAGGGCGCGACCGCAGCGGCCATCTACCCGACGGCGGCAGCCAACGAACTGCTGCCCACGCTGTCGGTGCTCTACCGCGTCGACGGCCACTGGTCGGTGTTCGCCAATGCCGGCAAGTCCTTCGGGCCCCAGCAGTATGCACAGCTGGCGCAGTCGTCCAACAACCAGCTCTATCCCGAATCAGCCAAGACCTATGAGCTGGGCACGCACTACAAGAGCGACACCTGGAATGGCGAGCTGACGCTGTTCAACATCGACTTCAACAAGGAGCTGTTCCTGGACCGCCCGGGCGACGGCACCGGCAACGGCATCTGGACCGATCTGGGTGCCACGCGCCACCGTGGTCTGGAATCGGCGCTGCGCTATGACTTCGGCAAGAACTACCCGGCACTCAAGGGCCTGTCGCTGGGCATGAGCTATACCTTCACCCAGGCCACCAGCCAGGCCGGCCCCTTCGCAGGCCGTGACCTGCCGCTTTATTCGCGCCACACGGCCGGACTGTCGGCACGTTATGCGATGGAGCGCTGGACCTTCAATGCCGATCTGAACGCCCAGTCCAAGCAGCGCTCGCCCGGCACGCCCGGCACCAGCGCCAAGCCCAATTCCTACATCACGCAGGAAGACGCCAACGGCAACCTCGGCGATATTCCCGGCTTTGCCATTCTGGGCCTGCGCACCAGCTACCAGGCGGGCAAGGAGCTGAACAATCTGCGCCTGACCGTGGGCATGAAGAACGTGTTTGACCGCCGCTACTTCACCCGCTCCACCGACAACAACGGCGGCGGCAAATACGTGGGCATGCCACGCACCCTGTACGTCCAGGCCACCCTGCCGTTCTAAGCGGCGGCCCCGCGAGTCCACCCTCAAGGCCGGTCTCGTGGGGCATCACACCATCAAGCGCAATGACTTCGCTCCGTTCTCTGTGGCTGCGGCTGCATCGCTGGTTTGCCCTGGGCCTGGGCTGGATCCTGATTCTGGCCGGGCTCACCGGCACCCTGCTCATCATCGGCCAGCCGCTGGACCGCATGTCGCACCCCGAACTGTTCCAGGCCCGCACGACGCATGCGCAGCAGGCCCGGCAGGCCGCAGCGCTGACGCCGATACTGGCAAGAGCCCATGAGGAGTTCGGCAGCAAAGCCACTTTGCGCTTCAGGCTGCCGCAGCAGGCACAGGACAGCCTGTGGCTGCGCGTGCAGGCGGCCAACTGGCGCGGCACCATTTACCTGGACCCCGTCACCGGACAGGAGCAGGGCCGGCGCGGCGAGACCGAGGGCTTTGTCAACACGCTGTTCAAGCTGCACAGCACCTTGCTGCTCGACGCCAATGGCAAGGCCATACTGGCCTGGACCACGCTGGCCTATGTGCTGCTGCTGCTGACGGGCGTCATTCTCTGGTGGCCCAAGCGCTGGCCGGGCAACTGGCGCATAGAACTCAACAAAAGCCTGGTGCGCGCACTGTTCGACATGCACCGCATCGGCGGCGTGATCATGGGCCTGCTGATCGCGGTCTCGGTCGTCACCGGTGCCTATATGGCATGGCGGCCGCTGGGCGACTGGCTCAATGTGCTCAGCAGCAGCACGGCAATCAAGCCGCCCAAGCTGCCCGCACTGGCTGCGCAAGACGCCGCCCAGCCGCTGCCCGCCAATGTGGACGCCATGCTGGCCTCCGCCCGCGCGGCCATGCCCGATACCCAGGCCAGCTTCGTGCAGCTGCCGCCCAATGCCAAACAGGCCGTACGCATCCGCTTTCGCGCCCCGGGCGAGCCGCACCCCAACGGCATCAGCTCGGTATGGCTGGACCCGCGCAATGGTGCCGTGCTGGACGTCAGGCACTGGAATGAACTCGACCCTGGCGCTGCGGCGGTGGCCGTGGCCTATCCGCTGCACACGGGCGAGCTGGGTGGCGTGCTGATGGAAATCCTGGCCGGCCTCAACGGTCTGGTGCTTGGCGGCTTGGGAATCAGCGGAATCTGGCTCTGGTGGCACCGCCGCAAGGCCAGAAAGCTTGCGAAGCCCTGAGAGCGCGGACCGGAGCCCGGCCCTTGCCGAACGTTCCAGGCTAGGATACCCCTGTTCAGGGCCGAGCCTGCTTCTATCACAGTCTCTGCGGCCTCTGCATCTGGACTTTCACCGATAAGCATACAAGGAGCTGAAGATGGCCATGAATCCCGTTGGCTGGTTCGAGATCTACGTGCAGGACATGTCGCGCGCCAGAAGCTTCTACGAAGCCGTGCTGGGCTGTCAGCTGCAAGCACTGGCCATGCCGGAAGGCGGCGAGCACCCCGATATGGAAATGTGGACCTTTCCCGGGCAACCGGATAGCGCCGGCGCCACCGGGGCGCTGGTCCGCATGCCGGAATGCCCCTCTGGCGGCGGCGGCACGCTGGTCTATTTCGTCTGTGAAGACTGCGCCGAGCAGGCCGCCCGCGTCGCACGCAACGGCGGCAGCCTGCACCGCGACAAGGTCTCCATAGGCCCTTATGGCTTTATTGCCCTGGCCATCGACACCGAAGGCAATATGTTTGGCCTGCACTCGATGAAATAGGACTGGCGCCAATCCACGAAAAAGGCCTGCCTCCAAGGAGAGCAGGCCTTTTGACTTGGCAAGCGGGCGCAATCAGGCCAGCAGTTGCCTCAGCACATAGGGCAGGATGCCGCCATGGCGGTAGTAGTCCACCTCAATGGGAGTATCGATGCGCAGCTTCACGGTCACGGTTTTCTTGCTGCCATCGGGCCTGTTGATCACCAGCTGGGCATCGCTTTGCGGCGCCAGGTCGGCGGCAGGGATCACATCAATGAACTCCTCGCCCGTCAGGCCCAGGCTTTGCCAGCTGTCATTGCCCTTGAACTGCAGCGGCAACACGCCCATGCCCACCAGATTGGAGCGGTGAATGCGCTCGAAACTGCGCGCCACCACGGCCTTGATGCCCAGCAGCTGCGTGCCCTTGGCCGCCCAGTCGCGGCTGGAGCCCGTGCCGTATTCCTCGCCGGCCAGCACCACCGTGGCGCGGCCTGCGGCCTGGTATTTCATGGCCGCGTCGTAAATGGCCATCTTCTCGGCCCGGCCATGGTCGTCGCGGAACAAGGTGACACCGCCCTCCTCGCGCGAGCCGTCGGCTGCGGCAGGAATCATCAGGTTCTTGATACGCACATTGGCAAAAGTGCCGCGCATCATCACCTCGTGGTTGCCCCGGCGCGAGCCATAGCTGTTGAAGTCGGCCTTCTGCACGCCATGCTCGAGCAACCACTTGCCTGCCGGCGAAGACTCCTTGATGGAGCCTGCAGGCGAGATATGGTCGGTGGTGATGGAGTCACCGAACAAGGCCATGATGCGAGCACCGTGCACCGCGCTGGAGTTTGAGCCTTTTTGACCTGCAGTGCTTTCCCCGCCTGCGGATGGCGCTTTCAAATCCAGAGCAAAGTCGGCGAAGAACGGCGGCTCGGCGATATAGGTGCTCTCGGGCCAGGTGTAGGTGGAGCCCGTCACCCCCCGAATCTTTTCCCAGAGCTTGCCCGGCTCGCTGGCCACCTGCTCGTAATTGCTGCGGAAGGCCTTGCCGTTCATGGCGAACTTGAGCAGCTCCTGAATCTCCTCGCTGCTGGGCCAGATGTCGCCCAGATACACGTCCTTGCCGCCCTTGCCCTTGCCCACGGGCTCGGTCATCAGGTCCTTGCGCACCGTACCGGCAATCGCGTAAGCCACCACCAGCGGAGGGCTGGCCAGGAAGTTGGCCTTGATATTGGGGTGAATGCGGGCCTCGAAATTGCGGTTGCCCGAGAGTACGGCCGCGCAGACCAGATTGTTCTGCGTGATGACGGCATTGATCTCGGGGGTGAGATCGCCGGCATTGCCGATGCAGGTGGTACAGCCGTAGCCGGCCAGCGCAAAGCCCAGTTTTTCCAGATAGGGCAGCAAGCCCGCCTCGGTCAGATAGCGGGTGACCAGGCGGGAGCCCGGGGCCAGCGAGGTCTTGATATGCGGCTTGACCTTGAGGCCTGCCTGCACCGCCTTCTTGGCCAGCAGGCCTGCCGCCAGCATGACGCTGGGGTTGGAGGTATTGGTGCAGCTGGTGATGGCGGCAATCAGCACATCGCCGCTGCCGATATCGAAGCTCTTTTCCGGTGCTGCAACCGCATGGCTGGCATCAACAGCAATCGCACTGGCCTCGACCTTGCCGGTCTCTGGCGTGTTGCTCACCATCTCGGCCTTGTTGCGCTCCGCACCGGCCGACAGGGGCTTGCTCTCGGGCTTCAAGGCCTCGGGACCGTCGGGACTCACCAGATGACGGCGCACCAGCTGATCGGCGGGGAGATTGAAACCATTCTGGGCCACGGGAGCACTGAACAGCTCGTCGAACTGCCCAGCCACATGGCCGATCTCGATGCGGTCCTGCGGACGCTTGGGCCCGGCCAGGCTCGGAGCCACCTTGCCCAGATCCAGCTTGACAACATGCGAGTAGTCGATTTCGCCGGCCTTGGGCACGCCGAACAGCTGCTGGGCCTTGAAGTAGGCTTCGAAGGCCTGGATCTCGCTCTTGGTACGTCCCGTTCCCTTGAAGTACTCGATGGTCTTTTCGTCGACCGGGAAGAAACCCATGGTCGCCCCATATTCAGGAGCCATATTGCCGATGGTGGCGCGATCCGGCAGGGACAGGCTGCGCGTGCCTTCACCAAAGAACTCGACGAACTTCCCGACCACTTTTTCCTTTCGCAGCAGCTCCGTGACAGTGAGCACCAGATCGGTGGCCGTCACACCCTCACGCAGCTGGCCGGTCAGCTCGAAGCCCACCACATCAGGTGTGAGGAAGTACACGGGCTGGCCCAGCATGGCCGCCTCGGCCTCGATGCCGCCCACGCCCCAGGCCACCACGCCGATGCCGTTGATCATGGTGGTATGACTGTCGGTACCGACCAGGGTGTCGGGGTAGTACACCGCATCACCCTTGCCGATCCTGGCCTTGTGCACGCCGCGCGCCAGGTATTCCAGATTGACCTGGTGCACGATGCCAAAGCCCGGCGGCACGACACCGAAGGTGTCGAAGGCCTGCATGCCCCATTTCATGAACTGGTAGCGCTCCTGGTTGCGCTGGAACTCCAGCTTCATGTTCAGGTCCAGCGCCTTCTTGGTACCGAAGTAGTCCACCATGATGGAGTGGTCCACCACCAGGTCCACGGGCACCAGCGGCTCGATGGACTTGGGCTTCTTGCCTAGCTTGGCAGCCGTGCTGCGCATGGCGGCCAGGTCGGCCAGCAAGGGCACGCCGGTGAAGTCCTGCAGCACCACGCGCGCGACGACAAACGGAATCTCGTCGACACGCTCGGCCTTGGGTTGCCAGCGCGCCAGCTGCGCCACATGCTCCTCGGTGATCTTGTTGCCGTCACAGTTGCGCAGCACCGATTCGAGCACGATACGAATCGAGACCGGCAGGCGCTTGATCTCCGGGAACTGCTTGGCCAGGGCCGGCAAGGAATAGAACTTGCCTTTCTTGCCCTCGGCCAGTTCAAAGGACTTCAGGGTTTTGGCAAAAGCATGCGACATCGTGAGACTCTCCATGGACAGAACACAGGGAAAACGCTTTTGCATTCCATTGTGCACACAACTCCCGGGAAAAGGGTGGGACAGGGCGCCGGCAACGCAAACCGGCTCACATGAGCGCAAAAAAGAAAGCCCGCACAGTGAACTGACCCCTTAAAGTTGGACAGTTAAATTACGGGCACATGGCCTGAGTTCGGTATTGCACCGGGCTCAGGCCTTTTAACTTCATCTTGATTCGATGATGGTTGTAGTAACGGATGTAGTTCACCAACTCACCGCGCAGATGCTCGGCGCTTGTGAACTTCTGCATGTAAAACAACTCCGTCTTCACTGTCGCAAAGAAGCTCTCCATCGCAGCGTTGTCCAGGCAATTGCCCTTGCGTGACATGCTTTGGACCACACCTTTGGTGGCCAGGTGGCGGCGATAGGCCGGCATCTGGTATTGCCATCCCTGATCGGAATGCAGCACAGGCGCAGTCTGGCCTTTGAGTTTGCCAAGCGCCTTTTTCAGCATGTTGCCCACCAGTTGGAAGTCTGGCTTGTCACGCATCTCATAGGCCACGATCTCGCCGTTGTACAGGTCCATGACCGGCGACAGGTAAAGCTTGCTGCCACGAACATTGAACTCCGTCACATCCGTCACCCACTTCTGCTGCGGCGCATCCGCCTGGAATTGGCGCTGCAGCAGATGAGGCGCCTGAGCATTGACTGGGCCTCGGTAGGCACGGTACTTCTTGGGTCTGACCAGAGACTTCAAACCTTGCACCTGCATCAAGCGCTGGACGGCTTTGTGATTGATGACGCATCCCGCTTGGCGCAGATGCGCTGTGATGCGGCGATAGCCATACCGCCCCTTGTGCTTGTCGAAGATGCCTTGGATCTGGGCCTTTAGGCCCGCACAGGAGTCACCGCAGCGAAGCACCTGGCACTGGTAATAGAACGTGCTGCGAGCCAGCCTTGCAGCCTTGAGCAATTGCGCCACAGAGTATTCATGCCTCAGTTCAGTCACGGCTTGCGCTTTGTCAGCATTGCCTGTTGCTTTGCCCGAACCAAGGCATCCAATTTTTTTAGGTACGCCACCTCCGCGCGCAGGTATTCGTTTTCTTTGCGCAGTGCTTGCAGCGCTTTGGACTCGTCTACGGATGTGGACGAAGACTTGAGTGGCTTGGGAGGTTTGGGGGCGGGCATCTTCTTGGGGCGGCCACGGCGCTGGGGTTCAAGCGCCTCTGGGCCGCCCTCATGATACTGACGCTCCCACCTGGCAAGGATGCCTGTGCCGCCGCGCAGATTGAGTAAAGCGACTACCTGTCGGTACGTCAGGGCCTCACGCCACATGCGCTTGAGTGCTTGGAGCTTGAATTGAGCGCTGTAGTGCGCGCCCTGTCCTTTGCGGCACAGACCATCATCTCCATGCCACCGATAGACATCTACCCATTGGCGCACGGTGGAGCGGTCTATCCCATGCTTGGTTGCAAGCACTCTGAATCCACCAGTGCCATCCAAATATTCCCGGACTACGGTCCTTTTGAAATCTAAATCATGCCTCGCCATGAACAACACCTCTTCGGTTGGATCAGTGTCCAACTTTTGGGGTGCAGTTCACAGGGCGGGCTGGAGCTACGGAGAAACAAGCTCAGGCGCCGGCGTCCGGCAGAAACTCCTCTCCTTCGCTCAAGGGCGCAAAGCGGTAGCTGGCTGGCGTGCGGCTGAGCTTGACCGGGGCGCCCAGTCCCTGATACTGGCCCATGGTCACCACCATCTCGCGGTGCGCCGTATGCGGATGCTCAAGCGCCTGGGCGACGTCCAGCACCGGCGCGGCAGGCACGCCTATGGCCATCAGCTCGTCGGCCAGTTTCAGGCCGTCAAGCGGCGCAAACGCCTGCTGCAGCAAGGGCTTGAGCTCGGCACGATGAACGGAACGCTGGCCTGCGGTGGCAAAGCGCTCGTCCTGCGCCAGCCCCTCCTGCCCGACATGGTTGCACAGCAACCGGAACTGCCTGTCGTTGCCCACGGCCAGAAAGATGGGGGCACCACCCGTGCTGAGCACGTCGTAGGGATAGATATTGGGATGGGCATTGCCCGAGCGCTGCGGCACCTTGCGTCCCATGAACCAGTTGGCGGCATGGGGGTGGAGCAGCGACAGACCGGAGTCATAGAGCGAGGCATCCACCAACTGGCCCTGCCCACTGCGCCCCCGCTCGTGCAGGGCCAGCAGCACGCCTATGGTGGCATTCAGCCCCGTCACCATGTCCACCACCGGCAGGCCCACGCGCAGCGGATCACCGTCAGCCTCGCCGTTGATGCTCATGATGCCGGCCATGGCCTGGATGGCGGCGTCGTAGCCGGGCAGGCTGCCCAGAGGGCCGTCGGCGCCGAAGCCCGTGACGCGGCACCAGATCAGATGCGGCAGCTCTTCTCGCATCTGTTCAAAGCCTATGCCCCATTTCTCCATGGTGCCGACCTTGAAGTTCTCCACCACCACATCGGCCTGGGCCATCAGCTCGCGCACACGCTGCTGGCCTTCGGGCACGGACAGATCGAGAAACTGGAGGCGCTTGTTGCGGTTCAAGCCGAAGTAGTAGGAGGCCACGCCGTCGCGAAACGGAGGCCCCCAGGTGCGCGTGTCGTCTCCCTGCGGCGGCTCCACCTTGAGCACATCGGCGCCATGGTCGCCCAGTATCTGGCCACAGAACGGACCACCCAGAATGCGTGACAGATCAAGCACCTTGACGCCCTGCAGGGCTCCGGCGCCAACCGTGGCTGGATTGTGCATGTTTCACTTTCCGACAGAATGCGGGCCCATGGCCCGCGTGTTGATCAAAGATTGCTCGAAGGCTTGCGCCGCCAATCGCAGTAGCCCATGCCTCAGGCCAGAGGCTTTCGGCCCACGCCGCGCACCAGCGCGCTCAGGCGCTGATGGATCGCATGGAAGCTCTGGTCCGCCTCTACCTGCGAGGCAACGGGCTGGCGCAGGTGCTTGCCCTCCAGCTCGAGCTTGGCGCGGATTTCCGGATTCACCAGCGCCTGCCCTATGGCGCTGCGCAGCGCGGCCACGCGGTCGGCGGGTGTGCCCTTCTTCACGAAGTAACCCGCACTGACCGTGTATTCGAAATCCGGGCTGAGGCGGCTTTGCGATATCAGCGGCACATGGGCCAGCTCCTTGGGCAGGGTCTTGGAGAAACTGGTCAGAATTTTCAGGCGCCCCTGCTTGGCCATGCCTTCGAAGCTTGCCTGATAAGGCAGGATGGCGAAGTCCACCTGCCCTCCTGCCAGGTCCTGCAGGGCCGGCGCGCCGCCCTTGTAGGGCACATGCAGAAACGGCAGCTTCAGTCTGGCTGCCAGGGCGTCGCCCATGAGGTTGTACATGGAGTCCACGCCCACCGTTCCATAGGTCAGCGGGCCGCTTTTGCTGGCGCGTGCATATTCGATGAACTCGTCATAGCTGTCGACAGGCAGCCCGCTCTTGACCATGAGCACGATGGGCGACTCCGTCGTGGGAGCCGCCAGCGTGAAGTCGCCTGGCTTGTAGCGCGCTGCCGTATTGAGCATGGGCGCCAGGAAGATCTCGTTGGCCGAACCATGGAAGAACATATAGCCGTCTGCAGGGGCGTTGAGCACCTTGGCCGCGGCAATCAGTCCCGTGCCACCACCCAGGTTCTCCACCACCACCGGCTGCCTGATGCTGCGGCCTATGGATTCCGCAAAGATTCGCGCCGCCACATCGCTGGCCCCGCCGGCGGGAAAAGGCACCATGAGAATCAGTGGCTTGGCCGGAAAGCTTTCTGCAGCCCGGACCCCGGCCGAAGCTGCCGCCAAGGCTGCCGTCTGCCACAGCGTGTGCCGCATAAAGCCGCGGCGGTTCCATGTGTTCATCTTTTCTCTCCCGTTCAGGGGCTGACCGCTCAAGCCAGATAGCTTTGCACCAAGTGCGTCCAGAAGGCTGCTCCTATGGGCAGAGCCTTGTCGTTGAAGTCGTACAGGGGGTTGTGCACCATGCAGCCTCCATCCTCGCCCACGCCGTTGCCCAGCCGGATATAGGCGCCGGGGCGCTTTTGCAGCATGTAGGCAAAGTCTTCGCTGCCCATGGTGGGCGTGCGCTCGCCCACCTTGTCCTCGCCCAGCAGGCGTATGGCCACCTGTCGCGCGTATTCGGTCTGGGCTGCGCAATTCACGAGCACCGGGTACTTGTGCACGTAGTCGATCTCGCAGCTGAGCTGATAGCTCTCGGCCTGGGCTTGCACAAAGACCTTGATGCGCTTTTCCACCCAGCTGCGCACGTCCGGGTGCAGGGCGCGCACGCCGATCTTGAGCACGGCGCTCTCGGGCACGATGTTGAAGACCTCGCCGGCCTGGATGGAGCCCACCGTGATCACGGCCGCATGCTGGGCATCGATCTCGCGCGTGACGATGGACTGCAGCCCCAGCACGATGCTGGCCGCGCACTGCATGCTGTCTATGCCGTGGTGCGGCATGGCGCCATGGGCGCTGCGCCCGCGCAGCGTAACGGTCACGCGGTCGAACGAGGCCATGGCCGGTCCCTGGCTGATGGCCATCTGACCCACGGGCAGACCTGGTGCGTTGTGAAGCGCATAGATCTCGTCACAGGGAAACAGCTCGAACAGGCCCTCGTCCACCATGCGCATGGCGCCGCCTTCGTTCTCCTCGGCCGGCTGGAAGATCAGGTTCAGCGTACCGTTGAAATCGAGCGTCTCGGCGACGTACTTTGCCGCGCACAGCAGGATGGCGGTATGTCCGTCATGGCCGCAGGCATGCATTTTCCCGGGCAGGCGGCTGGCGTAGTCCAGGCCTGTTCTTTCATGGATAGGCAGGGCATCCATGTCCGCGCGTATGCCCAGCGACTTGCTTCCCGAGCCCTTTTTGAGCACGCCTACCACCCCGGTGACACCCAGGCCGCGGTGCACGACATAGCCCCAGCGAGCCAGGGATGCGGCCACCATGTCGCTGGTGCGCGTCTCTTCAAAGGCAAGTTCGGGATGAGCATGAATGCTGCGGCGGATCTCCACGAACTCGGCAGCCACGGACTGCAGTTGGGCGAGCAGAAGGGAAGTTGAAGATGTCATGGCTATGGATAGGTGAAATACCCCGGCTCATGCCTTGCATGGGCTCTCGGGCAGTGGCAGGCAGTGCGAAACAGTGTCCTCCTCGCGGCCTAGGCGAGGAGTTTCGAAAAGTTCTAACACGTCCAACCTTTGATGGCATGCCTGCGCTTGCACCCAAGCGACAGGGCCATCAGTCAAGCTTCACGCCAGCCTTTTGGACCACCTCGCTCCATTTGTCGAGTTCGCTCTTCACGAAGCCGGCCAAGTAGGCAGGCTTGGCATCCGTGCCGCGCTCCAGGCCCTGGGCCGCAAAGGCTTTCTTCACATTCTCGGAATCCAGCGCTTTGGCATAGGCCTGATTGAGCAGCTCCACCCGCTCTACCGGCATGCTCTTGGGGCCGACCACGCCGAAGAACACGCTCACGTCGTAGCCAGCCAGTCCCTGCTCGGCGATCGTGGGGATCTGGGGCATGGCACTGGAGCGTTTGGCCGTGGCGACGCCCAGGGCCTTGACCTTGCCGGCCTTGATATAGGGCATGGCCGTGAGGATGTCGGTGAAAGTCATGTCCACCTGACCGGCCAGCAGGTCGTTAAGTGCCGGCCCCGTTCCCCTGTAGGGCACATGCTGCAGCTGGGTCCCGGCCAGGCCGTTGAACAGCACACCCGCCAGATGGGATGAAGCGCCATTGCCCGAAGACGCGAAATTGAGCTTGCCGGGCTTGCTCTTGTCCAGCGCGATCAGCTCCTTGACGTTGCCGACGCCCAAATCCGGCCGAACCACCAGCACATTGGGCAGATAACCAACGTAGATGATGGGCGTGAAGCTGGTGCGCGGGTCGTAGCTGATGGACTTGTACAGCGGTTTGTTGATGGCCAGCGGACCCGAAGTCCCGAACATCAGCGTATAGCCGTCAGGCTTGGCACGTGCCACGAAGTCCGCTCCGATATTGCCGCCGGCGCCGGACTTGTTCTCCACGATCACGCTCTGGCCCAGCTCCTTGGTCAGCTCGGTCGCCAGAATGCGCGCCATGGCGTCGGTAGGGCCGCCAGGCGGAAACGGCACGATGAACGTGATGGGGCGCGTCGGGTATTTTTCCTGGGCAAGTGCGGGCAATGCTGCCGACAGGGCGGCGGATGCCATCAGGCCCAGCGCTGCGCGTCTGGCTTTATGCATGTCTGTCTCCTTGGAAGGGTGTTGCCGATGAATCGGTCAAATCACTGCGGGGTGCCGCCGGCAACGGCCTTGAAGTGCTCCATGCGCGTCTTCTCGCGTGCGTAGGCGCTCCTCGCGTACTGCTCGAACTCTTGCGGGCTGCGGTAGTTCAGCGGCTGATTGAGTTGTTCGAGGATCTTGCGCCCCTGTGCCGACTCCAGCCCCGCCTTGAAGGCGTCATGAATGATGCGCAACCGCGCCAGCGCCAGGCCGGCAGGGGCGGCAATCCCATAGGGCGACTCGATCACCGCGTCCACGCCCAACTCTCTCAAAGTGGGCACCTGAGGGAACTGCGGAACACGGCTGGACGTGAACATTGCCAGGTAGCGCAATCGACCCCACTGGATATGCAGGGAGGCTACGCCGGAGAGCACGCCCGCATCGATGTGACCACCCAACAGGTCGCTGGCCTGCTCCGCGTCTCCCTTGTAGGGCACTCGATTGAGCTGCAGGCCCGTGGACTGCACCAGCTCGCTGAGCACGATGCTGGGCGTTTGCACCGGGCCGGCCGCACCGATGGATATCTGGCCGGGACGCCTGCTCGCATCTTCGGCAAACTCCTTCCAGCTCTTCCACGGCGCTTCCCGACGCACGGCCAGCCCGAAGGTGTAGTCGGTCATGCCGATCACGTAGCTCAGCTTCAAGGGGTCGAAGCTCACCCGGTTCAGATACGGTTCTCGATAGACACTGGCAGGCAGCACCGCCAGGGTGTAGCCATCCGGCTGAGCCCGCGCCAGCTCCACAGCTCCAAACGTTCCATTGGCGCCTGGCTTGTTCTCTATGACCACCAGTTGCCCCAGCAGCTGCGAGGCTTGCTGTGCCACCACCCGCAAATGCGCGTCCGTCGGTCCGCCGGCGCCATAGGGCACGACCAGGCGTATCGGCCGAGCCGGATAGGGGTCGCCCTGGGCCTGCGCGGCAGAATGGACTGCCGCCAGCAGCACTGCTCCCGAGGCTGCGGCCAGCAGCCTTCGGCGCTCTCTTGCGTGATTGCGCATATTTGTCTCCTTGCAGAAATAATCCGGGAGCCGATAACGCCTTTTCATGAAGCGCTTCAGCCGTTTCTTCTACTTATTTCAAGGCCGCCGGCAATCACTCCAGCCACTGCACCGGCACGGCAGCCGCATCGACCAGCGGATCGCGCGGCAGCACACGGTGCAGCAGCACCAGTTGCGACAGGCGCAGGCGCTCGGCCGAGCCGGTCTGTGCGGCTTCCCAGGCCATGGCGATGGCCGTGGTGCAGTTGTACAGAGCTGTGGCGGCCTGACGGGCCAGCACTTCGCCGCCGTCCTGAGCGGCCCTATGGGCCAGGGTGCTGGCACGGGCCAATGCATCTTCCAGCGCCTGGCGGTAACCGGGCACCAGACGGGCATGCTCGAGAAGGCCATGCAGATACTGCTGCAGCACAGGCAACGAGCCTTCGCGCCTGATGGCGCGGATCACGTCCAGCGCGACGATATTGCTTGTACCTTCCCAGATGGAGCCCAGGTGGGCATCGCGCACCAGGCGCGGATCGCTCCACTCCTCGATATAGCCGCAGCCGCCGCGCACTTCCATCGCATCGCCAGTGACCTTGCGTGCATCGCGGCAGGCGCGGAACTTGATCAACGGCGTCAGGATGCGTAGCAAGGCATAGGCATCCGGCTGGCCCGCGTCGGAGCGCATCAGCGTCTGCGCGGTCTGGAACACCATGGTGCGCGCCTGCTCGGCGGGCACGCGCAGCTTGTCCAACTGGCGCTGCATCAGCGGCATCTGCTCCAGACGCTTGCCAAAGGCAATGCGTTCATGGGCGATGAATTCGGCCTCGGCCACAGCGCGGCGCATCATGCCGGCGGAGCGCACACCGTTGGACAAACGCGAGTTGTTGACCATGTCGGCCATCTGCACAAAGCCCCTGCCCTGCTCGCCCACGAGATAGGCCACGGCGCCGTCCATACGGATCTCGCCGCTGGCCATGGACTTGGTGCCCAGCTTGTCCTTGAGACGGATGATGCGGTAGCGGTTGGTGCTGCCATCGTCCAGGGAACGCGGCAGCAGAAACAGCGAGATGCCCTTCATTCCCGGCGCCCCGCCCTCCACACGAGCCAGCACCATGGCGAACTCGGCATCGGGGTTGGAGCAGAACCACTTGTCGCCGGAGAGAAGCCAGGAGCCGTCGGCCTGCGGGGCCGCCATAGTCAGCGTGTTGGCGATGTCCGAGCCTGCGGCCTGCTCGGTCATGAACATCGCGCCCTGGGCCTGGCTTTCCCAATCCAGCGAGAGCAGCTGAGGCAAATACTTGTCCACCAGCTCGGGGGTACCGTACTTCTTGAGCGTGCGCGTCAGCGAGTCGGTCATGGACAACGGGCAGCACAGGCCGAACTCGGACTGCACAAACAGAAAGGTCAGTGCGTACTTGACGATGGGCGGCATCTTGCCGCTCCAGCCCAGCATGTCTTCCCGGTGCGAGATGGCCTGCAGGCCGAACTCTCCGTAGGCGATGCGCTCAAGCTCTTCATAGGCTGGATGCTTGATGATGCGCTGGCTGTCCTGGCCGGCGCGGCTGCGGTGTTCGAGCGTGGGCGGATTCCTGTCGGCAATGCCGGCCAGCTCGTCGATGCGCCCACCGGCCAGCTCACCCATTCGCTGCAGATAGGGCTGCAGATGGGCCAGCAGATCGGCTGGCAGATAAAGCGCCAGCAGCGACTGCAACTCAGGATCGGTGGCGTAGAAATTGGCACCGTGGCGATCAGGCACGGGATGTGCCGCAGCGCGGACAGCCTGGGCCAAGGCGTGCATCTGACTCTTATCGTTGGCGGACATGAACGTCTCCTGCTGAATTCGAATATCCCCTGAAGCGCTGCGCGCCCTCTCAACGAAAAGAGGACGACAACCTCGCTACAGGGCTTAGCTTGCTTGCCGTCTCTGGTTTGGGCCGTGATGAATTCAGGCGATATGTACCGCACACAAAGCCAGCAATGGAGGCAAGGACTGCCACGAATTTCAGCACCCTCATCTATTCACGTCAAATATTATTAAAATCTTTCTCAATATTTTTTAAATATCATGAAATCATGGAACTGAGGCTGCTGCACTACTTCGTCACCCTCGCCGAAGAGCTTCATTTCAGCCGTGCGGCCCAGCGGCTGTCGATCTCCCAGCCCCCGCTGTCCGTGGCCATCAAGCAGTTGGAGCAGGAGCTGCAGGCCCAGTTGTTCGAGCGCAGCAGCAAGGGCGTACGGCTGACTGCGGCCGGTGAACATCTGCTGGACAAGGCGCGCCAGCTATTGGCTCTGAGTCAGCAGGCCGCACAGGAAACGCGCGACGTGGCCCAGGGCACGCGCGGCCATCTGCGCCTGGGCTTTGTGGGATCGAGCCTGTACCGCGGCTTGCCACAGGCGCTGGAGCGGTTCCAGCACGACCACCCCCTGGTGCGCGTTGACATGCTGGAGGCCAACAGCGCAGAGCAAGTCCTGGACCTGCAGCAAATGCGGCTGGACATGGCCCTGGTCCACTCCATACAACCTCCCGAAGGCATTGCCAGCCGGCTGCTGATGGAAGAGCCTTTCGTGGTCTGCCTGCCCGACCACCACCCGCTGCACGCCAGCGCCGCCATCGATCTGGCCGAACTCAAAAACGACCGCCTGATCCTGTTCTCCAGCCTGGTCTCGCCCACCTATCACCAGCGCATCTACGAGATGTGCCTGGCCCATGGCTTTGCACCCGAAGTACGCCACGAGGTACGACACTGGCTGTCGGTGATCTCGCTGGTTTCGCTGGGTCAGGGCGTGGCCCTGGTGCCCCAGGCGCTGACGCGCGTTGGCATGCCGCGCCTGGTGTTTCGTCCGCTCAGAGGCTCGCACCCATCTTCGGAGATGCTGGCCATGTGGCGTCGTACGCCGGCCAATCCGCTGGTGCAGGCATTGCTGGCCTGCCTTCAGCAGGCGGTGATAGAACTATGATGCCGGTCAGGACTGATCATCGCCGACCGGCAGCCCTGCCCGGATCTACTTCAACGCTTCACTGCCGAATTCTTCGAGACAGCATTGACTGCCCACAAGAAACTCTCGTCTGAATGGAAATAAGAGGCCAGGACGATTGACACAACTCCGGGCAATTCATCCTGCGACTTGGCTAGCGAATGGGAAGCCGGTCACGCGCTTGGCCCGGGGGGGAGCGTAGGTACGGACCTTGGAGGTGCTCAGGCCCAGGCGCACGAGCGACTCGGCAATGGTCACGGCCGCAGCTACTCCATCGACCACTGGTACACCGGTCAGTTCACGGATCTTGGCATCCAGTTCGGCCATGCCTCCACAGCCGAGGCAAATGACTTCAGCATGGTCTTCGCTGACGGCAAGGCCCGCTTGACGAACAATCGCTTCAACCGCGCGCTCGGGTTGAGTTTCCAACTCCAACACAGCCATGCCGCTGGCGCGAACCGATGCACAGCGCTCGTCCAGGCCAGCAAGCTTGAGTCGGTCCTCGATCAATGGCACAGCGCGATCCAGCGTCGTGACCACCGAGTATTTGTGGCCCAGGAACATGGCCGCAGTGGCCGCCGCCTCGGTGATGTCCACCACGGGAACGTCCAGCAACTCCTGCAGGCCCTCGCGGCCATGTTCACCGTAGCCGGCTTGAATGACTGCATCAAAGGGTTGTCCATAGCTCATCACTGCATCCATGACACCGACTGCGGCAAGATAGCTCTCAAAATTACCCTCGACCGATTCGGCGCCAAAGCGCGGGGTCAGCGCGACTATCTCTGTTCCAGGCGCAGCAACTTTCCGAGCTTGCATGCCAATCGCATGGGTCATCGACTCGGTGGTGTTCACGTTCACGATCAAAATGCGCATGATTTTCAACTTTCCTTCTCAGTGTTTGGCGGAGGCTACGGAAATGGCTTCGCCATCCTGGTCTTCGTAGGCGAGACCTTTCGGTGCAAGCATCCAATAGAACAAGGCGCCCAGTCCGGCTGCGATGAACCAGGAGAACTGGGACAGCGATTGCAGCGTCGGCAGGAATGCAAAGAGCAGCGAGATCAGGGATGAAGGAATCAGAGCCTGAATTGCCTTGGGGTTGACGCCATTGCGGTAGTGATAGGGGCCTGCAGGGTCCTGTGTATAGAGCGCCGGAACGTTCACGCGCTGTTTGCGGATCAGCCAGTAGTCGGCCATCACGATGCCGAACAGCGGTCCCAGAAATGAACCCAGCCCTCCCAGGAAGTAGACGATGACCAGTGGAGAGTTGTAGAGATTCCAGGGCAGGATCACGAAACCGAGAACTGCACTGACAAGAGCTGCCCGGCGGAAGTTCAGATGCCTGGGCATGAGGTTTGCCAACGCCAGGGCCGGAGCCACGAAATTTGCCATCAGGTTCACGGCAATGGTCAGGATCAGCAGTGAAAGACTGGCCAACATCAACAGTGGCTTGTTGGGAATGTTCTGGACGATGTCGGTCGGGCTTTGAATCAGCGTGCCGTCGATGGCAAGTTGTCCCCCCGTCAGAATGACGACGATCAAGCCAAAGATCAGCATATTGATCGGAATGCCCCAGAAATTGCCTTTCACCACAGCGCTGCTTGAGGTAGCTGCCCGTGTGAAATCACAGAAGTTCAGCACGAAGGTGCCATAGATGGCTACCCACAGTGACGCTGCGCCCAGGATCTGCAGCCACATGGCTTTGCCGCTGCTTTCAAAAGGGGCGGACCAGTGCAGAGTCCACTTGGCGCTGTAGAAGATCCATCCTGCCAAGGCAATGAACGTCAGCAGAATTACAGGTCCGGCAAAGGCCTCGTACTTTCGGATGCTCTCCATGCCCCAGCAGGCAATGAGCACCTGCACAATCCACAAGATGGAAAAGCTGAGCCAACCCAGCAATGGCAGGCCCAGTACGACTTGCTCTTTCAGAGACTGCAAGCCGGGAAACAGCGTGATCAGCATCACGTCGAGGACCATGGATGCCAGGTAGGTCTGAATGCCGAACCAGGCAATAGCGACTCCGCCGCGGATCAATGCAGGAATCTGTGCACCGCGTGTACCAAAGCTGATACGGCTCATCACCGGAAAGGGAATCCCTGTACGGGTCCCCATAAAGCCCGAGAGGGACAGCAGCACGAATAGAAATGCCGCACCCAGCAGAAGCGCCATCAGGATCTGATGCCCTCCCAGCCCAAGCGTAAAAAGACCAATGGCAAACGCGTAGTTGCCGAGGCTATGTACATCGTTGGCCCAAAGAGTGAACAGACTGTAGCTCCCCCAGGTACGCCCCTCTTTTGAGGTTGGTGCCAGATCGTGGTTGTACAGCGCCGGAGAAACTCCGGCCGGCAAGCCTTTATCTCGCTTTGGGCTTGTGGTGTTGGCCCCCGGGTTTAGTGACTCACCATGGGTGTCCAGTACTAGGTTGTTCATATGCCGCCTTCCATCAGGGTGTTCCGTGGAGCCCCTTTGCCATGACCTCATTTCGGCTGAGGAGGCCATGCTTGTCTACCGTTATTAGCGGCTACGGGCGACGCAGGCCTGCAGCCATGTTTTCGCTGCTGAAGAGCTGTGATGCGTATGAAGCGAATCTGCCCCATATCCATCTGCGTCAGCAAGCTTGTTCAGCAATGCTTTGAACACATCACTGACATGCATGCAATGTATACAAGACATGAATTCAAGAAGCTAGTAGGAACCCTGGTTCTATCGGCCAGAGATATTGGTTCGATGGAGTCCTCAGGCGGGAGGACAAACAGTCACAAGCAGGCGCAGCAAGCCCTGGCGTGCATTTCTGCACTGGACGAGGTGCAGGAACCTACACTTTGATCATGGCTGTTTTGCGCAGATATCCTTCTATGAACTTCTCCACGATCCGCGCTGAGCAAAGCCAGCTTGCTGTGCGTATCCAGGGGCCATAGAAAACACTGCCGAAATCACACTGGATTGAGTGCCGGTAGTCACCGGTCAGTTGTTGCAAAGCTGGCACTCAGCCCTTGCCCATCGCTGCAATATCGCTCGCCAATGAGCAATCGGCGCTGGTGCCCCATGGCTTTGAGATCAGTTGGAATGCAGGGCAAGACCTTGGCAGCTGCATTCACCAAGTGCGGCAGCAGTCGAGATAGATGAATAGTCCATTCGGCAGGTAATGCGGAGACGAGCGCTTTGTTGCGATCGGTGGCAATGGCAATTCTTGCTGGAAGACCATTCCACGATGCGATGGCTATCCATGTGGTTTCATGGCCCTCATTGAAACCGCGACGGCCTGTATCTGCAACGCGAGCCATTCCAAGTCTTGGTCGAGAAACTGGCGTAGCGCCGATGCCATGATCACCATGGACCGAGGCGGCTCCTTGATGAATGCTGCCGGGCACGATCAGCGAACGCTCAAGTCATCACCGGCACAGATGGCGAGCTCAATCGCTCCCCGGAAGCGGCAAGCGCTTCCAGCTTCAATATTGGCTTGCCGGAAAGTGTTGGGAGCTCAAGATCAGCGAAGCGGCCGAGCGGCTCAACCGGGCTGGATCCCGCCAAGGACTCCCATCGACGTTGAAACGCCTATTTGGCTGAAGACGAATCCTCAGGAGCCAGAATGGAGCGGAGTCGGTTGCGTGCTCCACGACGACCGATCAGGCTTTCATCAAGGCGCGATGCCAATGCATCGATGTGAGCAATCATTAATTGTTCAGCCCTCAGATTGTCTCCAGCCGCCAGCGCTTCAACAATGGCGGCGTGATCGTCATTGAAGACTCTGGCCTCAGTCTTCGACTGGTACAGATCCGAAATCAGAGTTGTTCGTGCCGAGAGATCGACCATCATAGAAGTCAGGAACCGATTGCCGAGACACTCTGCCAAGCAAATATGAAAGTCGGCCAGCAACCAGCTGCGGGCTTCTGCGTCCCCACAGGCAATGGCTTTGCGCTCTTCGGCGATGTGCTTGCGCAGGCGTTTCAGTGTTGCCTGCAAGGGTTGACCAGCATCACGCAGCATGCCTGGCTCAACGACGCGCCTCGCTGCATAGGTTTCCTGAGCCTCCTCAAACGAAGGCTCTGCAACATACCAGCCCACCCTGGAGCGGACCTCCACAAACCCCCTGGTCTGAAGGTGCATCAATGCCTCGCGGACCAGGGTGCGGCTGACCTGAAACAAGTCCGCAATGTCTTGTTCACCAAGTTTCTCTCCCGGACGGAGCTTGGCTGTCAGGATCGACTCTATGAGACGCTCGGCGATCTTGGTTTTGGTGATGACTGGAGTACTCATTAAATTGATTTTATGCGACCGAGCTGTTACGAAGTTGAGGATAGGAAGAGTCAATAAATTCGACCATGCCCGCAATGGCAGGTGATACATCTTGCGCTGCAGAGAGCATGAGGCAGAGCTGGCAGAAGGAGGAGCGTAAGTTAAATATGCCTGGCGGGCTATCCATCTTTCTTCTCCTGCGATTGCCTCAAGAAACTCCCGATACGCCTTAAGGGAGAACACCTAGCTTTTCCTCAATCAACGTTGTATACAGGTGTTGAGTTCAAGATCTATGATGAAGCAATGGAAACCTCACTCACCTGGTCCATTGCAGAAAGTCTGACCAAAGCAATTGTTGAACATCGACTGATGCCCGGCACCAAGTTGCCGGAACAGAAGCTGGCCAATCATTTTGGTGTTTCCCGCACTCTGGTCCGCCAGGCTTTGTTTCAGGCATCACAGAACCGGCTGATCAAGCTTGAGCCCACGCGCGGTGCCTTTGTGGCAACGCCTTCGGTGGACGAGGCACGCCAGGTGTTTGCCGTGCGCCGCATGCTCGAAGCCGAAATGGTGCGCAATTTCGCCGCTCAGCAGACACCCTCCCGCTTGTTGGAGCTCAAAGCGCATGTGGCTGCTGAAAGGAAGGCCATGGAAGCCAATGACCTGGGCCAGCGCACCGAGCAGCTGGGCGACTTCCACGTGCGCATGGCCGAACTCATGGGCAACGAGGTGCTGGCCCAGCTGCTGGGCGAGCTGATTTCCCGCTGCGCATTGATCACCCTGATGTACCAGTCTGCATCGGCGGCCGAGCATTCGCACGAAGAACATGCCGACATCGTGACCGCCCTGGCTGCGGGCGATGCCGAACATGCGGTGCAGCTGATGCAGCTGCACCTGGACCACGTGGAAGCAGGCCTGACCTTCGACCGCGATTTGCCAACGAACGATTTGTCGATGGCACTTTCATCCGTATCCCTATGACTTACGATTCCACCGCCTCCTATCCACGCGACCTGATTGGCTACGGCCGCAACACGCCCCATCCCGAATGGCCCGGCAAAGCCCGCGTGGCCGTTCAGTTTGTGCTGAACTACGAAGAAGGCGGTGAGAACCATATCCTGCATGGCGACCCGGGCAGCGAGCAGTTTCTGTCGGAGATGTTCAATCCCGCCAGCTACCCGGCCCGTCACATGAGCATGGACGGCATCTATGAATACGGCTCGCGCGCCGGCGTCTGGCGCATTCTCAAGGAGTTCGAGAAGCGCGGTCTGCCGCTAACCGTGTTCGGCGTGGCCACGGCGCTGCAAAAGCATCGCGAGCTGGCCCAGGCCTTTGACGAACTCGGTCACGAAGTGGCCTGCCACGGCCTGAAGTGGATTCACTACCAGAACGTGCCCGAGGAGATCGAGCGCGCCCACATGCAGCAATGCGTGGACATCTTTGAAGAGCTGTACGGCACGGGCGGCGACCACGGCCTGGGCTGGTACACCGGCCGCGACAGCCCCAACAGCCACCGCCTGGTGGCCGATGCCGGCCGCTTCAGCTACGACAGCGATTACTACGGCGACGACCTGCCCTTCTGGATGAAGGTCGCCAAGAGCGACGGCACGACGCACAAGCAGCTCATCGTGCCCTACACGCTGGACGTCAACGATATGCGCTTTGCCCTGCCCCAGGGCTACTCGCATGCCGATCCGTTCTTCCAGTACATGAAGGACACATTCGATGTCCTGTACGCCGAGGGCAATGCCAGCGGCGTCAACGCCCCCAAGATGATGAGCATCGGCATGCACTGCCGACTGCTGGGCCGTCCCGGCCGGATTACAGCGCTGCAGCGCTTCCTCGACCACATCCAGAAGCACGACAACGTGTGGGTGTGCCGCCGTATTGATTTGGCTCGTCACTGGGCCGAGCGTTTCCCCTGCAATGAAGCAGTCTCGGCCTGACTGTCCGATCCGAGAACCGCAGGAGCTTGAGGAAGGCGGGCTGGGCACTCGATTTTTTCGAGACATCATCGCAGCCAGTTGCAAGCAGTGCCGCCCTGGAACATCCCTGCCCTGTGGGCAGGGGTAGCCTCTGCGGAGGCTTGCCAAGTGCTGTCCCTGCTTTGTCGTTGATCCGTCTATGCTGAGCATAGCCAAGCGCAATGATCAGCCACAATATGCACCGAGCAATGCGAATGCATCTGCTTACAGCCCGCATCCAGAGCGCGTGCGCTCGGGAATTGATACCTGCCTTTGATTCCCGAAGCCGGTCGCGGGATACTTCAGGCTTCGAAAACTCACCGAGAACAACAACTATGCAAGGTCATCCCGAAGTCGTCGACTACCTCAAGGACCTGCTTCGCGGCGAGCTCGCGGCGCGCGACCAGTATTTCGCCCACTCGCGCATCTATGAAGACCAGGGGTTCACCAAGCTCTTCACGCGCCTGGACCACGAGATGCAGGAAGAAACCCAGCACGCCGATGCACTGCTGCGCCGCATTCTGATGCTGGGCGGCCGCCCCGACATGCGCCCCAAGGAGTTCACGCCCGGCGAGACCGTGCCCGAGATGCTGCGCAAGGACCTGGACACCGAATACGAAGTCCGTGCCGGTCTGCAGCAAGGTGTTGCGCTGTGCGAGCAGCACCGCGACTATGTGAGCCGCGACATCCTGCTGGCCCAGCTCAAGGACACCGAGGAAGACCATGCCTACTGGCTGGAAAAGCAGCTGGGGCTGATCGACAAGATCGGACTGCAGAACTATCTGCAAAGCCAGACCTGAGCCCCTGCAGAGCAGCGCGGAGAAATACTGAGGCCGTCCTTGAAAGACGGCCTTTTTCATGGACTCGAGACGAGTTCAGAAACCACCGTCACCACCAATGACGGCGGAGCGGCCTTCTGCCGGATGGTCGATCCGGCAAGGCTCGCCCAGCCCCATCTCCCGGAGCGAGTCGCCACCAGAATTCACGCCCTTGTGGCGCCCCAATGACTCGTTGACAAACGACATGTCAGAGCAAGCCCGGGCGGCTCGACCATCATCACCGAATGTCATCCGGGACTGCCGCTAGTCGCCTCCAGCCTGGCCGAGCCGCAGCAGCCTGCAGGACCTGGCGCTGCCGATGCACATGTCGCCCATGACAGACCTCTGCACCCAGGCATGCCCTGTAACTGCATCCTCAGCGGATTGCCGTTGCGGGCGTGACCTGCACCTTCATGCTGCGCACGATGGCAGCCAGCACCACGCCATAGGCGGGAACAAACAACAGCAGACTCACCCCCAGCTTGATGACATAGTCGACCATGGCGATTTCAACCCAGTTGGCCGCCATGAAGGCATCGGAGCTATGCCAGAAGGCGATCGAGAAAAAGGCTGCCGTGTCCAGCACCTGGCCGAACACCGACGCAGCCGCCGGAGCCAGCCACCAGGAATGGCTTTTCTGGCGGATGCGGTCGAAGACCTGAATGTCCAGCAACTGGCCCAGCACATAGGCGGCAAAGCTGGCCAGTGCGATGCGGAACACAAAGCCGTTGAAGCTTTGCAGCGCTTCCCAGCCATTGAAGCGGCCCTCGTGGAACAGCACACCCACCACATAGGACACCACAAGCGCTGGGAGCATGGCGCGCATGATGACGCGTCGCGCCGCAGTCTTGCCGATCAGGCGCACGGTCAGGTCGGTGGCCAGAAAGATGAAGGGGAAGCTGAAGGCGCCCCAGGTGCTGTGAAAGCCCAGCAGCGTAATGGGCAGCTGTACCAGGTAGTTGCTGGCAATGACCAGGGCGATATGGAACGCCACGAGAACGGAGAGATAAAACGGCACACGCGACGCTTGCGTCTGCACGGCATGAGCGGATGTCATGACAGTCCTTTTTGGTCGATGGGGGCGAGGGAACCCATGGTTGCGAAGAGTGCGCCAGCGCGGCGCAACCGTGAATTTTATGCGGTACGGAATTATCTCCGCCTCCCCCGGCCCGCTTATCCGCCCGGAGACATGGCGAATATAAGAAAAAGCATAGCTTGCAGCGCCTGCCAATCCATGTTTTCAGTATTAAATCATTCTGATTTCAAAGAATGACAGGCGCTAGCCGCTATCCTTTTTTGCATCACTCAAAGCGCGAGATGCGCCTCCTGCCGGGCCGCATGGCGAGAGGCACGCAACCCTGCCCACTGCAGATCGGCCAGGACCAGCACCACGACGGCCTGCGCCGCCACCCAGGCCAGACCCCAGACACTGAGCGCCAGCCCGGAGGCAAACACCAGGATCGCGCAGCCTATTGCCCAGCCCAGATTGCCAAGAGCCACCAGACCGATCAGCGTGCGCGGCAGTGGCTGGCGACGCGCCATCCAGGCGGCGGCCGATGCATAGGCCAGCAGGAAGAGCCCCGTTCCCGTCAGCAGAGCGGCCGGCAGACCTGTCAGATCTACCAGCGTCTGCGTGACAACCAGTTGCAGTGCGCCCGTGACGGCGCAGGAAGCCGCATCGGCCCACATCACATGGCGCAGAAACCGGGGAGAAGCAAAAATGGACATGGGAAACTCCTTTTCTATGACGAAGGCCTGCGGCCGACCCTGTGTCGGCTGCTGGGGTTCATGATTGCCATCCGCGCGCACTGCGTCGATAACCTCGCAGGTCATGGCCGCATGTGAGGCCTGCCACTACGATGCAGCCATGAACTCCAGCACCGCGCCCTCCTTTCATGCCTCGCCTATGCCACTTGGCGCACGCGCGCCGTTTGGCGAACACCTGCGCCACTGGCGCCAGCACCGCCGGCTGAGCCAGCAAGGACTGGCACTGGAGGCCGAGATCTCGACGCGCCACCTGAGCTATGTGGAAACAGGCCGCGCCCAACCCAGCCGCGAAATGGTGCTGCGCCTGGCCGAACGCCTGTCGGTGCCGCTGCGCGAGCGCAATGCACTACTGGTGGCTGCAGGTTTTGCCCCCATGTACCAGGCCCGCCCCCTGGACCACCCCGATCTGGCGGCCGCGCGCCAAGCCGTGGAGCTGGTACTCAAGGGCCACGAGCCCAGCCCTGCCCTGGCCGTGGACAGACACTGGAACCTGGTGGCCGCCAATGCCGTCGTGCCGCTGCTGCTGGACGGCGTGGCACCCTGGCTGCTGGAGCCACCCGTGAATGTTCTGCGCCTGAGCCTTCACCCCGAGGGGCTGGGTCCACGCCTGGCCAATTCCGCGCAGTGGCGCGCCCATCTGCTGCACCGCCTGCAGCAACAGATCGCGGCCACGGCAGACAGCGAGCTGCAGATGCTTCATGACGAGATTGCAGCCTACCCGTTCACCAAGGACAATGACTCCCCTCTGCCCAGCCCCATCGCCGTCCCCTTCGAATTGCACACCCATCTGGGCACACTGAGCTTCATCAGCACCATCACCATCTTCGGCACGCCCGTGGACGTGACACTGCAGGAGCTGGCCGTCGAATCGTTCTTTCCCGCAAATGCCGAGACACAGCAGGCGCTGCAGCGGCTGCAGGCCCGGCGCAGGGCCTGAAAAGCAAAAAGCCCGCAGGACTTGCATCCTGCGGGCTTTTGGGGTTCGGGCCCCTGAAGGCCCTGTCATCTGGCGCCCGAGCGCTTAGATCTTGGCCGCCACTTCAGCGTACTCGGCGATTTCGTTGAAGTTCATGTAGCGGTAGACGGAGGCCTTGTCGGCATCGATCACGCCCATTTCCTTCAGGTACTCTTCCTTGGAAGGCAGGTAGCCCAGACGCGAAGCGATGGCCGCCAGCTCGGCCGAGCCCAGATACACATTGGTGTTCTTGCCCAGACGGTTGGGGAAGTTGCGAGTGGAAGTCGAGATGACAGTCGCACCTTCACGCACCTGGGCCTGGTTGCCCATGCACAGCGAGCAGCCGGGCATTTCGGTACGTGCACCGGCAGTACCGAAGGCAGAGTAGTGACCTTCCTTGATCAGCTCGTCCTGGTCCATCTTGGTGGGAGGAGCCACCCACAGCTTGACGGGGATGTCGCGCTGGCCGCCCAGCAGCTTGGCTGCAGCGCGGAAGTGGCCGATGTTGGTCATGCAGGAACCGATGAAGGCTTCGTCGATCTTGGCGCCGGCCACGTCAGACAGGGTCTTGGCGTCATCGGGATCGTTCGGGCAGCAAACGATGGGTTCCTTGATGTCGGACATGTCGATTTCGATGACGTGAGCGTACTCAGCGTTCTTGTCGGCTTCCAGCAGATCGGGCTTGGCCAGCCATGCTTCGACCTTCTCGATACGGCGCTGCAGGGTCTTGGCGTCGGCGTAACCGTCGGCGATCATGTTCTTCATCAGAACGATGTTCGATGTCAGGTATTCCTTGATCGGCTCGGGGTTCAGCTTGATCGTGCAACCGGCGGCAGAGCGCTCGGCAGATGCGTCGGACAACTCGAATGCCTGCTCGACCTTCAGATCGGGCAGACCTTCGATTTCCAGGATGCGACCCGAGAACTCGTTGATCTTGCCAGCCTTGGCCACAGTCAGCAGACCTTGCTTGATGGCGTACAGAGGGATGGCATGCACCAGATCGCGCAGGGTCACGCCAGGCTGCATTTCGCCCTTGAAGCGCACCAGCACGGATTCGGGCATGTCCAGAGGCATCACGCCGGTAGCGGCGCCGAAGGCCACCAGACCGGAGCCTGCGGGGAAGGAGATGCCGATGGGGAAACGGGTGTGCGAGTCACCGCCGGTACCCACGGTGTCGGGCAGCAGCAGGCGGTTGAGCCAGCTGTGGATCACGCCGTCACCAGGACGCAGGGCCACGCCGCCGCGGTTGCTGATGAAGTTGGGCAGTTCGCGATGGGTCTTCACGTCCACGGGCTTGGGGTAAGCCGCCGTGTGGCAGAAGGACTGCATCACCATATCGGCGGAGAAGCCGAGGCAAGCCAGATCCTTGAGTTCATCGCGGGTCATGGGGCCGGTGGTGTCCTGCGAACCCACGGTGGTCATGCGAGGCTCGCAGTAGGTACCGGGGCGCACGCCCTGGCCTTCGGGCAGACCGCAGGCGCGGCCGACCATCTTCTGGGCCAGCGTGAAGCCAGCCGTGGAGGCAGCGGGCGCCTGGGGCAGGCGGAACACGGTGGATGCGGGCAGACCCAGGGCTTCGCGAGCCTTGGCTGTCAGCGAGCGACCGATGATCAGGTTGATACGGCCGCCGGCTTGCACTTCGTCCAGCAAAACGTCGGACTTGAGCTGGAAGTCAGCCACGGTTTCGCCGTTCTTGACGATCTTGCCGGCGTAGGGCAGCACGTCGATCACGTCGCCCATCTCCAGCTTGGAAACATCGACTTCGATGGGCAGGGCGCCGGAGTCTTCCTGCGTGTTGAAGAAGATGGGAGCGATCTTGCCGCCCAGCGTCACGCCGCCAAAGCGCTTGTTGGGCACGAAGGGAATGTCCACGCCCGTGCCCCAGATGATGGAGTTGGTGGCCGACTTGCGCGAAGAACCGGTACCGACCACATCACCCACGTAGGCAACCAGGTGGCCCTTCTTCTTCAGGTCTTCAATGAACTGCATGGGGCCGCGCTTGCCGTCTTCTTCGGGCTTGAACGCCGCGTCGGGACGCGTGTTCTTGAGCATGGCCAGGTAGTGCAGAGGAATATCGGGACGGCTCCAGGCGTCGGGAGCGGGCGACAGGTCGTCGGTATTGGTCTCGCCGGGCACCTTGAAGACGGTGACGGTGATCTTTTCCTCGACCTTGGGACGCGAAGTGAACCACTCGGCATCGGCCCAGCTTTGCATCACTTCCTTGGCCTTGGCATTGCCGGCCTTGGCCTTGTCGGCCACGTCGTTGAAGAAGTCGAACATCAGCAATGTCTTCTTCAGCGCGTCGGCAGCCACGCCGGCCACTTCGGCATCGTCCAGCAGCTCGATCAGGGGGTGCACGTTGTAGCCACCCACCATGGTGCCCAGCAGCTCGGTGGCCTTGGCCTTGGAGATGAGACCCACCTTCAGGTCGCCGTGAGCCACGGCAGCCAGGAAGGAAGCCTTGACCTTGGCTGCATCATCCACACCGGGCGGCACGCGATGAGTCAGCAGATCCATCAGGAATGCGTCTTCACCAGCGGGTGGATTCTTGATCAGCTCGATCAGGTCGGCGACCTGCTTGGCATCCAGAGGCAGCGGGGGGATGCCCAGTGCGGCGCGTTCTGCCACATGGTCACGGTAGGCTTTCAACATGGGTTCTCTCCAATGGTTTTTTGAAAAAGGCTGCGCGTGGAGCGCGAATTACAGGACTGGCGCATGTGCGATACGCCAGCCCTCAGCCTCGCCAGACTTATTTGCTGTCCAGCAGGCTGGGAGGTGGGTTCTTGCGGATGGCTTCGGCCACTTGCTGCTGCTCGGGGCTCATGCACTCATCCGCCAGACGCTGGCCGGCCTTCTGGTTCATCAGCATGGACTTGTTGGCGATCTGCAGCCACACGGCACCGGCCGCCTTGTCTTCCAGGCGCACGGTGCCCGTGGAAGTCTTGACGGGAGACATGTGGTACTTGAAGCCACGGCCGTCCACGATGAAGTAACCGGGGTTGGCTGCGTCGGCGTTCACGTTCACATAGGCGCCCAGCTCGCAGGCAATGCGGCCCTTGTGCACGCGCTCGGCCACGGCCAGCTCTTCCGTGCCCAGTGCGGCGGAAGCCGGGCCGGCGGCCACGGCGGCGGCAGCACCCGCGCCACCTGCAACTACGGCAGCGGCAGCCTTGCCCTTCTTGGAAGTAGTGGTTGCCTTCTTGGCGGCGGGAGCCTTCTTGGCGGCGGCAGCCTTGGCCTTGGGAGCGGTTTCTGCCACGGCAGAGTGGCTGATTGCGACCAGGGGAGCGGCAATCATCAAAGTGGCGATCAGGGTCTTCATAGGAATTAGCTCCTGCAGACTTGTTATGAGTTCAACGGATTGAGGCCGGGGCAAACCAGGGTTGAACTTCAACCGGCAAGACCTGCCCCGTCTGGTGAGCGCGCTCCAGCAACTGCCAAAAATAGCGGTAGCTCGCGCGGTCGTGTAGTACACCACCAAAACTGATGGGCGCCCAATTCTGCACCGCTGCAGAGGTAAGTATTTGTGCCGCCTGTAGAACTTCGTCTTCGGCTGGCGCAAATGCACGCAGAATCGGGCGAATCTGGTCAGGATGAATGCTCCACATGCGTGTGTAGCCAAGCTCACGCGAGGCTTTTTGCGCACAAGCGCCCAAAGCGTCAGGATTCCTGAATTCAGTGACAACGCAGTGCGACGGCACCTTGCCATGGGCATGGCAGGCTGCCGCGATCTCCAGCTTGGCACGAACGACCAACGGATGCTCGAACTGGCCCTGTGCCGTCATGGCGGACGCGGGGATGGCCCCGCCATGGGCCGAGACGAAATCCATCAGCCCGAAGGAAATGCTTTGCACGGCCGGATGTGCGGCGATGTCGAAGGCCTGCTGCACGGCAGCAGGAGACTCAATCAAGACATGCAGCGGCACACGCTTGTCTGTCGCGCGCTGCAGGGCTGCTTGCGCCTTGATGACGTCATCCACAGACTCCACCTTGGGAATCATGATGTGGCAGAGCCTGTCTGCCGCGCCGCCGGCGATGATGTCCATGTCCGCCTGGAAATGAGCATGCTCCACCGCATGCACCCGGGCCGCCACGCGCGCGCCTCGAGCCGCTCCATTCGCCAGCTCGACCACCAGACGCGCGTGCTCGGCCTCCCGGCCGACGGGAGCGCCGTCCTCGCAGTCCAGCGTCACGTCGAACACGCAGGTACCGAACTCCTGCATCATCTCTGCCTGCAGCTGCAGGCTTTTGCGCATGCGCGCTTCCACGCCGCTGTAGTGATCGCAGACGGGCAGACGCTGAGCGCCACCCTGAGCATCGAGAAGCACGGTGGCGGGATGAAGCAGTTCTTTCGTCATGACTTGCGCTGAGCCACCATGAAAAGTCGGGGAAAAGCCAGCAGACGCTTGCCGTCGGCTCGCTCCGGATAAGCCGCATCGATGCGGCTTTGATACTCGGCCAGGTACTCGGCCTGCAGCTCCCGGGGCAAAGCTTCCACGAAAGGCTTGAGGCCCGTGCTGCTGAGCCACTGCACAATCGCTGCGGCCGAGTCCATGGGATGCTGGTAGACGGTGTGCCACACATCCACGCTCGCGGCCTCATTCGAGGGAGCAGCCGGCTGGGGTGCCCCCAGCAGGTCGTAATACACCCCTATGGGCAAAATCTCGGTACGCACCTTGCTCGCATCCCCGATGTGCGCCACAAACCGGGGCAGTTGCGCGACTTCGCGCATGTTTCGGTGCGAGGGTTCCTGACGGTTGTCAGGCATCTGCACGGCCAGCACGCCACCAGGTGCCAGCAGCGAAAACAGACGTGGAATCAGGCTCTCATGCTCGCCCACCCACTGGATGGAGGCATTCGCATAGATCAAATCAGGTGCTGGCTCGCCTTCGGCAGGTGCCCAGGAGGCAATATCACCGGCCTCGAACCTGGCCTGCGGCAACTGCTTGCGCGCAGTCTCCAGCATGGCTTCGGAATTGTCGACACCGAGCACATCGGCGCCGGGAAACCGCTCCACCAGAAGTTCGGTGGAGTTACCCGGCCCGCAGCCCAGATCCACGATGCGGAGGCTGCGAGCGGGTGAATGCAAGCTGGAAGGTACTCTTGCCAGCAGTTCTGCCGCAGGGCGCGTGCGCTCATTGGCAAAGCGCAGATACAGCGCAGGGTTCCAGTCTTGCATAGGTTTTGCGCTGATTACAGCAGGTGCTTGACGCCGTCTTGCTCGCCTTGCAGCTCAGCCAGTGTCTTGTTGATGCACTCTTGCGAGAAGGCATCGATTTCCAGACCTTCGACGATCTTGTATTCGCCGTCAGCCGTGGTGGTCACGGGGAAGCCGAACACGATACCGGCGGGGATGCCGTACTCGCCGTTGGAAGGCACGCCCATGGTGACCCATTCGCCGTTGGAGCCCAGGGCCCAGTCACGCATGTGGTCGATGGCAGCGTTGGCAGCCGAAGCAGCCGACGACAGGCCGCGAGCAGCGATGATGGCTGCGCCGCGCTTGCCCACGGTGGGCAGGAACACGTTGGCATTCCATTCCTGGTCGTTGATGGCTTCCTTCACGGACTTGCCGTCCACGGTGGCGAAGCGATAGTCGGCGTACATGGTGGGCGAGTGGTTGCCCCACACGGTCAGCTTCTTGATGTCGCCAACCTTGAAGCCGCCCTTGGCAGCCAGCTGGGAAGCAGCGCGGTTGTGGTCCAGGCGCAGCATGGCGGTGAAGTTCTTGGCAGGCAGATCGGGAGCCGACTTCATGGCGATGTAGGCGTTGGTGTTGGCGGGGTTGCCCACAACCAGAACCTTGACATTGCGCGAAGCCACGGCGTTCAGAGCCTTGCCCTGGGCGGTGAAGATCTGGGCGTTGGCAGCCAGCAGGTCAGCACGTTCCATGCCGGGGCCACGAGGACGGGCGCCCACCAGCAGAGCGTAGTCGGTGTCCTTGAAGGCGGTCATGGGGTCGGCGTGGGCTTCGATGCCGGCCAGCAGGGGGAAGGCGCAGTCTTCCAGCTCCATGATCACGCCCTTCAGAGCGTTTTGAGCCTTTTCGTCGGGGATTTCCAGCAGTTGCAGAATAACGGGCTGATCTTTACCCAGCATTTCGCCGGAGGCGATGCGGAACAACAGGGCGTAACCGATTTGGCCAGCTGCGCCGGTAACGGCGACACGGACGGGCTTCTTGCTCATGGTGAAACTCCAAGATTGGAAAAAAGTGAGATGTTATGGGCGCCAGGTTGCACCAGCGTAACCACCAGTAGCGCAAGCTCCGCAAACATGCGGCAAGTGTACTGCTGAAATCAAAGCCCGGTCAATTTGTCTTATGTCTTATATAAGATATGATCTTCACTTAGCGACCAGAGTCAAATCGACTGTTTTTTGTGCATCGCATCGCGGAGGCGATACCTTCAAAACCAACTATGCCGAGCCCTCACAACACAGCCCCGGACAACAACGCCAGCCATAGCGGTGGCGCCGGCGTCTCCACCCCGGCCTTCAGTCCTCTGTACCAGCAGATCAAGGGCCTGATCCTGCAAAGCCTGGAAGCTGGCGAATGGCGCCCCGGAGAACTGATCCCCAGTGAAATGGAGCTGGCAGCCCGTTTCAAGGTCAGCCAGGGCACGGTGCGCAAGGCAATCGATGAACTGGCCGCCGAAAATCTGGTCATGCGCCGCCAGGGCAAGGGCACGTTCGTGGCCACTCACGCCGCCCAGCAGGTGCAGTACCGCTTTCTGAATCTGCGCCCCGATGCCGGCGACCTGCAGGGCGAAGGCCGCGCAGAGCGCCACATCCTGGAGTGCCGCCGCCTGCGCGCGCCCGCCGAAGTGGCCCGCGCCCTGGCCCTGCGCACCGGCGACGCCGTGATGCATGTGCGCCGCACCCTGTCCTTTGCCGCAATCCCGACTATTTTGGAGGACATCTGGCTGCCTGGCAACGCCTTCAAGGGGCTGACGGCGGAGCAGATGTCCAGCTACCAGGGCCCCACCTACGCCATGTTCGAGCTGGTCTATGGCGTGCGCATGGTTCGGGCCGACGAGAAAATTCGCGCCGTTCTGCCGGATGCCGAGCAAGCCCAGCTGCTGAACATCCCCAGCACCACGCCGCTGCTCAGCGTGGAGCGAACTGCTTACACATACAACGATGTTCCCATGGAGTTACGGCGCGGCCTGTACCGCACCGACACCCATCATTACCGCAATGCTTTGAACTGAATCCCCCCGTAAAAGCGTTGATTGCAACAGAGCCCAATCATCTGCTATGCAAATTCGGCTAACGGATTCTGCTGCATTGCAATAGAATTTTGTGTCGCTTCGCACTAGCGATTACAACGCAGTTACATCCACGAAAGTACCCTGCCATGACAGAGCAAAAAGCAAAACAGCGGCCAGAGTTCCGCAATATCAACTTCTTCTCGGACCTACCGACCTATCGCCTGCCCCTGGCAGGCATTGTGTCCATCCTGCACCGCGTCAGCGGCCTGCTGATGGCGATCCTGCTGCCGTTCATCATCTGGATGTTCGACAACTCGATCTCGTCGGAAATTTCGTTTGATTCCTTCACGTCGGTATTCGCAGGTCCCTTTGGCTGGTTTGCCAAGCTTGTCTGCCTGGCTCTGATCTGGGCCTATCTGCACCACTTCTGCGCAGGTGTCCGCCATCTGGTGATGGACGTGAACCACCATGCCGTGAACAAGCAGACCGGCAAATCCACCGCCGCAGTCGTGCTGTGCATCAGCGTTGCCCTGACCGTGGTGCTTGGCGCCAAGCTGTTTGGTCTGTACTGATCAGCGCCCAGTCAATAACACCTCACGATAAGGAAACAACCATGTCCGTGAATTACGGCTCCAAGCGCACCGTTGTCGGTGCGCACTATGGCACCCGCGACTTTCTGGCCCAACGCTCTACCGCCGTCCTGATGGCGCTGTACACCGTTGTGCTGCTGGTGCGCTTTCTGACGGTCGGCGGCCCCGTGGGCTACGAGCAGTGGGCCGGCATTTTTGCTCCCCAGTGGATGAAGTTTCTGACCCTGGCCCTCTTCGTGGCTCTGGGCTGGCATGCCTGGATCGGCGTGCGTGACATCTGGATGGACTACGTCAAGCCCGTGGGCCTGCGCCTTGCACTGCAAGTGGTCACCATTGTCTGGCTGGTCGGCTGCATCGGCTGGGGCATCCAGGTTCTGTGGCGTCTCTGATTGAGACACAGTCTCCACGATTGAAGGTTAAGAATGAGCTACTCCAAAGCAAATATCACCAAGCGCAAGTTTGACGTCGTGATCGTCGGTGCCGGCGGCTCCGGCCTGCGCGCTGCGCTGGAACTGTCGCGCGCCGGTCTGTCCGTCGCCTCGCTGTCCAAGGTTTTCCCCACTCGCTCGCACACTGTGGCTGCTCAAGGCGGCGTGTCCGCATCGCTGGGCAACATGAGCGAAGACAACTGGCACTATCACTTCTACGACACCATCAAGGGCTCCGACTGGCTGGGCGACCAGGACGCCATCGAGTTCATGTGCCGTGAAGCGCCAAACGTCGTGATCGAGCTCGAGCACTTCGGCATGCCTTTCGACCGCAATGCCGACGGCACCATCTACCAGCGTCCCTTCGGCGGCCACACCGCCAACTACGGCGAAAAGCCCGTGCAACGCGCCTGCGCCGCTGCTGACCGTACCGGTCACGCCATGCTGCACACGCTGTACCAGCAGAACGTCAAGTCCAAGACCAACTTCTTCGTGGAGTGGATGGCGCTGGACCTGATCCGCAACACCCAGGGCGATGTGGTCGGCGTGACCGCACTGGAGCTGGAAACCGGCGACCTGTACGAGCTGCACGCCAAGGCCGTGCTGCTGGCCACCGGCGGTGCCGGCCGCATCTTCCAGGCTTCGACCAACGCCTTCATCAACACCGGTGACGGCCTGGGCATGGCTGCTCGCGCAGGCATTCCTCTGCAGGACATGGAGTTCTGGCAGTTCCACCCCACCGGCGTGGCCGGTGCCGGCGTGCTGCTGACCGAAGGCTGCCGCGGCGAAGGCGCGATCTTGCTGAACAGCGAAGGCGAGCGCTTCATGGAGCGTTACGCTCCCACGCTGAAGGATCTGGCACCGCGTGACTTCGTGTCGCGCTCGATGGACCAGGAAATCAAGGAAGGTCGCGGCTGCGGTCCCAACAAGGACTACATCCTGATGAAGCTGGACCACCTGGGTGCCGAAACCATCCGCAAGCGTCTGCCTTCCGTGGAAGAAATCGGCCACAACTTCGCCAACGTGGACATCACCAAGGAACCCATTCCCGTGGTTCCCACCATCCACTACCAGATGGGCGGCATCCCGACCAACATCAACGGTCAGGTCGTGGTCTGGGACGGTCAGCAGAACAATGTGGTCAACGGCCTCTACGCCGTGGGCGAATGCTCGTGCGTGTCCGTGCACGGCGCCAACCGCCTGGGCACCAACTCGCTGCTGGACCTGCTGGTCTTCGGCAAGTCTGCCGGCAAGCACATCGTGGAATTCGTCAACGGCTTCGGCGCTCACCACGAAGTGCCCGCCGACGGCGCTGACCGCACCCTGGCCCGCCTCAACCAGCTGCAAGACTCCAAGGACGGCACGTACGCCCAGGACGTCGCCGGCGAGATCCGTCAATCCATGCAGACTCATGCTGGCGTGTTCCGCACGCAAAAGAGCATGGACGAAGGCGTGGAAAAGATCAATGCGATCCGCGAGAAGGTCGGCTCCGTGACCCTGAAGGACAAGTCCATGGTGTGGAACACCGCTCGCATGGAAGCCCTGGAAGTGGACAACCTGATCGAAGTGGCACAAGCCACCATGACCTCGGCCGCAGCCCGCAAGGAATGCCGTGGCGCACACACCGTGTACGACTACGAGCACCCTGCCGACCACGCCGAATTCCCCCTGGGCCGCAACGACAAGGAATGGCTCAAGCACACACTGTGGGACAGCGCGACCAACAGCCTGACCTACAAGCCTGTGAACCTCAAGCCCCTGACCGTTGCCAGCGTTCCTCCCAAGGTCCGCACGTTCTAATTCAGCAGCCCACGAGAGAAGATCAAAATGAAGCGCACATTCAAAATCTACCGCTACGATCCGGACAAAGACGCCAAGCCCTACATGCAAACAGTGCAAGTGGAGCTGGACGGTCACGAGCGCATGCTGCTGGACGCCCTGGTCAAGCTCAAGGCCATGGATCCTTCCATCGCCTTCCGCCGCTCCTGCCGTGAAGGCGTGTGCGGCTCCGACGCCATGAACATCAACGGCAAGAACGGTCTGGCCTGCCTGACGAACATGAACACCCTCAAGGGCGACATCGTTCTCAAGCCCCTGCCCGGCCTGCCCGTCATCCGCGATCTGATCGTGGACATGACCCAGTTCTTCAAGCAGTACCACTCGATCAAGCCCTACCTGCAAAGCGATGTCTACGCCTCGCCCAGCAAGGAGCGCCTGCAGTCGCCCGAAGAGCGCGAAGAGCTCAACGGCCTGTACGAGTGCATTCTGTGCGCCAGCTGCTCCACCAGCTGCCCCTCGTTCTGGTGGAACCCCGACAAGTTCGTGGGCCCGGCCGGTCTGCTGCAGGCTTACCGCTTCATCGCGGACAGCCGCGACACAGCCACGGGCGAGCGCCTTGACAATCTGGAAGATCCTTACCGCCTCTTCCGCTGCCACACCATCATGAACTGCGTGGACGTGTGCCCCAAGCACCTGAACCCCACCGCAGCCATTGGCAAGATCAAGGAGCTGATGGTTCGTCGAACCGTCTGATGCTGATGACGAATACTCTGCTCGACGAACGTGAGCGCGACCTGCTGAGGTGGCGCAGCCGCCGTGGCCTGGTTGAGAACGATCTGTTCATCGAGCAGTTCTTCGCCACCTACGGAAGCCAGCTCACGCGGAGACACGCGACTGGCCTGTCTGCCTTGATGGATCTGGCAGACAACGACCTGATGGATCTTTTCTTGCGTCGCAAGGAACCTGAAGGACAACTCGATACCCAAGAAGTCAGGGAAGTGCTGGAGATGGTGCGCAAGCGCCAGCCCGGTAACTGTCCCCAGTAGGCTAGGCAAACTAGAGAAGGAAGTTTGGAAATGAAACTCGCTGACAACAAAGCAACGCTGTCTTTCAGCAATGGCGCTCCCAGTGTGGAAATGCCGGTGTACCAGGGCAATATCGGCCCGGATGTGATCGACATCCGCAAGCTCTATGCCCAGACTGGCATGTTCACGTATGACCCGGGCTTCCTCTCTACCGCCGCCTGCCAATCCGCCATCACCTACATCGATGGCGACAAGGGCGAGCTGCTGTACCGCGGCTACCCCATCGAACAACTGGCCAAGAACTGCAACTTCCTGGAAACCTGCTACCTGCTGCTGTACGGGGAGCTGCCCAACGAGAAGGAAAAGGCCAACTTCGAAGAGCTGGTGACCAAGCACACCATGGTCAACGAGCAGATGCAGTTCTTCCTGCGCGGCTTCCGTCGTGATGCACACCCCATGGCCGTGCTGACCGGTCTGGTGGGCGGCATGTCGGCCTTCTACCACGACAGCACCGACATCACCAACCCAGAGCACCGCAACATCGCTGCGATCCGCCTGATCGCCAAGATGCCTACTCTGGTCGCCATGGCATACAAGTACGGTATGGGCCAGCCCTACATGTACCCCAAGAACGACCTGTCGTATGCCGGCAACTTCATGCGCATGATGTTCGGCAACCCCTGCGAAGAGTACAAGGTCAACCCCGTGGTTGAGCGCGCTCTGGACCGCATCTTCATCCTGCACGCCGACCACGAGCAAAATGCCTCGACCTCCACCGTGCGTCTGTGCGGTTCTTCGGGCACCAACCCCTTTGCCGCCATCTCCGCTGGCGTGGCCTGTCTGTGGGGCCCTGCCCACGGCGGCGCCAACGAAGCCTGCCTGAACATGCTGGAAGGCATCCAGGCCAACGGCGGCATCGAAAAGGTCGGCGAGTTCATGGAACAGGTCAAGGACAAGACCAGCGGCGTGAAGCTGATGGGCTTTGGCCACCGCGTCTACAAGAACTACGACCCCCGCGCCAAGCTGATGCAGGAAACCTGCAACGAAATCCTGGCCGAGCTGGGCCTGGAAAACGACCCCCTGTTCGCCCTGGCCAAGAAGCTGGAAAAGATTGCACTGGAAGACGACTACTTCGTCCAGCGCAAGCTCTACCCCAACGTGGACTTCTACTCCGGCATCGTGCAGCGAGCCATCGGCATCCCCGTCAACCTGTTCACCGGCATCTTCGCTCTGGCCCGTACCGTGGGCTGGATCGCTCAGCTCAACGAACAAATGGCCGACCCCGAGTACAAGATCGGTCGTCCCCGCCAGTTGTTCACCGGCTCCGTGTCGCGCGACGTCAAGCCTATCGCTCAGCGTTGATCGGCGCACCCAGGCCCGGATTTCCGGGCCCGATGGTGGCAAAAAGCCCGCAGACTGCAAAGTCCGCGGGCTTTTTTACTTGATCCATCGACCTCAGCCTTGGTAAAACCATAGCTGGTTACGCAAGACACAGGTTGATTTCAACCTTAAATCACCCCAGTATCCTTTGATACAAAGCGCTAGCCGCTATAGAAATTCATGGCCCGTGCCTGAACCGCAATCAGAGCCAGTCCTGCCATCCATTTTTCATACTCGTTCCCATGCATGCAAAACGACAACGCAATCTGGAGCTGGCCCATGCCGTGCTCGACTGGAACCAGCGCCACCTGAACCGTCACACCACGCTGAGCCGCGAGCAGGTCGCCGAGTGCTTTGCCGAGCAATTCGTGGTCGAGCCTAACGGCCGCCACTATGCTGCCAGCCTCGAGAGCTATCGCGAATTTCTCGAAGGCATGAAGCTGGACATGGAAGGCATTCGCTACGACATCCGGCACACCACGGCCGACGAGGACTCCGTGGTCTTTTCCATGGATGTATGCATCACCAAGACCGATGGCAGCACCCAGCACTTTGTCGCCATGCTGCTCATGCGCTTTGACGAGCATGGAAAAGTCAGCCTGTGGCACGAGGTCTATCTGCCACGACCCCAAGCCGGCGCGCAGCAAGACCGCTGACGCAGATGGCCCCCGTCAAGGCACGAGCAAAATGGGCTGCTGGGCGCCATGCGCCTCCAGCTGCCTGTGGGCCTGCGCCGCATCGGCCAGCGCAAACTCCTGCGGCTCGCCCATGCGGAAATGCTTTTTGCGCAGCGCCTCGAACAGGCGGGCGGCCATGGCATCGCGCTCTTTGGGCTTTTTGACGAAGTGAAACACCATGGGCCGGCACACGCTGTTCGACTTCGCGGCCAGACGCGCAATCTCCAGCGGCGGCACCGGACCGGAAGACTGCCCGTACATCACCAACTGGCCGCCGATGCCGAGACTGGCCAGCGAGGCGTCAAAGCTGTCCTTGCCCACGCCGTCATAAGCCACATCCACGCCTTCGCCGCCAGTCAGCTGCTGCACGCGCGCAGCCACATCCTGGGCGCCCGCACCGCGATAGCGGATCACCTCCACGCAGCCGGCCTGATCGGCCTTTTTTGCCGTGGCATCGCTGCCCGCCGTACCGATCACCATGGCTCCCAGCTGCGTGGCCCACTGGCTCAGAATCTGCCCCATGCCGCCACCGGCGGCCTGCACCAGAATCCGCGAGCCCTGACTTACCCGGGCCACCCGGTGCAGCAGCACATCGGCGGTCAGCCCGCGCAGCAGGCTGGATGCGACCAGAGCGTCGCTGAGGTCATCGGGCACGGCAATCAGCTCGTCGGCCGCAATCACGCGCTCGGCGGCGTAGATGGAATAGGCGCCAGAGACATAGCAGACCCGGTCTCCTTGCTTGAAGCGGGTCACGCCCTCCGCCACTTCGACCACGACCCCCACGGCTTCGATGCCGGGCGTGCCCGGCAGTGCCAGCGTCTTGTAAAGCCCCGAGCGCACATAGATATCATGAAAATTCACGCCAATGCGCGTGTGCTGCACGCGCACCTGACCGGCCGCCAGTGACTGCGAAGCGACCGAGGCGATCTTCAGAACCTCGGGGCCTCCGTATTCCGTCATGACAATGGCTTGATGCGTGGCCTGAATCATGATTTGCGCTCCTCTATGGTTGGAATCCTCCGAATGTAGCCTGCCGCCGCACTTGTCCCTGCGCCCCGCTGCGACGCGGCAATTCCCGCACAATGCGCCTCCTGCACACCGCTATTGATTCTTCTATGTCTTTTGCCCCCCTAGGCCTGCGCGCCGAGCTTCTGGATGCCACACTCGATCTGGGTCTGCGCGACGCGACGCCGATTCAGACCGAGGCCATCCCCGCCGTGCTGGCCGGGCGCGATCTCTGGGCCTGCGCGCCCACGGGCTCGGGCAAGACCATGGCCTATCTGCTGCCCCTGCTGCAGACCTGGCTGGCGCAAAAGCGCGGCCACACCGGCTTTGTGCGGCCGCTGGCCAACTTGATTCTGGTGCCTACGCGCGAGCTGGCCCTGCAGGTTCATGAAAGCCTGAGCGACATCACACGCCAGCTGCGTGAGCAACCACGCAGCCGCGTGGTCTATGGCGGTGTCTCCATCAACCCGCAGATGATGCAGCTGCGTGGCAGCGCCGACTTTCTGGTCGCCACACCGGGCCGCCTGCTGGATCTGGTGGAACACAATGCCGTGCGCCTGAACGCGGTGCAGCATCTGGTTCTGGACGAGGCCGATCGCCTGCTGGACCAGGGCTTTGCCGAAGAGCTCAACCGCGTGCTGGCCCTGCTGCCCGCCAAACGCCAGACCCTGCTGTTCTCAGCCACCTTCCCGCAGAACGTGGAGGCGCTGGCCACCCGCCTGCTGCACGACCCCGTTCGCGTGCAGGTCGATGCCGACCAAGCCGCCGAGCACTCGACCAGCCCCGAGAACATCAGCCAGCGCGCCATTGCCGTGGACAGCACCCGCCGCACCCAGCTGCTGCGCCTGCTCGTCAAGGAGGGCGAGAACCAGCCCGAATGGGAGCGAGCCCTGGTCTTTGTCGCCAAGCGCCACACCGCCGAAATGCTGGCCGACAAGCTCTACAAGGCAGGCATCTACGCCACCACCTTCCACGGCGATATGAGCCAGGGTGCGCGCAAGGACGTGCTCGACCAGTTCAAGGCCAAGCGCTGGCAACTGCTCATCACCACCGACCTGGCCGCGCGCGGCATCGATATCGCACAGCTGCCCACGGTCATCAACTACGACCTGCCCCGCTCGGCCGCCGACTATATTCATAGAATTGGCCGCACGGGTCGCGCAGGACATGTGGGTTCCGCTATTACCTTTGTTCCCCCCGCAGAAACCGCACACTGGAAACTGATCTGCAAGCGCAACCAGCTCGAAATCGCTCTGGAGCAAATTCAGGGCTTTGAGCCCACCGAAGCCGTGCCTCCACCGCCGGTTGCACAAGATGGCAACGGAGGTATCAAGGGTCGCAGACCCAGCAAGAAGGACAAGCTGCGCGCCGCAGCTGCAGCCGCGAAACAGCAGCCAGCCGATTAAGCGCTGCCAACAAGGCCGAGACTCCCTCGCCCAAGCTCATCCAAAGGCCGCCCATGCGGCCTTTTTTGCGTCTGACAGAGAGCGCCTTCAACCAGGCCGGACGCAGCCGCGCCCCCTCCTTCCGCTTTTTCGACAGTGAAATCTCCAAATTTTCATAAACCCAATTGAAATTCAATCACCAATAGATAAGAGCTATTCCTACACCGCAAAACACGATAGTCAAAGACATTGAGAAACATGGTTTACATGAATTTCTTAAATAGAAATTGGTAAGCCTGGTCCCTTGCCATCGCAGCGAATGCGAGCCAAGGATGTCACTGACCTGTCTGCATGCGCCTGTAAAGCGATGCGGGGGGAACGGCAATGAAATCGTTAAAAGCACTGGCAGGATTGACCATCGTCATTGCCTGCTCCGCAGCCCAGGCCGATGAAGCCAACCAGACTGCCGAAGCCAATCCGCCTGCCGAGGCCACTCAGTCCGCCGAGGTCAATCAGCCTGCTCAGGCCAGCCAGTCTGCGGGCGCCTGGCATATCAACCTGCACACCGTCAGCCATCATTTCAGCGAAAGAAAACATGGCAAGAAATGGAACGAGGAAAACCTGGGTCTTGGTATCAGACGAGAGTTTTCCAGCGATTTCTCCGTGCAGGCCGGCTTCTATCGCAACAGCATCGACCGCTGGAGCACCTACGCCATAGGCGAGTACACGCCCCTGAATTTTGGCAATCTGCACTCCGGCGTCTATGCCGGTTTGCGCACCAACTACACACGCCCCGTCATGGTGGCTGCAGGAGCCCTGGTGCGCTGGCAGGGAGAGCGCTACAGCGTTACGGTCCGCGCTGCACCGAAGACCTGCGGCCAATGCTCGGCTTTCATTGCGCTGGAGTTCGGCTGGAAACTGTGACCAATTTGTAAAACGGGTACGGAACCGCAGTGCGCACATTGCCAATCAGCATCATCAGCACCAGGGAGCGCGCTAAAGTGCCAGCTCACTGTGCTTTTTGATGCCCCATGCACGCAGACTCGAATTTCGCCCTCATCACCCGCCAGCTCGAAAAAAGCCGCCAGGCGCTGCTGGACCTCTCCACACGCAACCGGCTGCTGAGCCTGCCTCAGGCCACCACGGCACGCGTGCTGCATTTTTCGGATGAACGCACGGACGAGGTCTATCGCCTGCTGGCGGGCGAAAGCAAGGCCATGAGCTTTGCGCCGGCAAAGGCCGAAGAGGGGCCTGCGGCCGCCGACCAGGCAAAGGTCCAAGAGACACAAAGCCCCCCCGCCCTGCCCCAGCCCGAAGATAGCGTCGACGAGCAGCTCGATGCGCGCGGTGTGGCCCAGCGCCATCGCGACCTGAAATTGCAGACACGCCTGTCCAGCGAGAAGCTGCAGCGCCGGCTGCTGGACATGTATTCCGATGCCCGCACCTTCATCGAGGAACAGGGCGTCAACATCCTGTTTCTGGCGCTGGGTCAGCTGCAATGGTTCGACCGCAATGCTCCCGACAAGCCGCGTTTTGCACCGCTGATTCTCCTGCCCGTGGCACTGGAGCGCAAAAGCGCGGCCGAGCGCTTCACCCTGTCCTGGTTGCAGGAAGATGCGGCGGAGAACCTGTCGCTGGCCGCCAAGCTCAAGGCCGACTTCGGCCTGGAGCTGCCCGAGTTCAATGCCGGCGACGACTTCGACCCCAACGCCTATCTGGCCGCGGTCGCCACCATGGCCGCCGCCCAGCCCGGCTGGCAAGTGCAGCCCGACGCCATGACGCTGGGCTTTTTCAGCTTTGCCAAATTCCTGATGTACCGCGATCTGGACGCTGCGACCTGGCCGCCGGAAAAGCGGCTCGACCGGCAGGCGCTGATTGCCGCCACGCTGCAGGACGGCTTCGAGACTCGCGAACATCTGTTCCCCGAAGACGCCGATGTGGACCAGTTGATCCCCGTCGACAGCCAGCGCCATGTGGTCGATGCGGACAGCTCGCAGTCACTGGCCATCGAGGCCGTGCGCCGCGGCGAAAACCTGGTCATTCAAGGCCCGCCTGGCACGGGCAAGTCCCAGACCATCACCAACGTGATTGCGGCGGCGATTGCCGACGGCAAGAAAGTGCTGTTCATCTCCGAGAAGATGGCCGCGCTGGAGGTGGTGAACCGGCGCCTCAAATCCGTGGGCCTTGGGCCTGCCTGCCTGGAACTGCACAGCCACCACACCCACAAGCGCAAGGTGCTGGAGGAACTCAAGGCCACGCGCGACCTGGGCAAGCCGCGTGTGGAGCACCGCGAGCAAATCATCCATGAGCTGAGCAGCGTGCAGCAGCAGCTCAACGCGCACAGCCGGACCATGCATCTTGCGCTGGTGCCCTGCGCACTCACGCCCTACCAGATCCTGGGCCAGCTGGCGCGGCTGGATGCAGTGCAGATCGCGCATCTGCCCGATCTGCTGCAAGACGCACAGAACTGGTCGCCCGAGGACTTTCATTCACGCCAGCAGATTGCCCTGGCCCTGCGCCAGGCGGCGTCCAAGGTGAGCCCGGTGGCCGGGCACCCGTGGCGCGGCGTATGCCATCCGGCACTGCTCAAGCTGGATGCGCAACGCTTTGCCCAGCAACTGCCGACGCTGCAAGCAATGCTGGCCCGGTTGCAGCAGGATGGCGAGCTGCTGGCGCAATCCCTGAGCGCGCTTGCGGCACAGTCCATTCAGGCCCTGCATGAGCAGATCACGCTGGCACAGCAGCTCGCCAGTGCCCCGGCCATAGACCGGCAGGCCGTCGCCAACAGCATCTGGGATCAGGGCCTGGGCCCGTTGCAAAAGCTGGTGGAATGCGGCGCACGGTTCAGCCTGAAGGCACAGAGCCTGCGCAGCAGCTTTGCCGAATCCGCCTGGACAGCGGACTGGAACACCCCACGCCAGAGCATTGCGGCACATGGCGACTCGCTGTTTCGCATTTTCAACAGCGGCTACCGCGCGGCGATGGCCAGCCTCAAGGGCCAGCTCAAGACGACATTGCCAAGCTCGCATGCAGAGCGTCTGAACCTGCTCGACAACCTGATCGAAGCCCAGCAACTGCGCCAGACCCTGAGCCAGCAGCAGGCCCAGGGGGCAGATGCCTTTGGCAGCCTGTGGCTGGGCGAGCAAAGCGACTGGGCGCAATTGCAGGCCGTGCTGGGCTGGATGGCCGGCCCCGACGGACAGGGTCGTAGCGCCGCCTTCCGCCAGCTTTTTGCCCAGCTGCCATCACCCGAACATTGCGCGGACCTGGCCGCCCGGGCCAGCGCATCGCTGCAGGCATTCGGGGACTCTGCGCAAAGCTTGCTGGACGGCTATCGGCTCGATACGCAGCAAGCCTTTGACACCGCCGATCTGGCCCGCGTCCCGCTGGCCGACTTTGGCGAGCGCCTTGGGCAATGGATCGCCGAGCCCAATGCCTTGCTGGACTGGACCTCATACCACGCCACCCGTGAGCAGGCGCGTGCAGCCGGCATGGCCGCCCTGGTGCAGCAGTTCGAGAATGAATCCATTGCGCTAGACGCCCTTCCCTCCATCCTCGAGCGCGCTTACTACGAGGCGCTGCTGCGCCAGGCCACGCAGGCCCACCCCGAGCTGGTCGCCTTCAACGGCGATCAGCACAGCCAGAAGGTGCGCCAGTTCCGGGCGCTGGACCTGGAGCGCATCGAACTCGCGCGCGCCCAGTCGGCACTCTCGCATTACGAGCAGGTGCCGCGCAGCGCATCCGGCATGGGCCCGCTTGGCGTGCTCAATGGCGAGATTGCGCGCAAGCGCGGCCATATGCCGCTGCGCAAGCTGTTCAAGCTCGCGGGCGAGGCCGTACAGGCCATCAAGCCCGTGTTCATGATGAGCCCGCTGTCCGTGGCCCAGTTTCTGGAACCTGGCTCGGTCGAATTCGATCTGCTGGTGATTGACGAGGCCAGCCAGATCGAGCCCGTGGATGCGCTGGGAGCCATCGCCCGCTGCAAGCAGCTGGTGGTCGTGGGCGACGACCGCCAGTTGCCGCCCACGCGATTTTTCTCGCGCATGACCAGCGAGCAGGACGACTTCGACGACGAGGACGAGAATGGGGACGCCAGCCAGTTCATCGCCACAGCAGCCGATGTGGAGAGCATTCTGAGCCTGTGCCTGGCCAAGGGCATGCCCCAGCTCATGCTGCGCTGGCACTACCGCAGCCGCCACCAGTCGCTGATTGCGGTGTCCAACCAGCAGTTCTACAACAGCGGCCTTTACGTCGTGCCCAGCCCCTACACGGCCCGCTCGGGCATGGGGCTGCGCTTTCACCATCTGCCCGAAGGCCGCTTTGACAGCGGCGCCAGCCGCATCAACCGCATCGAGGCCCAGACCATTGCACGCGCCATCATGGAGCACGCACAGCAGTCGCCGCAGCTCAGCCTGGGCGTGGCCGCTTTTTCGTTGCAGCAAAAAGTCGCCATTCAGGACGAGCTGGAACTGCTGCGTCGCCAGCAGCCCGAGGCCGAGCCCTTTTTTGCCGCCCATCCCAACGAACCCTTCTTCATCAAGAACCTGGAAAACGTGCAGGGCGACGAGCGCGATGTGATCTTCATCTCGGTGGCCTATGCGCGCAACGCGCAGGGCTATCTGCCCATGCGGTTCGGTCCGGTGAGCGCCGACGGAGGCGAGCGCCGCCTGAACGTACTGATCTCGCGCGCCAAGCAGCGCTGCGAGGTGTTTTCGTCCATCACCGCCGACGATATCGATCTGGAACGCGGCAAGGGCAAGGGCGTGGCTGCGCTCAAGGTATTTCTGCAATACGCGGCCACCGGCCAGCTGGCCCTGGCCGGTGTCAGCGGACGCGATCTGGAATCGCCGCTCGAAGAAGATGTGTACGAAGCGCTGACGGCACAGGGTCTGCAGGTGCAGACTCAGATCGGCATTGCGGGCTTTTTCATCGACCTGGCCGTGGTCGACCCCGAGCAGCCTGGCCGCTACCTGCTCGGAATCGAGTGCGACGGCATGAGCTATCACCACAGCCGCAGCGCGCGCGACCGTGACCGCCTGCGCCAGTCGGTGCTGGAGAGCCAGGGCTGGACGCTGCTGCGCATCTGGGGCTGCGACTGGTTCCGCCAGCCGCGCGCCCAGACCGAGCGCGTGCTGGCTGCCGTCGAAGCTGCCAGGCTGCGCAAGGATGCCGAACCAGCTCAACCGGCAATAGCCACTTATCAGTCACAGACAGCCACAGAAGTCGTAGAGCGCGCAGCGCAGTCCGATGCCGGCAGCGCCGAGACGGAATCGGCCTCCGGCCCTGACGACAGCCTCTATCAGGAAGCCCGCTTTGCCGTTCCAGCCGGAGAGCTGCATCAGCAATCCACAGCGCAGCTGGCCCAACTGATGCGCCGCGCGGTGGAGCTGGAAGGACCGATTCATTTTGACGAGCTGGTCACCCGCATGCGTACGCTCTGGGGTCTGCAACGCGCCGGCAGCCGCGTGCGCGATGCGCTGGAGCAGGCACGTCAATCGCTGCTGACCGATAAGGCACTGGCCGCAGAGGGTGAGTTTCTCGACCTGCCGGGACGAGCGGTGCGGGTGCGCAATCGCGCAGAAGTAGGCTCGGCCAATCTGCGCCGCATCGATTGCCTGCCGCCAGCCGAGATCCGTGCAGCGATTGCCCTGGCCCTCAGGACAAGCCTGGGCGGCCAGCGCGACGAGCTGCCCGCTGCGGTGACGCGGCTGCTGGGCCTGAGCGCTGTCACCGCGCCGGTACGCGAGCTGGTGCTGACGCAGCTCGATGCGCTGCATGGCAGCGGCGCCGTGGCATTCAACGGGACGCTGTACCGGCTGCCGACCTGAGTCCCGAGTCAGCAATGAAAACGCCCTGACTTTCTTCAGGGCGTTTTCATTGCACCAGGCCCCATGTCTGCAACGCGCTCTGCGTCAGCGGTCGTTGCTGACCTTGCGGTCCTCACTCTTGGCCTCCTCCATGGCCTCGGGCTCCAGCTCCTCCGCCGAACGATTCAGGTGAACAAATACCCCCCAGCCGACCATGAGCATGCCGACGGCGATGACCAGGGCAGCGGAATACAGCAGCTTCTCGGGCTGCTCCTGGGCCTTGAAGGTGGCAACCAATCCCTCGATGGCAAGAGCGACCACCAGCACCACCATAAAGCGCGAGAGAAAGCGTCGCACTCTTGTCGGTCCGCTGATATGGGCGTCGCGCACCACCTCTTCTTCAATCACGGTCTGGGAAATCTGCAGGGCCACCACGCCTGAGGCCAGAATGCCCAGCGCCTCCACCACATGCAGCGTGGCCTCCGGCTGCAGGCCGGCCGCAATCACGGCCCAGGCCTTGGTGACGGCCATCCAGATCAGGCACAACGCAGCCAGGCCGAACAGCAGGGCTATCAGCGAATGGGCCAGGGTGTAGAGCCAGTGAACAAGCTTCATGAGCAACTCCAAGACCGTGTTGACGATTCATCGCCGTCCATGCTTGCAGACTTGATCTGGCATCTTCGTAGGACAGTCAAGAAAACTGGTGACTCAATGCAAAGAGCGCCCTGTTTGCCCTGAGCACTCCCCAAATTTGCCTACCATTGGCATATGCCTCGCCAGAACACCAGTCCCGCAGAGTTTCCGCCCGCCATTCTTTTGCAGATAACGCAGCTGGCCCAGCACATCGTGGCCCAGCGCAAGAGTCGGGGCGAAACACAGACGCAGTGGGCACAGCGGCTGGGTATTTCCCAGCCCACCATGGCACGCATCGAGCGCGGCGACCCGGCCGTTGCCATGGCAACCTATGTGTCCTGCCTGTGGCAGCTCAATCCCGAGCTGGATCTGACACGGCTGCTCGCCCCCAAGGCCCCAGCGCTGGCACCCGCATCCCGCCTGGATGCACCCTGCCTCGACATGCAAAGAGCCGTGGCGCCAAAGAGGGCAAAGTCCGCCGCCGAGCCTGCCATCAAGACCGCACACCACGATGAGCAGCAGGCTCAGATCGAGCGCAATTTTGCGGCCGCCAAGGCAGCTCTGGATTTCTTCAAGAGCCCTCTGTTCTGACCGGCATGCCAAATAGCCGGCTGCCTGCAACAGGATGCCGCAGGCGCATCAGTCCCCGAACCGCTCCCGGTAAGCGACAGGTGTGATGCCCAGCTTGCGCACGAACAGATGTCTCAGCGCCTGCTCCGAACCCAACCCGACCTTGGCGGCCACGGTCTTGAGCGGCAGAGAACCCAGATTCTCCAGCAGCTGCTTGGCCCGCTCCAGGCGAGCGTTTTCCACAAAGCTGCTGGGACTGCAGCCGGTCTCCTGCTGAAAGACTCGGCGAAAGTTACGCTCGCTCATCGCGGCCTTGTCAGCCAGCAGCGCCAGCGGCATGGGCTGCTCCAGATGCTCCAGCACCCACTGCTGGGCAGCCCGCACTGCGCTGTGCTGCGTAGCCTGCGCGGCCAGGGATACGCTGAACTGCGACTGGCCGCCCGGACGTTTGAGATACATGACCAGGTCGCGCGCCACCTGCAGTGCCAGCGCATGGCCGAAATCATGCTCCACCACCGCCAGCGCCAGATCAATGCCGGCGGTGACACCGGCCGAAGTCCAGAGCTGACGCATGCCGTCGCTGTCCTTGATCTCGTCGCACACATAGATCGCATCGGCATCCACCTGAACCCGCGGATAACGCTGGGCAAGCGCTGCGGCCACACTCCAGTGCGTCGCCGCGCGGCGATCATTGAGCAGACCGGCTGCCGCCAGAAAAAAGCTGCCGCTGCACAGCGCGATCATGCGCCCGACCCCGGGAGCCACTCGCGCCACCCAGTCCACCAGTTCGGGCGAGGCCGCCAGCACCTGCTCGATATGGCGCGCGCCCACCAGCAGCACCGTGCACCCTGTACCCTCGGCCTCGACCTGCGCCAGGGTATGGCTGGCCTGCAAGCCCATCAAGGTATCCGAAGGCACCAGGCCGGCCTGTGAGGCCACCACCCGCACCACATATCCGTCAGGCAGGCCTTTGTGCCGCAGATGCACATTGGCATAGTCAAACACGGACATGGGGCCTATGGCCTCCAGCGCCTTGAAGCCGGGGTAGACAACCAGATCGACGCGGTGGGCGCCAGCGTGATGGTGTTCCATACAAAAATCAGAGCAGTTCGAGCATATACAACCAGCGCTGCAGGCACTTGCAGCGCACAAGCCTCGACTATACGCAAGCCCTCTCGGCAGCTAGCGCTGGCAGGCTCATCCACTGCTAAAGTCCGGGGCTTCTGCTCCTTTTTCTGCCCATGATTCCTGGACCTCTTTTCACCCTGCCCATGCTGTTGCTGCTGCTCGCCCCCCTGGTGGCAGCCGGCCTGAGCCTGTGGCTGCTGCTGCGCGGGCTGTTCTGGTGGCTGCGCCATAGACGCACACCCGCCTCTGAACGTCCGCCGTTCTGGCACTGGCTCGTCGTGGTGGTGGCGATACTGGCCCTGGCCGGCGACCTATGGGGCCTGGTGCTGGCGCGCAAGCTGGTGCAGATTGAAAAGGCCGTGACGCTGCGGGCCCACTATCGCGAGAGCCGACAGCGCTTTGTGCTGCCCGAGGACTTCCGCTATGGCGAGCAGCTATTCCCCAAAGGCACCTTGATCAATCGCTACGACGCCTTTGACAACGGCGAGCGCCAGCGCCCGCTTGGTCTGCGAGGACTGAGTGCGGCGCGCTTTGCGCAGCCGGTCCAGATCGCGGGCGCCTGGGTCAGCGCCATCGGCAACGGCGCGTTGGAGCTTGCCCGCGACCAGCGCCTCGGCCCGGTATTCCACTTCGATCCCGACGCTAATCCAGGTTATGGCGCCTGGGTGGTCGACCCTAAGCGCCCCTACCTGGAATGCCGCAAGGGCGATATCGCCAGCCTGCATGTGCCCTTGATCGACTATGACATCCAGGCCGAGTTTCTGGTCGGAGCCCCTGACGGCCCCGAGGCGCGCTACCGTCCCAGCCAATGGGGGTTCATCGATTGCCAGGCTGGCAAGCCCGCGATTGAGGTGCTGCCGGCCTATGACGGCCCGGCACCGCCAGGCGCACAGCTGCCGGTATGGGGAACGCTGATACCGAACGAGGATTGAGCGGAAGACGCGAGGCACGCCAATACGCTCTGTGCTGCTTGGGATGATCCGACTCGGGCATGGCGACCAGATCTCCCCCGATCATTGGCGCGCCTTGCAGCCCCGGCCTCGCCTTTGCCTGGAACGAGGCAAGCCAGCGCCATGACCCCATTTGCCGATGCGGTCAACACACCCAAGCCGGTTACGGTTTGACGACAGACCTGACGAGCAGCCCTTCATTGTGAGGAACTCCCCTATCAACCTCGCGGGATCAGCCGGCTCATAGGCAGTGTCAGGCAATACCGGGCAATGCCGAAAATTTCAGTGCTGCGACGCATGCAGCCTGAACCGCCAGCAAGAACGCGGTCAAGTTGCTGATGATGTTCAAGGGCCCAGCCGCGGCAGGATGGACGGCGGCCATGCCGCCCCGATGATGGAGGCCTCAGCCGGAGTGCAAAGCGATTGTTCAGGATTCATGGCATCGCCAGCCGACGAAAGACGATCCAGCGAACCGTGTGACATTCGGCCAAAGAGCCTCCATCTGCGGCCACGAATTTCCATAGGGCTGCGGGATCGCCTACATTCACACTTCACAACCGGTGCGCCCGGCCAGGCCTCGGCCCTGCCCCGGGCGGCCACCGCATCCTCAGCCTTCCAAGAAAGACCTGCCCATGAAATCACGCGCCGCCGTAGCCTTCAAAGCCGGAGAACCCCTGCAAATCGTCGAGATCGACGTCGCGCCGCCCAAGGCTGGCGAGGTGCTGGTCAAGATCACCCATACCGGCGTCTGTCACACCGACGCCTTCACCCTGAGCGGTGATGACCCCGAAGGCATCTTCCCCGCCGTGCTGGGCCACGAAGGCGCAGGCATCGTGGTGGAAGTGGGCGAAGGCGTGACCAGCGTGAAGCCCGGCGACCATGTGATTCCGCTGTACACCGCCGAATGCGGCGAATGCCTGTTCTGCAAGAGCGGCAAGACCAATCTGTGCGTGGCCGTGCGCGCCACCCAGGGCAAGGGCGTGATGCCCGATGGCACGACACGCTTCAGCTACAACGGCGAGCCCATCTATCACTACATGGGCTGCTCCACCTTCAGCGAATACACCGTAGTTGCCGCCGTCTCGCTGGCCAAGGTCAACCCCGATGCCAACCCCGAGCAGGTCTGCCTGCTGGGCTGCGGCGTGACCACCGGTCTGGGCGCCGTCAAGAACACCGCCAAGGTGCAGGAAGGCGACACCGTGGCCGTGTTCGGCCTGGGCGGCATCGGCCTGGCCGTGATCCAGGGCGCCAAGCTGGCCAAGGCCGGCCGCATCATCGCCGTCGACACCAACCCCGGCAAGTTCGAGCTGGCCAGGACCTTTGGCGCCACCGACTGCGTGAACCCCAAGGACTTCGACAAGCCCATCCAGCAAGTGATCGTCGAGATGACCGGCTGGGGCGTGGACCACAGCTTTGAATGCATCGGCAATGTGGACGTGATGCGCGCCGCGCTGGAATGCGCCCACCGCGGCTGGGGCCAGTCGGTCATCATCGGCGTGGCCGGTGCCGGCCAGGAGATCAAGACCCGCCCATTCCAGCTGGTGACCGGCCGCAAGTGGCTGGGTACGGCCTTTGGCGGCGTCAAGGGCCGCAGCGAGCTGCCCGGCATGGTGGAAGACGCCATGGCCGGCAAGATTCAGCTCGAACCCTTCGTCACCCACACCATGGGCCTGAAGCACATCAACGAAGCCTTCGAGCTGATGCACGAGGGCAAGTCGATTCGCTCGGTCGTCAACTACGCCGACGCGGAGTAACGCCCCCCTGAGGCGCTGCGCCTAAGCGGCCGCGCGCCTTCCCCCCTCTCTGTTCGGAAGGGGGACGACTGCATCACTGCGGGGCGGCGGGGCTGCCCAGGCCCTTGCTTGCTGTCCCCTACCAAGGATGTGCCAGCTTTAGTGCAATACCCTGTACTTTCAATTTCATAGCTTCTTACGCATGAAATGACTGGATTTCAGATACAAAACTGCTGCAATCGCTTTACAAACAAGCGCTAGCAGCTTTTCTTTTAGGAGTAAGCGCCATGGAACTCAAAAACGCCCACGCCTGCTTTGGTGGCGCCCAGCGCTATTACGAGCACCATAGTTCCGAGATCGGCCTCGCCATGAAGTTCTCGGTCTATCTGCCGCCCAAGGCCGTGATGGGCGAGAAGGTCCCGGCCCTGCTCTATCTGGCCGGCCTGACCTGCACCGAAGAAACCTTCATGATCAAGGCCGGAGCCCAGCGCCTGGCCTCCGAACTCAATATCGCCCTGATCTGCCCCGATACCAGCCCGCGCGGTGCGGGCCTGGCGGGCGAGGCCGACAGCTGGGACTTTGGCGTGGGCGCCGGCTTCTACCTGGACGCGACCACCAGGCCCTGGGCGCTGCACTGGCGCATGGAAAGCTACATCCTCAACGACCTGCTGCCCCTGGTCGGCAGCAAGCTGCCCGTGGACCTGCAGCGTCTGGGCATCTTCGGCCACAGCATGGGCGGCCACGGCGCGCTGACCCTGGCGCTGCGCCACCCCGGCCGGTTCAAGTCGGTCTCGGCCTTTGCACCGATTGCCAACCCGCTCAACTGCCCCTGGGGCCACAAGGCTTTCAGCGGCTATCTGGGCGAAGACAAGGCCGAATGGGCCAGGCATGACGCCAGCGAGCTGATGGGCGCGCAAGCCTCCGCCCCCTACCCGGCAGGCATCCTCATCGACCAGGGCCTGGCCGACAAGTTCCTGATCGAAAAGCAATTGCTGCCCGAAGCCTTCGAAGCCGCCTGCGCCAAGGCCGGTCAGCCGCTCACGCTGCGCCGGCATACGGGCTACGACCATGGCTACTATTTCATCCAGAGCTTTGTCGACGACCATCTGCGCCACCATGCGCAGCAACTGGGCGCCTGATTCGTCGGGCCTGGTCCGGGCACCCAAGGGGGCTGGCCGCAGCTGTCACACCTCAAGCAATGCAGTGGTCCGCCTGGCCCCGATCCGCCACGACCGCCCGGTGCCCGCCCTGCATCTTGGCGCTGTACAAGGCTTGATCGGCACGGCGCATGATGGCCTCCAGGCTGCTGTCAGTCGGCACGAAATGCGCAATCCCGACACTCAATGCAGGCATGGAGCTTCCCGTGGCATACCGCTGCAGCGCCTGCTGTCCGGCCTCCAGCAGCTCCCGCGCCAAACCTGAAACCTGGGCAATATGGCGATCGCAGCACAGAATGGCAAACTCGTCTCCGCCCAGACGACAGAACACATCCTCGGGAGCCAGCAACCAACGCACGGCAGCAGCCAGATCGCGCAGTGCCTGGTCACCTGCAGGATGTCCCAGACCATCATTGATGGCTTTGAAGTGGTCTACATCAAAGCTCATGAGCCAAGCTGGCCGCCCCTGCAGCCTATGGGCCGTATAGGCTTGAGCCAGCTCGCGCATAAAACCCCGGCGATTGCATAGACCCGTCAACTCATCATTCAAGGCCTGCTCCTGCAACTGCTGCTGCATGCGCTTGCTGGCCGTGATGTTGCTGGCCACCCAGACAACGGCTCTCTCGCCCCAGAAGAGCTCGCCCAAGGCACTGACGCGACCTTCAAACCAGATCGCTTCGGCAGGTCCTTCCAGGGGCAGACCCAGCACATCGTGCGCACTCAGCTCATACTCCACGACCTGCATCTTCTGGCTGCTCAGCGCCTCCCGAATCTGCTGAATGAACCACTGAGCCTTGACGGGAGCCAGCACATCGCCAATGGATTGGCCGACCAGGGACGTTCCGTCATGGTAGTAGCGCTGGTCCTTGCCGCCCAGAACTGCCGCGTAACGCCCCGACTCCGTCAGGATGAAGGTCGGATCCGGCAAGCCGTTGCAAATGTTTTCGTACTGGCTGGCTGTGAAGAATGTGGTGTCTGACATGAGCACAAGCGAAGCGGGAACGACAAATTCTCGCAGAATCATTTTTTCACCTGCCACCAGCCCAGCTGGGTGTATCCACAAGCAAGAAAACCGCCTGACGGCGATTTCTCCTTGATGCGGTCCAGCGCCGGATCAGTCCTCGGACCGCTCGGTTCTTCTCGCACGCCGCTGCTGCTCGCGCTCATCGGCACGTTGGGTCTGCACATACAGCTGCTCAACCTGTTCGCGCGCCCAGGGCGTCTTGCGCAGAAACTTCAGACTCGAGGAGATGCTGGGATCCAGATTGAAGCAGCGCACGGGCACGCGGCGCCCCAGCTCGCGCCAGCCGTAGTAATCCACCAGGTCGGTAACGATGCGCTCAAGCGTCAGCCCATGCAGCGGGTTGCGCGGTTGTTCTTGGGAAGTCATGGGCGCATTGTCAGGGAATCACCCTCCAGGCGTCTGCTCCGGGGACAAGTGCCAGGCCGTGCAGGCCGCAGCGCCTCTCCCCGCCCAGCAATGGACATGGAAAATGCGCCACGCCAATGACATGGGTTTGGCTTTGCTGTGCGCCAGCAAGAGATCACACTTTTGGCAACCGGCCTGAGCGAAGACAGGTTCGCTTCAACGGCCATGACGAGGCGCGAAGGAGCAAAGAATGTCCAAGCAACAGCAAGTCCCCCAGACCAGGGGGGTGGCCGTGCAAATGCTGGCCACGCTCGACCTGGGCCCCGAGATCGAAGGCATGGCGGGACGCCAGCTTCGCATGCGCCTGGTGACCATGGCGCCAGGCGGCGTCTTCGGCCCGGTTCATGACCACAAAGACAGACCCGGCATGGTCTACATCCTCGAAGGATGCATCACCGACCATAGAAATGGCGTGGCCACCGACTATGGCCCGGGCGTTGGCTGGCCCGAAGACAGAAACACCACGCACTGGCTGGAAAACCGTTGCGCCGTGACGGCGGTGGAAATTTCGGTCGACATCATCAAACTGCAGCAGGCTTCAAACTAGGCGCTCTCACGCCAAGCATCTTCCGCCCGCTCAGGTGGCGCGCGGGGCCTGCACCTCGTAGAGCCGCAGATCCCGCTGCCCGATCCCCAGCTCCGGCCAGGCGGCACGCCAGGTCTGGATATGCGCAGATGCGAAATGTGCATCCAGCGCCGCCTGATCCGACCACAGCTCCTTCACATGGATCAGCCCCGGCACCAGCACATCCTCGGCATAGCCGTATTCAAGACAGCCGGGCTCCGCGCGCGAGGCCTCCACCATGGCACGCATGGCAGGTCGGGCAAGGGCCAGGTTCTCGGATGGCAAACGCACCGTCCCCACGATCAGCAGCATGTCTTCTCCTCTTGAGCACAGGCACGCATCGTAGCAAGCAGCGCTCACTCGCTCTGCCCGGGCGCAAAAAAGGGAGGGTCAAGCCCTCCCTGAAACACCTTCCAGGCGTTGATGCTGACCGGCAGTCCTTGGCTGAGGCTCTCAGGCCCGCATGAAGGACTCGAAATAGGCGCTCAGCGCAGCGTGGTCGCCCAGGGGCAGAACCTGGGCCACATACTGGTCGGGACGCACCACCACCAGAGCGCCCTGCTGGCGGTCGATGCCGCGCAGCTCGAAGATGTCCTGGCCGGCATTCTTCAGATCGGGGCTGAACACTTTTTCGTAGTCGATCATTCCCAGCTCGCCCTTGCGCGGCAGCAGCAAGGCGGGCAATGTCTCCAGCGCCACCTCGGTATAGGCCTGCGGGAAGATGGCGCGCAGATCGAAGATGCTGTCGATATCCTGGCCGGCCGGCGTGAAACGGCGCAGCGGCGATGCCGCATCGCCCTCCAGGAAGCGGCACAGCGCCAGCAGGCCGGACTCGGGCTGCGCCAGGTCGTTCTGGCCGACGAACGCATACAGGCGCCAGCGGCCATCGGCCTTGCCGCAGTGGCCCAGCTGCACGGGCTTGGCGTCGGAGACACGCACCACCGGCGCGGAATGGAAACGCATGCCCACCGTGAAGCCGCTGGCCAGTGCCTGATGCGTGGCCTGCCCTGTCAGCAGCGAGGGCGCATAGTGCGTGCCGACGCCGGCCGTGAAGCGGCCATGCTGCTCGAAGTACTTCTGGAACTCCTTGGGGTCCACACCGCCCTGGCCGCCTTCCTTGGCCGGGTCGCTGAACATCTTGGCCCATTCGCGGTCAAAGTCGATCAGCTGCTGGGCCACGACCTGGCGCTCTGACGAATAGGTATGCAGCAACTCGGGCGCACATTGCTTGCGCAGCACGGCGGCCAGCTTCCAGCCCAGGTTGAAGCTGTCCTGCATGGAGAAATTCATGCCCTGGCCGGCCTTGGGGCTATGGGTGTGGCAGGCATCGCCGGCGATGAAGACGCGCGGCAGGGGCGAGTCCGGCGTGGCCACGGCATCGGCCACATCGTCATATTTGGCGCAGATGCGCTGGCCGATCTCATACACCGACCACCAGGGCACATTCTTGACTTCGAGCTTGTAGGGATGGAGCACGCGCTGGGCGCTTGCAATCAGTTGCTCCACCGTGATGTTGCGGCTGGCCACACGCTCGTCGGCATCCAGCTTGTCCATCTCCACATAAAAGCGCACCAGATGACCGCCTTCGCGCGGGATGATGAGCACATTGCCCTGCTCGGACTGGATGGCCACCTTGTAGCGCACATCGGGGAAGTCCGTCACGGCCAGCACATCCATCACGCCCCAGGCCTGATTGGCCGAATCGCCGACCAGCTGGCGGCCGATGGCCCGGCGCACATTGCTGCGCGCGCCGTCGCAGCCCACCACATAGCGGGCCTGCACCGTTTCGATCTGACCGGCATGGGCGGCGTCGCAGCGCTCCAGCGTCACGGTGACCGGATAGTCCGCTGCGCCGTTGTCGACCTTCACATCCAGCACGCGGCGGGCATAGTGCGGCTGCAGACGACTGGGCGAGTTGCGCATGCGCTCCAGATAGTGGTCGTGCACGCGCGCCTGGTTCAGGATGACGTGAGGGAACTCGGACAGACCGTCTTCCGTGTCCTGCACGCGGCCATGGCGGGCGATCCGGCCGGGCTGGACAGGATCGGGCTTCCAGAAGGTGACGTCGTTGATCCAGCATGCCTCCTTGAGGATGGAATCGGCGAACTCGAAGGCCTCGAACATCTCCATGGTGCGGCAGGCAATGCCGTCGGCCTGGCCCAGCTCCATCGGTCCTTCCTTTTGTTCCACGATGCAGGTGCGGATATCGGGGAAGGCCGCCAGCTGCGCGGCCAGCGTCAGGCCGGCAGGGCCGCAGCCCACGATCAGCACATCGACCTGCGATGGCACGGTCTCGGTATGGGCAGGGGCCAGCGGCGAAGCTGGTGCGATCAAGGGGTTGCCAGGACGAAAACCGTTCAAATGAAACTGCATGGAGGCCTCAAGTTCTTCAAGTGCGCAGACGCCAGTGTCTGCTAAATCAGTACGCACACAAATAGTATGTACACATACCAAATGCATGCATCGTATTATTCGAAACTTGAAATGCCAACCCCACCTAGGGAAAACCATGATTAGCTCTGCACTGCCAAACGCTGCCTCAGACAGCGCCAGCAGCCACACCGTCTTTCCACGCCTGGAGGTGGAAACCTTTCCCGGCCACGGCATACGCCGCCTGCAACAGGTGGCCGTGGCCGTGTTCAGCCAGGCCACCGAAGCCTGGGGCGTGACGCCGCTGCAATTTGCCGTGCTGCAAAAACTGGTGCATCTGCCGGGCATAGACCAGCGCACGCTGAGCATGGAAGTGGGCTTTGACAAATCCACCATCGGCGGCGTGATCGACCGCCTGGAAGCACGTGGTCTGCTGTTGCGCCAGCACACGGCCAAGGATAGGCGCGTACGTCTGCTGTCCCTGACTCCCGAGGGCCAGGCCCTGCTGACGGATGCCGGCCCCTCTGTGCTGCAAGCCCAGCAGCAGATGCTGGACCCGCTCAGCGAGACCGAACGCGAGCTCTTCACGCAGCTGATGCGCAAGGTCATAGAGCACCACGAGCAGCTCGATCCCGAGGCACAGACGCCCGCAGGCTGAGCGCAAACCGCAAGAAAAGCCCCGGGCCGTCAGGCCTGGGGCTTGGCTGGTCAGAACCGGGCTTGCATTCGGGTCTGAAAACTCCCGAACTGTGCTTCAGAACGGCATTTTTCCGGCACGCATCTCGGCCGCGATCTGCGCCAGCACGGCCGGCAGATCGGCCACGCTACGTACCACGTAATGGGCTCCGGCCTTTTTGAGCTTGGCTTCGGCCACGGCGACACGGGCCTCGACCTCCTCCTCGGGCGCATTGGCAAACTCCTGCACGCTATAGCCGACCTCGTTGCCCGACAGGCTCAGGCCCACGGTCCACATGCCTGCGCACAGACCTTCCGCGATGCCGGGCACGGTGTCGTCCACCTTCACGCAGGCACGCACATCGCCAATACCCAGGGCCAGCACATTGGCAAGAGCCATGAAGGGGCCGGGGCGGCCGCCGGCTTCGAGCTCGTCGCCCGCCACCACATAGTCGGGCTTGAGGCCTGCGCCTTCGGCCTGCGGCAGCAACTGGTTGAGCACTTCGCGCGGGTAGCCCGAGCAGGAGCCGACCTTCAGGCCCTGGGCGCGCAGCCATTGCAGCGTCTGCACAGCGCCTGCTATGGGAGCCGAGAACTCGCCCACCTTGGCAATCTGCAGCGGCATGAAGCGCGCGTAGATGGCATCCACGTCCTCGTTGGTCGGCGTCCGGCCAAAAGCGGTCTGCCATTGCGCGGCAATGCTTTCATCCTGCAGCAGCTGGTGGATATGGTCCCATTTGGACAGGCCCATGGGGCCGCGCGCCTGGGTCAGGGTGATGCTGATGCCGAAGCTGGCAAAGGCTTCGACAAAAATCTGCGTGGGTGCGAGCGAACCGAAGTCCACCAGCGTGCCGGCCCAGTCAAAGATGACGGCTTGCAGCGGCGACAGATCGGCGGTGGGCTGGGACAGCACCAGGGTTTCAGCTTGAGCGATGGAGTTCATGGTTTTCAGTGGTGGCTTCAACAGGATGGAAAGCGGAAACCGGTTCAGGTTCCGGGACTCAGTTCAGAGAGCGAATGAAGTTGCGCCCGCGCGGGCCGCTGGCGGCTTTTTGCACCATGGCACTCCAGGCCTGGGACGGCACGCCATAGTGGGCCGGATCGGTGGCAACGCCCAGCCCTTGCAGAACGCCGCGCAGACGCTCGACGGCTGCGGCAGGCGTGCCGGCATCGAAGATGGAAAGCAAGGCCGCATCGGCCGCCGCATCTGCACCCAATGCCATCTCCAGCACCAGGGGCAGGCTGAACGAGCAGGCCAGGCCGTGCGGCACGCCATGCTGCAGCGTGATGTCGTAGGACAGCGAATGCGCGAGCGCGGTCTTGGTGTTGGAGAAAGCCAGACCGGCCATCAGCGCTGCCTCGGCCATCTCGCTGCGCAACTGCGCGCTGCCCAGATCCTGCATCAGCGCGGGCAGCGTGGCCAGGGTACGGCGGGCAGACTGCACGGCCAGCGCCATGGAGACGGGGTTGCGGTTCACATTCCAGATGGATTCCAGCGCATGCGACAGCGCATCCAGCCCCGAAGCCAGAGTGGCACCCGCCGGCAGGCTGATCATCAGCTCGGCGTCGATCACCGCGGCCTCGGGCCAGGTGCAGGACTGGTGCAGCGAATACTTCTGGCCGGCGGCTTGATCCCAGATCGTGGCCCAGGGCGTGACTTCGCTGCCCGTGCCGGCCGTGGTGGGGATGGCGATCAGGGCCTTGTGCCCTTCCGCCCCCAACTGGCCGCCCCGCTTGAGCAGCGCCAGCAGGTCGGCAAACCGGCCACTGGGCGTATGGCAGATCAAGGCCTTGGCGGAGTCGATGGCACTGCCGCCCCCCAGGGCCACGATCACGGGCACCTCGGCATGGTCACGCTGCACCTGCTCGTACAGCGGCGCCAGCCACTGCACATCGGGATTGGGGGCAATGCTGTCGATCACTCCGTGCAGCTGCGCTCCCAGCAGCTGGTGCATGCGCTGCACCAGGCCCAGGCTTTGGGCCTCGGGAAAAGTGACCAGCAGGCAGCTGCGCCCGGCCAGCAGGGCCGGCAGCTGATCGAGACTGTTGCGACCCACGCTGATGTGCACGGGGTTGTGATAGGTCCACACGAGAATACCCTTTGACGTTTTTTGAGCGAAATCAGCCCTTGACGCTTATGCGCCAAGCGCTGATAGCTCATATTTTTGATATCTCAAGCACTGCGGCGCACACCGGCGCCGCAGCGAAATCAGTGGCGCGCGCCCTGCTGTATGCGGCTGCGCAGCCAGTTGGACGCCATGTCGGCGGCAATCACCATCACCGTGATGACGATGATGCAGGTCGCGGTCTCCTGGTAGCGGAACAGCTTGAGGCTGCTGACCAGCTCGAAGCCCAGACCGCCCGCGCCCACCATGCCCAGCACGGTGGCCGAACGCAGATTGACTTCGAAGCGGTAGAGCACCACGGCAATCCAGGCGGTGATGACCTGGGGCACCACGCCAAAGGCGATGATCTGCAGCTGGCTGGCACCGGCGCTGCGCAGGGCCTGCAGAGGGCCGTCGTCGATCTCCTCGATCGCTTCGGCAAAGAACTTGGCCAGCATGCCCATGCCATGCAGGGCCAGGGCCAGCACGCCGGGAAAGGGCCCCAGGCCCACGGCCGAGACAAACACCAGCGCCAGAATCAGCTCGTTGATGCTGCGGATCACATTGAGAAACTGACGCGTGATGCGGCGCAGCCAATGCCAGCCATGCAGATTGCCGGCCGCCACAAAGGACAGCGGCAGCGCCAGGATTACGCTGAGCAAAGTGCCCCAGATGGCGATCTGTATCGTCTCCAGCGCCGGAGCCCACAGGCGCGGCAGCATGCTCCAGTCGGGCGGCACCGAGCGCGAGAGAAAGTCGCCAATCTGCGGCATGCCGCCCGCCAGCTCGCTCCAGCTCATCTGCGCGCCCGCAGCGCTCCAGTGCAGCACCCAGCCGATGACCAGGGCCAGCGCGGCATAGCCCAGCCAGCCGCCCTTGCCTTGCGGGCGTGCGGCCGTCCATTGCCAGCGGTCTGGCTGCTTCAGGCTATGACTGTTCATTGCAGACCTCCTGCGGCAGTGGCGGGCGACATCGAACCGGGCAACCAGTTGCCGGCCGAGGTGCTGCTGACATTCAGCACAACGCCCTGCCCTGCGGTGGGGTCGGCGGGCTGCGGCTCGCCGCTGTAGATGGCGTTGAGCGCGGCCTCGTCCAGCATGGCCGGCACGCCATCAAACACCATGCGCCCCTGCGACAGGCCGACGATGCGATCGCCAAACTCCCGGGCGTAATCGACCTGGTGCAGATTGCAGACCACGGCAATGCCCAGCTCGCGCGTGGCATCGCGCAGATACTGCAGCACGCTGCGCGCGGTCTTGGGATCCAGGCTGGCCACGGGCTCGTCGGCCAGAATCACCTGCGGCTGCTGCGCCAGCGCACGGGCAATGCCCACGCGCTGCATCTGCCCGCCCGAGAGTGCCTCGGTGCGCTCATCGGCCTTGTGGGCCAGGCCCACGCGCTGCAGACATGCATCGGCCAGTGCGATATCGCTTTGCCTGAACAGCTGCAGCACCGAGGCCAGCGTGCCGACCTGGCCCAGCCGCCCCGTGAGCACATTCTTGCGCACCGAAAGGCGCTGCACCAGGTTGTGGTGCTGGAAGACCATGGCCACATGGCGGGACAGCTCACGGCGCGAGTGCCTGCGCATCAGGTCGATGCCGCCCACCTGCAGCTGGCCGCTGTCGGGCTGGTTCAGCCCGTTCATGCAGCGCAGCAAGGTGGACTTGCCCGCGCCCGACAGGCCCAGCATGACCACGAACTCGCCGGCCTTCACATCCATGTCAATGCCATGCAGCACATGGTTGCTGCCATAGCTTTTGCGCAGATTGCGGATGCTGATCATTTCATCTTCCCGAGGTCCAGGTTCAGCGCCTTGGCGGTCTGGCGCACCACGTCATAGGCCTGATCGTTGGTGGGCGCAAAACCATTGAGCTCGCCACGGTCGCCCCAGGGCAGGCCCTTGATCTCGGCCAGAGCCGCAGCCACTTTCTTCTTGGTGGCTTCGTCCAGATTCTTGCGCCAGGCCATGGGCGACTCGGGGATGTCCTTGGAGTGCCAGATGACCTGGAAGTCCTCGGCCTTCACATGGCCCTTGGCCACGGCCGTCTGGAAGATGGGATCGGCCACGGCCGCCGCATCCACCTTGCCGTTGGCCACGGCCATGATGCTGGCGTCATGCGAGCCCGAGAAGATCACCCGAGAGAAATACCTGTCGGTATCGATGCCCTCGCCCTTGAGGCCGGCCTTGGGAAACAGATGGCCCGATGCCGAGCTGGGATCGACAAAGGCAAAGGTCTTGCCCTGCAGCTGGGGCACGGTGCCCAGGCCCTTGTCCTTCTTGCTGATGATGATGCTGTTGTACGAGCTCTTGCCGGACTTCTTGGCCACGGGAATGGCGAAGGCCTCGGCATTCGCCAGCTGGCTGGCCAGCACATAGGAGAAGGGGCCGAAATAGGCCACGTCGATCTTGCCCGAGCGCATGGCCTCGATCACGCCGTTGTAGTCATTGGCCACAAAGGGCTTGATCTTCAGGCCGGTCTTGGCGGCCAGCTGGTCCATCACCTGCTGGCTGGCGCGCATCATGGCCTGGGCATCCTCGGAAGGGATCAGGCCCACGCGCAGCTCGGTGGGCTGCTGCGCCATGACGCCGGTGGTGGCGGCCAGGGTCAGGCTGGCGACTGCGGCCTTGAGCCATGTTTTGCGGGTCATCGTCACGGAATTCATCCTTTGCATGTGCGTGTGAAGTACAGCTTTTCCGGGCTGCCGTCGCACCGTCATTGCAGTGCGTTGACGCAAATATTAGGGTCGACATATGACTGTCATGTGAAGGTTTCAGAATCAGTTTTGACAGTTTCCATAGATCAAACCTTGAGATGAGATTGGCATGAGCACCGCCCGCTACCGAGCTTTTATCGCCGTGGCCCAGCAAGGCAGCCTGAGCGCCGCCGCCCGCGCCTTGGGACTGAGCCAGCCCACGATCTCCAGCCAGATCGCCACGCTGGAGCGGCAAAGCCAGATCGAGCTCTTCCATCGCCAGGGCTATCGGATGACGCTCACCGGCGCCGGCCACAAGCTCATGACGCTGGCGCAAAAGCTGCTCGCGCTGGAAGCCGAAACCGAGTTCTTTCTGCGCGACTCGGGCCAGCTCAACCAGGGCGAACTCAAGATCGGCGCCGTGGGGCCGTTTCATGTGATCGAGATGGTGGCCGCCTACAGCGCCCGCCATCCCGGCATGAAGCTGTCGATTCGCATGGGCAACTCGCAGCAGGTGCTGCACGATCTGGAGCACTACACCACCGATGTGGCAGTGCTGGCCGGTCTCTATGACAGGCCCGAGCTGCTGGCGCGCGAATATGCGCGCCATGCCATCATCCTCTTTGCCCATATCGATCACCCGCTGGCAAGGCGCGAGCAGGTCGAACTTGGCGAGCTGCACGGCCTGCCGCTGCTGCTGCGTGAGCAAGGCTCGACCACGCGTGCGGCCATCGAAAAGGCTCTGCAGGCGGCCGGCGTGAAGCCACGCACCCAGCTGGAGATCGGCAGCCGCGAAGCCATACGCGAGGCCGTGGCGCGCGGCCTGGGCATCGGTGCCGTGTCCGAGGCCGAATTCATTGCCGACCCGCGCTTTCGGCCTGTACGCATTGCCGGCGACCCGGCCAGCACCACCACCTATGTCTATTGCATGAAGGAGCGCAGCGAAAGTCTTCTGGTGCGTTCCTTCCTCAAGGCCATTGAAGGTAGCGCTGCTCCCAATCTGCCTGTACTACTGACCGCTCCAAAACCCTTGATCGCTCCAACGGCCAAGAAGCTGGCGTAATTCGTCAAACCCTCTGCCCCCCTTGCGCCGAGAATTTTTTGACAGCGCTGCCCGGGCACGACAGAACTCTCTCGCCGGGACAGTGCGGCGGCACGGTGCACTGGCACAGCGGCGGCTGCCGGGCAGTCAAAAAACAGAGGAGACAATGATGAAGCAAACCATGCTCTGGAGGGCCGTTGCTCTGGCAACCGGCCTGAGCCTGAGTGCAGCGGCCATGGCGCAGCAAGCGCCCTGGCCCGTCAAGCCCATACGCCTGGTGGTGGGCGGCCCTGCCGGCGGCAATGCCGACTCGCTGGCACGCCTGTTGGCCGACGGCATGCAAAAACAGCTGGGCAAGCCGGTGATTGTCGAGTCCAAGCCCGGCGCGGCCGGCGTGCTGGCCGTCAACGACCTGCTCACCAACGGCAAGGACGCCCACACGTTCTTGCTGATCCAGGGCGGCATAGTCAGCGAGACGCCGCTGGCCTACAAAGTCAGCTATCAGCCCTTCAAGGATCTGAAACCCCTGGCCCAGCTCAGCCGCAACGGTCTGGTGCTGATTGCCAACAAGGACTTCCCGGCCAGCAATCTGCAGCAGCTAGCCGAGCACGGCAAAAAGCAGGCCGACGGACTGGACTTTGCCTCGTATGCCACGGGCATGCGCGGCCATACCTCGGGCATGCTGCTGGGGCAGTTGCTCAATATCAAGATGAAGCACCTGGGCTACAAGGGCTCCCCTCCAGCGCTCAGCGACCTGATGGGCGGCCATGTACCGCTGATGATGGACGGGCTCACCACCGCCCTGCCCCTGATCAAGGCAGGCAAGGTCAAGCCGCTGGCCGTGAACTACCCCACGCGCATGGCGCAACTGCCCGATGTGCCCACCTTCAAGGAACTGGGCTACCCACAACTGGCCGAGGTGAGCTGGTTCGGAGTCTGGTCGCGCCCCGATATCCCTGCCGATGTGCAGGCCAGGGTCAGAGAGATTGCGCTGCAGTATTTCAAGCAGCCCCAGATCGAGGCCAGGCTCAGGGACATGGGCATGGAGTCGGGCACCGACGCGACCCCGGAGGCACTGATGAGCGAACTACAGAAGGCCTATCAGCGCCAGCAGGCCTTGCTCAAGTCAATTGATTACCAACCTCGGTAAACCGTTCAGGGGCCAAAAGGCCTGGGTCACGCCAGATTCCGGCTTTTTGCAACTGGACAGCCACAGTTCGCTGCATCGACCCACTCCGAGTCGGCGCGCAACAGAACGAGACGAGACATCAGAAAAGACTTTGCTGCGGTGACAGCAAGGAATGATGGTACTGATCGCAGTCCAGATGCACGCGCTCACGGTTCAGCCCAAGCTTGCGGCAGGCCAGTGCAAAGCGTTGCGCCAGCATATCGGCCCAGGCGCCCGTTCCCTTCATGCGCTGGCCAAAGCGGCTGTCGTAGACCTTGCCGTCGGCTCTGCCCGCTTCGCTGATCCCATGCAGATCCCGCACCCGCTCCATCACGCGTTGGGCGCGCTCGGGATAATGCAGCGTCAGCCATTCATTGAACAGCGGAGCCACTTCCCACGGCAGACGCAGTACGGCATAAAAAGCCTGTCTTGCACCGGCCTCGCCGGCTGCGGCCAGCACCTGCTCCATATCGTCGTTCAGGAACGGAATCTGCGGTGCCAGGCTGACGCCGACGGGTATGCCTGCCTCGCTCAGGGTCCGAATCATGCGCAGCCGCCGATGCGGCGCGGCGGCGCGTGGTTCCAGCTGCCGGGCCAGCTCGGGCTGCAAGGTGGTCAGCGTCACATAGACGGCCACCAGATGCTGCTGTGCCAACGGCACCAGCAAATCAAGGTCTCGTTCAATACCACTGCCCTTGGTGACGATGGAAAACGGATGCCTGGCCTGCGCCAGAACCTCTATCACGCGGCGCGTCAACCCGACTTCGCGCTCCACAGGCTGGTAGCAGTCAGTGACCGAGCCGAGCATGATGGGGGCTGCCACATGACTGGACCGGGATAACTCGGCGCGCAGCACCTCGGGCAGGTTCCGCTTGGCAATCAGCCGGGTTTCGAAATCCAGCCCCGGCGAATAGCCCAGATAGCCATGCGTGGGCCGGGCATAGCAATAAATGCAGCCATGCTCGCACCCTCTGTATGGATTTAACCCCAGATGAAAAGGCAGATCGGGCGATTCGTGCCGGCTCAGGGCTGATTTAGCCCGCTCCCACTCCAGTTGGGTGCACCAGGTCTTGACCTCCTCATCCTCTTCGCTTCCTTCATCCTGCTCGGACTTTCCCCAGCCGTCATCGAAGCCCTGGCGCAGCTCCCGTGCAAACCGGTGCGTGATCTGGCTGGCAGCCCCTCGACCCTTGATGAGCTGCACCGGCACATCGGTCCGAATGGACTCCAGTCCAGAGGATGAGGAAAGTTTTTGCATAAGACAACTGTACATAAATACAGTTATTCGTTGCAAGAATTAGGCACTGACCATGGCTGCATTCCGGTCAATACGGCGAGAGTTGATTGAGTCAGATCTAGATAAAAAATGACTGTGCCCATTGTTTTATAGGCATAACACGCTCCATTAACTAGAGCAAGTTCAAAGTCAATCCGCACTCAGTGAGTGCGAGATGGCTTGGCAGTTTGCGATTCAGCGCCGACAATCCCTTCAATGCACCAAGTTGGTGCCTTTCACTGAATGCCTTGGCCCGGACAACACCGTTGCCCGGGCTTTTGTCCGTTTGCGCAACGCCAAAGCGCCAACCACACCATCTCGCAAGGGAGTTACTACATGGAGCGCAAGCCCAATATCACTCTGTCCTCCTTGGACCTGGATCGCATTGAATCGCTGCTGGAAAGGAACAATAGCCAGTTCCCCGGCCGTGATGCACTGGAGGCGGAGCTGGACCGTGCGGATGTACTCGACCCCGCAGAAATACCCGCCAACGTGGTGACGATGAACTCCACCGTGCGCTTCACCATTCTCGAGATCGCCAAGACCAATACACTGACACTGGTCTACCCCAAGGATATGGATGGCAGCGCCGACAAGGTTTCCATCTTTGCGCCGGTAGGCATCGCCCTGCTGGGCCTTTCAGTGGGCGATGAGTTCAAGATGCCCAGCCCTACCGGCCAGGTAACCGTGCGCGTGGATGCGATCGAGTTCCAGCCCGAAAGCGCGGGCGAGCTCCATCGCTGAACCGGCTCACCCAGCAAAAAAGCAGCTCACCGGAGCTGCTTTTTTGTTGCCTGGATCAGACTCAGCGCAAGCCGGCCAGCATGGTGGTCAGCAGACCCGCGCCGATCAGGCCTGCCTGCCAGCGCAGGGCCTGACTCCATGACGAAACATGACGCTCCACCAGTTGGTACAGCGCGTAGCCGGCTGTCAGTGAAAGCACAAAGGCCAGCGGAATGCCCAGCACGGCGGCTGTGACCGAACCGTGCCAGAAATGGTTGACCACTGCGTTGACCAGCAGGCAGATGGAAAAGTGAATCAGGAATACCGAGTAGGAAATCTCTCCCAGGCGACGCAGCGGCGCAAAACCCTGCCAGCGGGCAATGACCTCGGTACGCATGCAAACGATCAGCAGCATCGCGGTCACGCCGGCGAGAAAAATGCGGTCGCGCCACTCATGGACCAGCGCGCCGATGATCAGAGCAGCAATCAGCAGGCCCCAGCTCCAGGCCGTCAGGCGCTTGTCTGCCGCCACTGCCCAGAAGGCCATCATGCCGACGCCATAGGCGCCCATGAAATAAATCGCCCAGACATCAAGGTCTGCATCGAGATTGAAGCTCAGCAACGAAGCTGCCGTCCCCACAACCACCAGCCCCTGCATGCCAGTCACGGCCCAGGGCCACCAGCGCTTCATGGCCGTATCGCCCCAGCGCCTCAGCGCCCATTGCTGCAGCCAGCGCACGCCGGCCAGCAGCAGCACGGTCGCTGCGAACAACTGAAAGTCTATGGACACATACCAGACGCCAGCCGACAGTGACTCCTCGCCCACAATGCCCTGCAGCAGCAAAGCATGGGCCATGAGCTGCCATAGATCGGGGTCGGCAGACACGGACTCGTGGTCGAACCAGGGACGAATCGCCGCAGACACCACAATCGTCACCACCAGCGCCACGGCATAAGGCACGACCAGGCGCACAAAGCGCTTGCCGATCTTGGACCAGGGTGAATCAAACCGCGCCAGCCCCATGGGAGCCAGGCTGGCTGCAGCCAGAAAACCGCCGATCACCAGAAAGATCTGTACAGCCATGCGGGCGTACTCATAGAGCCAGTCAAGCAGGTCGGGCATGACGGGGTGAGCCACATCGGACATGGGACCGTAAAAGGCCAGGTGATGCCAGACGATGGCTGCACAAGCCAGACCCTTGGTGCAGTCGATCAGGGCACTGCGGGAATGAGAGGAAATAGAACTTTGAACCATCAGATCACGGCCGCCTGCAGCCCATGGACTGACCGGCGGCAGGGTGAGTTTGCCCGGCAACAGGCAACGTAAAAAAGCCGACTTAAAACAGGATGGCAATTTTGCGCCGATTCCCAACAATTTGCTGACAGCGTTGCAAGTTTTACGAAACATATCTGCGCAGGCTTCTTGCGCCAAGCATGAAAAAAACAGAGCGATTGCACTCCGGCTTGATTTCCCTGCCCCACTGGAAACCCCGGGCAAAGGCACAATGGAGGCCATGACGCAAGCCAAACCACTGTCGGAGCTGAGCCGACAATTTGTTTCGCATTTCGGCGAGATGGGCAGCCGCTGGGGCATCAATCGCACCGTCGGGCAAATCTATGCCCTGCTGTTCATTTCGCCCGAGCCGCTGAACGCAGACCAGATTGCCGACACGCTGGAATTCTCGCGCTCCAATGTGAGCATGGGGCTCAAGGAGCTGCAGGCCTGGCGGCTGGTTCAGCTGCGTCACCAGCCCGGCGACCGGCGCGAATACTTCCAGGCACCCGAGGATGTCTGGGAAATCTTCAAGCGACTGGCCGAAGAGCGCCGCCGCCGCGAGATCGAACCCACGCAATCCATGCTGCGTGCTGCCATGATGGAAGAAGCCAGCACCGACGAAGAACGCTATGCCCAACAGCGCATGCGCGATATGCACGAGCTCATCGACAAGCTGATGAGCTGGTTTGACGATGTACAGCGTCTGTCGCCAGAGACCGCCATGCAGCTCATGGGTATGGGCTCGGCCGTGACGCGACTGCTGGACCTGAAGGACAAGATTACCGGGCGAGGCAAGTCAGGCACGGAAGCCTGACGCCGACAACTCAGGTGCTGGCCCTGGGCACCAGCCTGAAGCCCAGATCCACACTGGCCTCTCTGACGGTGTCCCCGGCCAGCAATTGCAGCAACATGCTGGCAGCTTTTCTGCCCACTTCATCCCTGGGGGTATGGATGGTGGTCAGAGGCGGCACCATCTGATCACTGCCAGGCAGGTCGTTGAACCCGGCGATCGCCACCTGCTGCGGCACCTTGACCCCCATGCGATTGGCCTCCAGCAATGCGCCTTGTGCAATGTCGTCATTGCAGAAAAAGATGGCATCCACCGTAGTCTGCGCCTTGAGAAGTGTCTCAAACTGCCTTGCACCCAGCGCCAGCGATGAGCGCTCGGGATTGAGAATCTCCAGGCTCTGGTCATACAGGCCGGCCTGTTTGAGCACCTGCCGATAACCTTCCAGACGCTGCATGACACGCGCGTCGAGCTGGGCTCCGCAAAATGCGATACGTCTGTATCCCTTGTCCAGCAGATGGCGGGTCATTTCAGCGCCAGCTGCAATCTGAGAGAAACCCACGCTGTAGCAATCTGGGCCCGTGCCGGGCTCGCGCAACTCCATGAGATGCACGCGAGGCACGGGATTGGCGGCCAACAATTTCCTCGACTCTTCGCTGTGGTCGAACCCGGTCAGCAACAGGCCAGCAGGCCGCATGGGCAGATAGGCCCGCAGCAACTGCTCTTCTTCCACCGGGTCGTAGTGGGTCACGCCGATCAGCATGTGATAGCCCTGGGCAAACAGCACCTTGTGCACAGCCTCCAGGACCTCCACGAACAAGGTGTTCGATAGCATGGGCACCAGTACCAGCACCTGTGTGCTTTTTTGCGAGGCCAGTGCACGCGCTGCCAGATCGGGCACATAACCCAGAGAGGCAGCAACCTCACGCACTTTGTCGACCAGGGCAGCAGCCACTCTGCGCTCTCCGCGCAAGGCTCGGGAGACCGTCATCGGACTCACGCCCGCAGCCTGTGCCACATCGCTGAGGGTGACTCGCCCGCTGGCACGAGATCGCCTTGAAGAAGCGCTGTCTGCCGGGGTTTCACTCTTGGTACGGGTCTCGGGAGGCAAGGGAATCTCCTAATCAGATGACTGAGGTTTTTTGAGTATGATAGCGCTATCCAGACTTGAAATGAAGTCTGTGGAAGCAGCTTGATGGAAGCACTGACTTGCCTTCGACCAAGGTCTGAAGCCAATCGCAGAAAGCAGCAGGCTGCTCATTTTTTTAACCATACCGGATAGCGCTATCCAAAAATGAATCAAAGCAAGATCCAGCCTCAGGGCTCCATGTCGGCACTCGTCGTCATGGGAGTTTCCGGCTGCGGCAAATCGAGCGCGGGAGAAGCCATCGCCCTACAACTGGGGTGGACCCTGGTGGAAGGAGACAGCTACCACTCCCCCCAGAGCGTGGCCAAGATGCAGGCCGGCATTGCCCTGACGGATGCCGACCGCGAAGGCTGGCTGGAACGCCTGGCGCAGCGGCTGGCACAGGCAGATGCCGAACACGGCCTGGTGCTGACCTGCTCGGCGCTCAAGCGCAAGTACCGCGACCAGTTGCGCAGTGCCCAGCAACTAGGTTTTGTGTTTCTCGACCTCGACTACGCCACGGCCCTGGAACGGGTCCAGACCCGACCCGGGCATTTCTTCTCGCCCGACCTGGTGGCCAATCAGTTCACGACGCTGGAAGACCCGCGTCAGGAGCCTGATGTCCTGACCGTCAGCGCCACCATGAATCTCAACGATATCGCGCTTGCGGCCCGGCAATGGGCAAGGCGCGAATCCCACGCATAAAAGACAGCAGGAGACAGCCAATGTCTGAAGATCGCAAAGAGGCACAGGGCCGCAAGCCATGGCTCAAGCGCCTGGCCGAAGGCCTGATGGTGCTGGCCCTGGCCGGCATGGTGGTTGCCGTTTTCGTCAACGTGGTACTGCGCTACGTTTTCCACACCAGCATCGTCTCCTATGAAGAGATCTCGCGCCTGCTGTTTGTGTGGCTGGTGGCCATCGGCGCCATCGTGGCGGCTTTCGAAGGCGCCCACCTGGGCTTCGACATGGTGACATCGCGGGTCGGCCCGATCACCCGCAAAGTCCTGTTCTGGGTCTCGCAACTGCTGATCGGCGCCTGCATGGCCCTGCTGCTATGGGGCTCCTGGGAGCAGGTCGTTGCCGGCTGGAGCAGCTACAGCACCGTGCTGGGCTATCCCCTGGCTCTGGGCGCAGCGGCGACGCTGGTGCTGGCCATAGGCATGCTGCTGGTCGTGGTGCGCGACATGCTGCGCGGCACCCCGGCCGAATCTTCTGAAACCAGCGTGGAGTAAGGAGAGCACCATGATCGTTACCCTGATTTTTCTCGCCGTGCTGATCGGCGGCATGGTGATCGGCATGCCGATTGCCCATGCACTGATACTCACCGGCGTCGCCCTGATGTGGCACCTGGACTTTTTCGACACCCAGCTGCTCGCACAGAATCTGCAAGCCGGGTTCGACAACTTCCCGCTGCTGGCCGTGCCCTTCTTCATCCTCGCGGGTGAGCTGATGAATGCGGGCGGCCTGTCGCGCCGCATCATCGATCTGGCCCGCGCCTTTGTCGGTCATATTCCGGGCGGCCTGGGTTATGTGGCCATCGGTGCGGCCGTGCTGCTGGCCTCGATGAGCGGATCGGCCATTGCCGACACTGCCGCGCTGGCCACCATCCTGCTGCCGATGATGCGCGACCAGAAGTATCCCGACAGCTACAGCGCCGGCCTGCTGGCTTCGGGCGGCATCATCGCCCCCATCATTCCGCCTTCGATGCCGTTCGTGATCTACGGCGTCACCACCAACACCTCCATCAGCAAGCTGTTTCTCTCAGGCGTCGTGCCCGGCCTGTTCATGGGCAGCTTTCTGATTGCCGCCTGGTGGTTCATTGCGCGCAAATACCAGCTGACCTCGGGTGAGCGCGTGAGCTGGGGCCAGCGCCTCAAGGCACTGGCCAAGAGCTTCTGGGCCATGATGATGCCGGTCATCATCCTGGGCGGCCTCAAGGGTGGCGTTTTCACGCCGACCGAAGCCGCCGTGGTGGCCGCGGTCTACGCGCTGTTTGTCTCCATGGTGGTCTACAGGGAGATGAGCTGGAGCAGGCTCTACGAAGTCTTCCTGGGCGCATCCAAAACCACCGCCGTGGTGATGTTCCTTTGCGGCGCAGCCACCGTGACCGCCTACATGATCACGCTCGCCGACCTGCCCAATATGCTGGCCGACAGCTTCTCGGGCCTGCTGGATCAGCCCATGCTCTTCATGGCCGTGATGATGCTTTTCCTGCTCGTGGTCGGTACCGCCATGGATCTGACCCCGACCATTCTGATCTTCGGTCCGGTCTGCGCGCCGCTGGCCGTCAAGGCCGGCATCGATCCCGTGTACTTCGGCTTCATGTTCATCTATGTGGGCTGTATCGGCCTGATCACCCCCCCGGTGGGCACGGTACAGAACGTGGTGGCCGGGGTAGGCAGGCTGCGCATGGAAACCGTGATCAAGGGCACCAATCCCTTCCTCATGGTCTATGTGCTGCTGGCCGTGCTCTTCGTGATCTTCCCGCAGTTGGTCACGGGCCCGCTCAAATGGATGCACTGAGAACGGCGTGCCATCCATGAAAACTCTTAAGTTCACAGCATGGTGCGCACTGCAATCAAGCGCATCACGGCAGTTCCAATTTCATCAAAGGGCCCTGGCCCAATCAAGCAAGGAGACGGGTATGCGTATCAAATTTGCAGTCGCGGGCCTCACGGCAATGTTGCTGGCCGCAGGTGCCGTTCAGGCACAGGACTTCAAGCCCCGCCTGGTGCGGTTTGGCTATGGTCTGGTGGAGGACTCCAACCAGGGACGTGCCGTGCGCATGTTCGCCAAGGAAGTGGAAAAGGCCAGTGGCGGCAAGATGAAAGTCCGCGCCATCGGCAATGCCTCCCTGGGCTCGGACACGCAGATGCAGCAGGCCCTGATCGGCGGCGCCCAGGAAATGATGGTCGGCTCCACCGCCACGCTGGTGGGCCTGTCGCCCGAGATGGCGATCTGGGACACTCCATTTCTGTTTGCCAACACCAAGGAGGCCGATGCCGTGCTGGACGGCCCCGTGGGAGAGAAGGTCAAGGCCACTCTGGAGCCCAAGGGCATGGTCGGTCTGGTCTATTGGGAAAACGGCTTTCGCAATCTGACCAACAACAAGCGCCCCATCACCAAGCTGGAAGATCTGCAGGACGTGAAGCTGCGCGTGATGCAGAACAACGTCTTCCTGGACAGCTTCAAGACCCTGGGCGCCAATGCCGTTCCCCTGCCCTTCTCCGAGCTGTTCACGGCGCTGGAAACCAAGGCCGTTGACGGTCAGGAAAACCCCTTCAACACGGTGCTGTCGAGCAAGTTCTATGAAGTGCAGAAGTACCTGACCGTCTCCAACCATGTCTACAGCCCCTGGATCGTGACGGTCAGCAAGAAGTGGTGGGACACGCTGAGCCCTGCCGAGAAGAAGGTGCTGCAGGATGCGGCAATCAAGAGCCGTGAATTCGAGCGCAAGGACACGCGCGAAGAAGCCGCCAAGGCCCTGGCCGAGATCAAGACCAAGGGCATGCAGGTCAACGAACTGCCAGCCGCCGAAGCAGGCCGCATGCGCGACAAGCTCGGCACCGTCAATGCCGGCATTGCCAAGTCCGTGGGTCAAGGCACCTGGGATTCTGTGCAGAACGCCGTCAAGCAAGCCCGCGCCAAATAAGCGCGCAACCATGGAGCCATGCCCCGGGCATGGCTCTCACTCATTCCAAGACAATGCCTGCACCCCAAGCACAGGCACTGCTGCCCAAGGACTTTCATCATGGCACTTCACCCCGTTCTGGACCAGGTGACGCGGCGCATCCAGGAGCGCAGCCGCGCCAGCCGCTCCGACTACCTGGCACAGGTCGATGCCATGGCCGCGCGCCCTCCACAAGTACGCACCATGGGCTGCGCCAATGTGGCCCATGCCTTTGCGGCTCTGCCCGGTACGGACAAGATCCGCATCATTGAGGAAAAAGGCCCCAATGTCGGCATCGTCACGGCCTATAACGATGTGCTCTCCGCCCATGCGCCGTTTGCGCATTACCCCGATATTCTGAAGGACGAGGCCAGACGCAACGGCGCAACGGCCCAGGTCGCCGGCGGTGTACCCGCCATGTGCGACGGAGTGACCCAGGGCATGCCCGGCATGGAGCTGAGCCTGTTCAGCCGCGACACGATTGCCATGTCCACCGCCGTGGCTCTCACGCACGACACTTTCGATGCGGCCCTGATGCTGGGCGTCTGCGACAAGATCGTTCCTGGCCTGCTCATCGGCGCCCTGCATTTCGGCCACCTGCCCATGGTGTTCGTGCCTGCAGGCCCCATGACTTCGGGCCTGTCCAACAGCGACAAGGCCAAGGTGCGCGAGCAGGCGGCCCAGGGCCTGGTCGGCCGGCAGGAGCTGCTGGCCGCAGAAAACGCGGCCTACCACGACCAGGGCACCTGCACCTTCTACGGCACGGCCAACAGCAATCAGATGCTGCTGGAAGCCATGGGCTTGCATGTTCCCGGCACAGCCTTCATCAACCCCGCCGACGCGGAGCGCGAACTGCTTACACGAGAAGCCATGCGTACCGTGCTGTCCATCACCCGGGGCCGTCGCTTTGCCCCCATAGGGCATGTCGTGGACGAGCGCTGCATCGTCAACGCCATGGTGGCCCTGCTGGCCACCGGCGGCTCCACCAATCACCTGATCCACTGGGTCGCCGTGGCCCGAGCTGCCGGCATCGTCATCGACTGGGATGACTTCGAGCAGCTGTCTGCGGTAGTTCCCCTGCTGGCCCGCGTCTACCCCAATGGCAGCGCCGATGTGAATCAGTTCCAGGCCGCAGGCGGCCCCGGCTACGTGATCGCCCAGTTGCTTCAGGCCGGACTCATGCATGGCGACGTGCTCACGGTGAGGCCCGAGGGACTGACGGCCTTCGGGCGCCTCCCCCATGTCGAAAACCATCAACTGCAATGGCGAGATGCGGGCAGCTCCGGCGATGAAGCCGTGCTGCGCCCTGTCAGCCATCCCTTCAGCCCTACGGGTGGCTTGAAACTGCTCAAAGGCAATCTTGGCCGCAGTGTCATCAAGATCAGCGCCGTACCTGAGGATCGCCACGCATTGCGGGCACCGGCATGGGTCTTTGATTCGCAGGATGAATTGCAGGCGGCCTTCAGATCCGGTGCGCTGGAGCAGGCCTGCCAGACCAATGGTTTCAATGGTGTCGTCTGTGTGGTGCGCTGGCAGGGACCGCAGGCCAATGGCATGCCCGAGCTGCACAAGCTCACCCCTCCGCTGGCCGTTCTGCAAGGCAAGGGCTATGTCGTGGCCCTGGTCACCGACGGCCGCATGAGCGGCGCATCGGGCAAGGTTCCGGCCGCCATTCATGTCAGTCCCGAAGCACTGGCCGGCGGCCCGCTGGCCAAGGTGCAAAGCGGCGACATCATCGTGCTCGATGCCCCCACCGGCCTGCTGCAGGCCGAGCTGACGGATGCCGAATGGGAAACCAGGCCGCTGGCCATCATGCCGACCGCGCTGCAACAAGCCAATCACCGCGGCCTGGGCCGTGAACTGTTTGCCGGATTCCGGCGCAATGCGCTGAGCGCAGAGGAAGGAGCTTGCACATGGCTGCTCAAATGACCGCCTTGTCCATCATGCAGGATGCACCGGTGATTCCGGTCATCGTGCTGCACAAAGCAGAGCATGCAGTGCCCATGGCCGAAGCACTGCTGGCAGGCGGCATCAGGGTTCTGGAGGTCACGCTGCGCACGCCTCAGGGCCTGGCCTGCATAGAGGCCATCGCCAGGCAGCTGCCCGAAGCCATCGTCGGTGCGGGCACCGTGCGCAATGCGGCCGATGCCGCAGCGGCGGCCCGGGCCGGCGCCAGGTTTGCCGTCAGCCCCGGCTACACCGGCAAGCTGGGCCAGGCCTGCCGCGATCTGAACCTGCCGCTGCTGCCCGGCGTCGCAACCAGCAGCGAAATCATGATGGCTCAGGAAGATGGTTTTACCGAGCTCAAGTTCTTCCCCGCCGTGCAGTCGGGCGGCATCCAGATGCTCAAGGCCTGGCAAGGTCCGTTCGGAGAGCTGCGTTTTTGTCCCACTGGCGGCATTTCGCCCAGCAACGCGGCGGAGTTTCTGGCGCTGTCCAATGTGGTCTGCGTGGGCGGCTCCTGGCTGGTCCCCGCCAGTGCCGTGGAGAGTGGCAACTGGTCACTCATCACCGAACTGGCCCAGGCCACGCAGGCGCTGAGAAGCCCCCGAACGGCCTGAGCAGGCCAAGGCCTGATTCATAAAAAAAGCCCGGTCAACTCAAGCTGACCGGGCTTTTTCACGTCTTGGCGACTCAGGCGTCCGGCAGCGAATTGGTTCGCTCCAGAAGCTTGCGGCGCGTTGCCTCGTCATCCATCAGTTCGAACCAGATCGCATTGAGCACGGCAAAGGCTGCTGCCAGCGGCAGACCCAGCAACCAGGCGAAATACCACATAAGTTTCCTTTCATTCGGCCCATCCAACGCATGGGCCAACAATATTCGAACTGCCCCTCGCACAGACTGAAGATCGCAGCATGGCGTCTGAGGGGCGTCCCATCTCAATACGAGTGGCCCTGGCCGGTCACGATGGCTTTCACGTCCACCTTGCCTCGCAGCACCGAGTACACCCAGCTGGTGTAGGCCAGGATCAAGGGCAGGAAGATCAGCACGCAAACCAGCATGATGAAGAGCACGACATGGCTGGAGGACGAGTCCCAGACCGTCAGACTGAAGCGCGGATCGATGCTGGAGGGCAGGATCATGGGGAACATGGCTGCACCCACGGTCAGGATGATTCCGGCAATCGCCAGGCCGCTTGCCAGCAGTGCCAGCCACTCGCGACGGCTGCGCAAGCCGGCAGCCACGATCAGCGGCATGAGCAGGCCGATACCAGGCACCAGCCAGAGCAAGGGATAGGACTTGAAGTTGGCCATCCATGCACCGGCCGCCACGGCTGCAGTCTTGTTCAAGGGGTTGGAGGGACCGACGGGGTTGATCTCGCTGGTAATCACATAGCCGTTGATGCCCGTAGCCAGCCACAGGCCGGCAGCCGCAAACAGCAAGGTGGTCAGCACGGCAAACAGGCTGCCATAGCGGACCGCGCGGCTCGCGACTTCGCCATCGGTCTTGAACATCAGCCAGGCCGCACCATGCATGAGCAGCATGGACAGCGAGACCAGACCACACAGCAGTGCAAAAGGCGTGAGCAGACCAAAGAAACTGCCATCGTAGTAAATGCGCATATCGTCACCCAGACGAAATGGCACGCCGAGAATCACATTGCCCACGGCCACCCCGAACAGCAGTGCAGGCACCAGACCCGTGATGCACAGCACCCAGTCCCAGCGGTTGCGCCAGGCCGCATCTTCATGTTTGCTGCGGAACTTGAACGCCACGGGACGCAGGATCAGGGGTACCAGCACGGCAAACATGGCCAGGTAGAAGCCCGAAAAGGACACGGCATAGAGCTGAGGCCAGGCCGCAAAGATGGCGCCGCCACCCAGAATCAGCCACACCTGATTGCCTTCCCACACGGGTCCGACGGAGTTGATGGCCGTGCGGCGCTCGACATCGGTCTTGGCCGTAGCGCGCAACAGGCCCATGGCGCCGAGGTCGAAGCCATCGGTGACGGCAAAGCCCACCAGCAGCACGCCAAGCAGCAGCCACCAGATGAGGCGCAGCACGTCATATGAAATCAGTTCATGCAAGATCATTTGATTGCTCCTCTCAGCTTTGGCCGCGTGCCAGCTTCTTGATCATGGGTTCGTAGAGGCTGAGGTGGGGTTCGCTCTCATGCTCGGGGCCCTTCTTGATGGCCTTGACCATCAGCTTGAGCTCGATAACCAGCAGCACGGTATAGATCAGCACGAAACCGGCAATGGTCAGCAACAACGTCTTCGCGCCCAGATTGGAAACCGCCATGGCCGTGGGCAGCACGCCCTCGATGATCCAGGGCTGGCGACCCAGCTCGGCCACCACCCAGCCGCATTCGGCGGCAATCCAGGGCAGCGGAATCGAGAACACTGCGACCTTGAGCAGCCAGGGGTAGGCATCCAGTCTGTGGCGTGCAGCCAGCCAGAAGAAGGTGCCGGTCAGCACGATGAAGAACATGCCCAGAGCCACCATGATGCGGAAGGTCCAGAACAGCGGCCCCACAGGCGGCACGGTATCCATTGCCGCCTGGTGGATCTGCGCTTCGGTCGCCTTGCGCGGGTCATCCACATAGCGCATCAGCAGCAGGGCATAGCCAAGATTGGCGCCATTGTTCTCAAAGCGCAGGCGTGCCTCGGCAGGAATCTCGGCATCGGTCCTGGCCTTGCGAATGGTCTGCAACGCATCATAGGCGTCGATACCGTTGCGGATATTGCCCTCGGCGCTCTTGACCAGTTCGTTGATGCCGGGAATTTGGGTGTCCAGCGAACGCGTGCCGATCAGACCCATGACCCACGGGATGTGCACGGCAAAGTGGGTCTCGCGGGCCTCGCGATCGGGGAAACCAAAGGCCGTGAAGGAAGCAGGTGCGGGCTCGGTCTCCCACATGGCTTCGATCGACGCCAGCTTCATTTTCTGATGTTCGGATGACAGATAGCCGGATTCGTCACCCAGCACGACCACCGACAGCGAAGCCGCCAGACCAAAGGACGCGGCCACCGTCATCGAGCGCTTGGCCAGATGGATGTGACGACCCTTGAGCAGATACCACGCCGAAATGCCCAGTACGAACAGGGAGGCCATGACGTAGCCCGCCGACACCGTGTGCACAAACTTGGCCTGCGCCACGGGATTGGTGAGCACGGCAAAGAAGTCATTCACTTCCATGCGCATGGTCTGGGGGTTGAAAGTCGCCCCCACGGGGTTTTGCATCCAGCCATTGGCGACCAGAATCCATAGTGCCGAAAAGTTGGTGCCTATGGCCATCAGGCAGGTGACGATAAGGTGCTTGACCTTGGAGAGGCGATCCCAACCAAAGAAGAACAGGCCGACAAAGGTCGCTTCCAGGAAGAAGGCCATCAAACCCTCGATCGCCAGTGGCGCACCAAAGATGTCGCCCACATAGTGGCTGTAGTAGCTCCAGTTCATGCCGAACTGGAACTCCATCACCACGCCGGTTGCCACACCCATGGCGAAGTTGATGCCGAACAGCACGCCCCAGAACTTGGTCATGTCGCGCCAGATGGCACGGCCGGTCATCACATACACCGTCTCCATGATGGCGACGAGTATGGACAGGCCCAGTGTCAGCGGCACAAACAGAAAGTGGTAAAGCGCCGTTATCGCAAACTGCAGTCGCGATAAATCGACGATATCGAGGTCCATGGTCAGGTCCTTTCTCTCGGTACTTCAAAAATCAATCGGAAAAACATATGGACTGCGGTGCCACAGCACTCAGCGCATCGGGCCGCAGCCTTGCCATCAGCTGCTCGAACTCAGGGGTCCCGCGCAGGGCCTGCGCTTTCACCTGTCCTGCCTGCAGATACACAATGCGATCGGCAAGGCTCGCCTCACGCTGCCAATGCGTGGCAAAAATCAGCGTTCGCGCGCCGCTCTCAGCTGCCTGCTCCAACCGCTTCAGCACATCGGCAGCAGTGACGGCATCCAGCCCCTCGGTCACCTCATCGAGCAGCCAGCAACGGTCGGGGCTCAGCAGCAGCCTGGCCAGTGCCAGCCGGCGCGACTGGCCTCCGGACAGACCCAGGCCGCCTTCACCCAGCATGGTGTCAAGCCCCTGTGGCAGGGCCATGACGTCGCTTCTGAGACCCGCAGCCTGCAGGACGTCCCACAATTGCTCATCGTCGGCCTTGGCATCGGCAAGCCTCAGGTTGTTGCGCAGGCTGTCCTGAAAAAGCTCGGTTCGCTGTGTCATCCAGCTGCAGCTGCGGGCCTGAACCACACCTTCGTCCGGCTGCAGCTCACCCGCCATCAAATGCAGCAAGCTGGTCTTGCCTGCACCGCTGCTGCCGATCAGCGCCACGCGCTCGCCCTGGCGCACATTCAGGTCTATCGGCCCCAATTGACGAAGCCGGACAGCCTGCAGGCTGACGACCAGCTTCTGCATGGGCTGCTGCAGGCTCTCTGCCGCTTCGACCTTGGCCGCCAGCGGCGGAGCCAGCCTGCGCAGCGCCAGCCAGGTACGCCCGGCCTGCTCTGCCCCTCTGCGCAGAGCGGCAAAAGGCTCCATTGCCGACAGTGCCAGCAAAATACCCAGCGCAGCAACCGGCGCGTCGATGCGGCCCTGCTCCATCAACCAGGCCATCAGCAGCACGGATGCGCTCAAGGTAACGGCAGACACCGCACCATAAGCCAGGGCAGCGGCCGCTTCGGATTGATAAAGCCGCTCATCAGCCAGGGCGCTGCGCGCATCACTGTGCAGCACCTGTTGCACCTGGGCAGGCAACTGGCCCGCCATCAGCAGCTCGGTCTGGCCGGCAACCAGATCCACGGTCTGGGCACGCATGGCCTCCAGTGCCATGGCACGGCGTACGACAGCCTTGCGGCTGCGCAGACCATGCCACAGGGCAATACCCCAGCCGGTTGACAACAGCCATGCCAGGGCCAAAAAGCCCAGCCACCAGCGCATGAATCCGTAGGCCAGAGCCGCCAGCAAGGCCGCGCCCAGCGCCGCTACGGCCGGCACCAGCAGGCGCAGATAAAGATTGTCCAGGGCATCCACATCGGAGGTCAGACGCTGCAACAGCCTTGCCGGGCGCTGCAGCAGCAGGCGGGCAGCCTGCGGTCGAGCCCAGCTCAGGAACAGTCTCTGGCGCAAAGCGGCCAGCACGGCCAGCGTGGCATCGTGGGTCACCAGGCGCTCGGCATAGCGGGCACCGGTGCGGCCCACAGCCAGCAGGCGAATGCCGGCCGACGGCATGAACACATCGAACACCAGGGCCGTAGCAGGCACCAACCCGGCCAGGGCCGTGGCCGTGATGAACCAGCCCGACAGGCCCAGCAATGCCATGCCCATCAGCACCGTGAGCGCAGCCAGGGCAGCACCGCCCAGCCAGAGATTGCGCGGTGCCATCTGGCCCAGCAGCTTCAGCATTTCGCGCATTGAGATGTCCCGTGTCTTCATACCTGCTGCTCCTCTTGCCGTAGCAGCAGTGGCAGCTCGATCACGCGATCCATGGCAGCGGCCAGCTGTGCATCGTGGGTCGCGACCAGCATGGTGCGGCCCCTGGCCAGATGGCGCAAGGACTGCGTGATCTGGGCCGCTGTCTCGGGATCCAGATGAGCGGTAGGTTCATCGACCAGCAGCAGTCCGGCCTGTGTCTGCGCGGCCATGCGCGCCAGGGCCAAACGTACCACCTCGCCACCGGAGAGGCCTGCGCCGCCCTCACCAAGACTTGCACCGGGACGATGCGCCAAGGTCTCGTCGAGTGCCGCCTGCTGCGTGGCTTCGGCAATCTGTTCGGGTCCTACAGCGCAGCGCCCCAGCGCGATGTTGCGCGCGGCCGAGCCGGCAAAGACATGGGGCAACTGACCCAGCCAGGCCATGCGCTGGCGCAGCTGTATTGCGCTGCGGGCATCAAGCGCTCGCCGATCGACTTCGATACGACCTTGCTGAACCGGCAAAAGGCCCGCAATCTGAGCCAGCAGTACGGATTTTCCGCTGCCACTGGGACTCCACAGCGCCACATGTTCGCCGGCCTGTATGTGCAAAGACAGTGGCGCAAGACTGGAGTCACTGCCTGGTGCCTGAACCTTGAGTTCCGAAACGCTTACGGACACAGGCCGGCCAGGCGAGGAATGATCATTTTCCGGGAGTGCTGGTTCAGCAGCATGCTGTGCACCAACGATCTGCACAGACTGGGCCTGCATGCTCTGCAAGGTCTGCAGCGCTGCCTCGCCGGCGGCTCTGTCATGCCAGACGGCCGAGAGATCGCGCAAAGGCTCGAAAAATGCCGGTGCCAGCAGCAGCACGAACATGGCCTGACCCAGGCCGAGCTTGTCGCCCCAGGCTCCGAAATTCAGCGTGCCCAGCAGGTGAAAGCCTATATAGACGGCCACCATGGCCACGCCCAGCGCCGAGAAAAGCTCAAGCACCGCAGAAGACAGAAAGGCAATACGCAGCACGCGCATGGTGCGGGCGCGCAGATCTTCGGCATGCTCACGCAGCCGCTGGCCTGTCAGTTCCACGGCATGCAGAGCACGCAGTGTGCTCAGACCGCGCAGGCGGTCCAGCAAAAACGCATTCATGTGGCCCAGCTGCAGCATCTGCTCTTCGCTGGCCGCCTTGGCACGCCAGCCCACGATCGCCATGAAGAGTGGAATCAGCGGCGCGGCAACCATCAAAATCAGAGCCGCTACCCATGACTGCAAGGCCACGGCAGCCAGAATCACCAGAGGCAGCACACGCACACGCCACATCGCACTCTGGTAGCGCGCCAGCCACGGAACAATGGCCTCGGCCTGCTCGGCCATGGCGCTGGCGGCCTGACCCGAGGCAGGGCGGCTTTTGTCCAGCGGCGATGTCTGGGCCAGCGACTGCGCCACCTGGGCACGCAAGCTGCTGAGCTGTGCGCGCGCTGCACGATTGGCCAGCATGCCGCCATGGCCTTCTGCCCAGGCTCGCAGCAAGCCCAGCAGCAACACGCCAGCCGCCATGGGCCAGACGGCCGCCATGCCCTGACCGTTGGCCATGAGCTGTACAGCCCAGGCCAGCAAGGCTGCCTGCGGCAGCCATATCAGTCCGGCAAGCACCTGCCACACAGCTCCCGCGCTGGGGCGACGGATGACGCTCGCCAACTCGGCATGTGCTGTATCGACCTGATTGTCGGTGGAGGAAGAAGGGGTGTGCTGCATTTCTCAATTTTCAGTATTTACTGAAATTAACGGAATACTACTCTTCTTTTGACAATCATCATGACTTGATATGCAAAAGCCAATTGCAGGACCAGGCCTACATTGATACGCATCAACTCCGAAGCGATTTAACAAGGGTTAACCCTTGTCAAAGTCGTGCTTGAGCAACATCAAGCGAGCAAGCCGCCCATAAAAAACGGCGTCCGAAGACGCCGTTGGCACAGAAAGATAGTGAACTGCCTCAGGCAACCAGCAGGCTGGCCTTGGCTTCGGCATATTCACGCTTGAGGCGAGCCACCAGCTCGGCCGTGGGCTGCACCTTGTCGACGGCACCGATGCCCTGGCCGCAGCCCCAGATGTCCTTCCAGGCCTTTTGCGCGCCGCCGCCAAAATTCATCTTGCTGGGGTCGGACTCGGGCAGGTTCTCCGGATCCAGACCTGCCGCACGAATCGACGGTGCCAGATAGTTGCCATGCACGCCTGTGAACAGATTGCTGTAGACCACGTCGTCGGAGTTGCCCTCGACAATCGCCTGCTTGTAGGCTTCCACGGCACGCGCCTCGTCGGTGGCGATGAAGGCCGAGCCGATATAGGCAAAGTCCGCACCCATCGCCTGGGCCGCGAGAACCGCTCCCCCCGTGGCAATCGATCCGGACAGCGCCAGCGGGCCGTCAAACCATTGGCGAATTTCCTGCACCAGGGCAAACGGGCTCTTCACACCCGCATGGCCGCCAGCACCGGCTGCCACGGCGATCAGGCCGTCGGCACCTTTTTCAATGGCCTTGCGCGCAAACTTGTTGTTGATGATGTCGTGCAGCACCACACCACCCCAGCTATGCACGGCCTGGTTCACATCTTCACGCGCGCCCAGGCTGGTGATGATGATGGGCACCTTGTACTTGGCGCAGACCTGCATGTCGTGCTCGAGACGGTCATTGCTCTTGTGCACGATCTGGTTGATGGCGAATGGAGCCGAAGGGCGATCGGGATGGGCCTTGTCCCAGGCAGCCAGAGTCTCGGTGATCTCTGCCAGCCAGTCTTCCAGCTGCTCGGCCGGACGGGCATTGAGCGAAGGCATGGAGCCGACGATACCGGCCTTGCACTGCTCGATGACAAGCTTGGGATTGCTGATGATGAAAAGCGGCGAGCCGATGACAGGCAAAGCCAGCTTTTTGAGGGCTGGTGGCAGCTTGGACATATGTTGTCTCCTTCTTCGTTTTATGAATAAAAAAGGTCTGCAGCGTTGGTTCCAAATACGCTGTCAGCTCTTGTTTCAGAAGCAGTTCGAAGGGCGCCTCACTATTTGCACTCCTGTGCCGACGGTGAAGTCGTCCGACTGGCCTTTGGCCAGTTTCGCCTGCCATGGCGCCACTCCCTGTCCCCAGGGCAACAGTTTTTGCTTTCTCTGTGTACGGAGGATCATCGTGAGGGGAGCGGCCGCAAAAAAGGCCTGAACGCGGTACTGCGTCAGGCCTTGGTTTCTTACTGCGTCACACGCCCGGCGGCATTGACGATGGACAGGTCCACATATTTGGATCCCACTTGCCCGGGCTTGAAGTTCACCCAGTAGCCGCCCAGGTCATAAGACTCCAGTCCGCGCAAGGCAGCACTCATTTTTTCCGGCGTCAGCGGCTGGCTGCGACGCATGGCCTCCACGATGACTTTGGCATTCACAAAGCCTTCCATCATGGCAAAGCTCACCGGAACGTCCAGGGACTTGCCTGCAGCAATCGTCGCGTCGCGAAACTCCTTGTTGAGCTTGCCCGAGACCTTGTAGGGACTGGGCACCACCTGGGCAATCGACAGACCGCTCATGTACTCCACAGGAAGACGCTTGGCCAACTGCTCGATATCGGCCTCGGCCGTGGCATAGACCTGGGCGGTACCGCCCTCCATGCGATACGCCTCGACAAATGCCGCTGTGGCAGGGCTGGAAGCCACCAGGAGAATGGCTTGAGGCGAAGTCTTGGCGGCCCGCAGCTCCTGCACAGCCTTGCCCGAGCCACCTCGGCTCTTGAGCATGGCCGAAGCCACCAGCTTGGCCCCGCTGGGGTTCACGGCCTTGGTCACCAAGGCCGTCAGCTCCTGTGCATCGGGACGCTCCTCGAACACCAACGCCAGCCGCGTGATGCCGACGGTGGCCAGGTGGGTGGAAATCTTTGCAACCTGCTCGGCAAGCCCTGCACGCGTGGAGAACATCTGCGGCGATGCCAGCACTCGGGTGTCCGTGCTCTGATAGCCCACCAGCGGAATCTGCGAACCATCCAGAGCCTTGCTCTCCAGCAAGGCCGAGAGATTGCGATTGCCGAAATAGCCTGCCAGCACCACGGGCTTGGATTCGCTCAGCAGCTTGCGCGTCTTGGTCACGGTCTCTTCAGGGTGGCCCACATCATCGAGCACAGCCAACTCCACAGGTTGGCCCTGCACGCCACCGGCCTTGTTGACCTGGTCAAAGTACAGACGCATGCCCTGCGCATAGGCCCGTCCCTGACTGGCTTCAGCCCCCGACATCGGGGCCACCTGCCCAACCGTCCAGGCCTGCGCCACCAAAGCAGCACCTGCACACATCGCGACCAAACCGACTCGCGCCAACACCCAATGCTTGCGATTCATTCAGAGTCTCCCTCTCCATCAATGCAGTGGGTCTGAAGCGCCCATGCAGCTGCCGAATTATTGTTGATGACCTGACCTGTACGAGCCAGGCGCCCATGGAAAAAGAGGGGCTTGAAGCCCCTCTTTTGATGTGCGCCAAATTACAGCGCGTTGACCAGTTCGGGCACTGCCGTGAACAGATCGGCTTCCAGACCGTAATCGGCCACCGAGAAGATCGGTGCCTCCGGGTCCTTGTTGATCGCCACGATCACCTTGGAGTCCTTCATGCCCGCCAGATGCTGGATCGCTCCCGAGATGCCGCAGGCAATGTACAGCTGCGGCGCCACGATCTTGCCCGTCTGGCCCACCTGCAGGTCGTTGGGCGCGTAGCCCGCATCGACAGCCGCACGGCTGGCACCGATGGCCGCTCCCAGCTTGTCGGCCAGGGGGGTGATCACTTCGGTGAACTTCTCGGCCGAGCCCAGAGCACGGCCGCCGGAGACGATGATCTTCGCTGCCGTCAGTTCGGGACGGTCGCTCTTGGTCACTTCGCTGCCCACAAAGGCGCTCTTGCCGCTGTCGGCCACGGCAGCCGCCGTTTCCACCGCCGCCGAGCCGCCAGTGGCAGCCGCTGCGTCAAAGCCCGTGGTACGCACGGTGATGACCTTGACGGCATCGGCGGACTGCACGGTGGCAATGGCGTTGCCCGCGTAGATGGGGCGCTCGAAGGTGTCGGCGGAGTCGACCTTGGTGATGTCGCTGATCTGGGCCACGTCCAGCTTGGCGGCCACGCGAGGGGCTACGTTCTTGCCCGAGGCGGTCGAGGGGAACAGGATGTGGCTGTAGTTGCCGGCACCATTTCCAGCAAGTGCCAGCACCTGGGCCGCCACGTTCTCGGCCAGGCCGTCCTTGAGGCTGGCGCCGTCGGCATGGATGACCTTGGAGACTCCGGCGATCTGGGCGGCTGCAGCGGCGGCAGCGGCTGCACCTTCGCCAACGACCAGCACATGCACATCACCGCCGCAGGCCTTGGCGGCCGTCACGGTGTTCAGGGTCGCGGTCTTGATCGAAGCGTTGTCGTGTTCTGCAATAACGAGAGAAGTCATTTCAGTCGTCTTTCTCTAAAATTTTTCATGATGCCTGCATCACCCGCGGCCGGCTAATCTGGCGCGGCGCAAGTGCAGGACACCGAGGAAGGGCCGCCCCGCACCGAGGGTGTCGTCCCCCTGCGGGGGATGACGCGAAGCGGCTCAGGGGGCCTTAGATGACCTTCGCTTCGTTTTTCAGCTTGTCGACCAGGGCGGCCACATCGGCCACCTTGACGCCAGCGCCACGCTTGGCAGGCTCGGAGACCTTCACGGTCTTGAGGCGGGGCGTCACGTCCACACCCAGGTCTTCGGGCTTGAAGGTGTCCAGCTGCTTTTTCTTGGCCTTCATGATGTTGGGCAAGGTGACGTAGCGGGGCTCGTTCAGGCGCAGGTCGGTGGTGATGACGGCGGGCGTGGACAGGGCCACGGTTTCCAGGCCGCCGTCCACTTCGCGGGTGACGTTGACCCGGGGCGCGTCAGCCTTGTCGCCGGCGACTTCGACCTTGGAGGCGAAGGTGGCCTGGGGCAGGTCGGCCAGGGCCGCCAGCATCTGGCCGGTCTGGTTGGCATCGTCGTCGATGGCCTGCTTGCCGCAGATGACCAGACCGGGTTGCTCCTTGTCCACCAGGGCCTTGAGCAGCTTGGCCACGGCCAGAGGCTGCAGCTCGACATCGGTCTCGACCAGGATGCCGCGATCGGCACCGATGGCCATGGCCGTGCGCAGGGTTTCCTGGCACTGGGCCACGCCGCAGGAGACGGCGATGACTTCGGTCACCACGCCTTTTTCCTTCAGGCGCACGGCTTCTTCGACGGCGATTTCGTCAAAGGGGTTCATGCTCATCTTGACGTTGGCGATGTCCACACCCGTGCCGTCCGACTTCACGCGGACCTTGACGTTGTAGTCCACCACGCGCTTGACAGGGACCAATACCTTCATTGCTGCGGCTCCTTAATGATTACTGCATTGACGTTTACGTAAACTGGATTCATTTTATGCGGCACCGCAACACTCTCTGCACAATTTTCCAGACAATCTGCCCGGAGATCTGTGCAGCAGCCTTCGCAGGTGGAACGGCATAAAAAAAGAACGACCGTTCAATTTTATGCACAAGCCTTGCGAAATCATGGGTCTCAGATGGGTCAAATCAGGGTAAAACCTAGGATTTGAGCCCATCAATGCCATGCCTGCATCCAGATAGGCCTCACGGTAACACTGCCGGAAAGCAGCCTCGTCGTTCAAATGGACGGGCCGAAAACACAAGACTTCGCGCTGCAAACGACGCCATCCACGCAGCTCAGCCTCCCCAACCACGACGGCCGGGGAGTGCAAATCCAGGGTTTAGCGCCAGCGAGGCCTGCGCTTTTGTGCAAAAGCCTGAGCGCCTTCCTGCGCGTCGGTATCCAGCATATTGGCGGCCATGGTCTGACCCGCCAGCTGATAGGCTGACTCCAGGCCCATTTCACGCTGGCGATAGACCAGTTCCTTGCCCATCCTGACGGCCACCGGGGGCTTGCTCACAATGGCAGACACAAGCTCTTCCACGGCAGCATCGAGCCGCTCCGGCTCGACCACGCGATTGAGCAGACCGTAGTGCAGAGCCGTCTGCGCATCGATGAACTCACCCGTCAGCAGCATTTCCATGGACTGTTTGATGGGCATGTTGCGCACCAGGGGCACGCTGGGCGTGGAGCAGAACAAGCCGTATTGAATGCCGCTGGTGGCAAAGCGAGCCTCGTTGCTGGCCACGGCCAGATCACACTGCGCCACCAGTTGGCAACCTGCAGCCGTTGCAATGCCCTGTACTCTTGCAATGACGGGAACAGGCAGCTTCTGAATCGAGAGCATCATGCGGCTGCACTGGGCAAACAGCTGCTGGTAGTAAGCCAGCTCAGTATGGGCCGCCATGTCCTTGAGGTTATGCCCGGCGCAAAAGGCCTTGCCCTGGGCGGCAAGCACCACTACACGCGCCTGCTCGCTTTTGGCCACGGCATCCAGCGCCGACTGCAGGGCCACGAGCATTTCACTGCTCAAGGCATTGAAACGCTGCGCGTCGCTCAGCGTGATGCGAGCCACGCCGCGCTCGTCCTGACTCAGTTGCACCAAGGAATCGCTCATTGCTGTCACCATGCTTTCGGACTAGATATCGGCCAATACGCGCAGATGTGCTTCCACGCTGCGCGCCAGCGGGTCCATCACGTAACCGCCTTCGAGACAGGAAACAATGCGGCCCTTGGAAAAACGCCGTGCGATGTCCTTGATGCGAGTGGTGATCCAGGCAAAGTCGTTTTCCGTCATGCCGAGCTGACCCATATCGTCTTCGCGATGCGCATCAAAGCCGGCGCTGATGAAGATCATCTCGGGCTTGAATGCCTCGAGGCGCGGAATCCACATCATCTCGATGATCTCTCGAATGTCCATGCCCTTTGTGTAGGCAGCCACGGGCACGTTGAGCATATTGGGGGCCGGGTCCTTGTCGCCGCTGAACGGATAGAAGGGATGCTGAAAAATGCCGCACATCAGCACGCGCGGATCACCGGCCAGGATGTCTTCCGTGCCGTTACCGTGATGCACATCAAAGTCGATCACGGCCACGCGCTTGAGATGGTGGCGCTCCAGCGCATACTTGACGCCCACAGCCACATTGTTGAAAAAGCAGAAACCCATGGCCTGGTTGCGCGTGGCATGGTGACCAGGCGGGCGCACGCTGCAAAAGGCGTTTTCCAGTTCGCCGGCCAGCACGGCATCGGTAGCCGCCAGTGTGGCCCCCGCAGCGCGCAGTGCGGCCTTGAAGGTGTGGCGGTTGATGGAGGTATCGGTATCGAGCTGCTTGTGCTCGGGCCCGCCAGCCGCCAGCTCCTGCTCCAGCCTGTCGGTCAGTCCCTGAAGGGCGGCAATATGCATGGGATCGTGCGCCAGCTCGATCTCGGCCAATGATGCCAACGGCACATTGCAGCGCTCCAGCGCATCGCCCACTCCGCTGACCAGCAGCCTGTCTTCTATCGCGTCCAGCCGCGCCGGGCATTCAGGGTGGCCCGGCCCCATCTCGTGCAACCAGCAATCCCGGTGGGTGAAATAACCTGTCTTGCCCACAGTCATGTCTCCGCTATCGCTTATTTAGGATATGTTTCTGCCATGCATGCACAGAACACAATTAATGCGCTTTTGAGTCAGCTTAACACGGTGATGGAGGGCAAGCCGGATCAGGTCAGAGACGGTGTCGCCTGTTTGCTGGCAGGCGGTCACTTGCTGATCGAAGACGTTCCCGGTGTAGGCAAGACCACGCTGGCCCATGCGCTGGCACACAGTTTCGGCCTGCAGTTCTCACGTGTGCAGTTCACTGCCGACCTCATGCCCAGCGACCTCACAGGGGTCTCCATCTACGATCGCGGACAAGAGGCTTTTGTGTTCCACCCCGGGCCGGTGTTTGCCCAGGTATTGCTGGCCGACGAAATCAACCGCGCCAGCCCCAAGACCCAGAGTGCGCTGCTCGAAGCCATGGAGGAGCGCCAGGTCACGACCGAAGGCAAGACCCACAGCCTGCCCGCCCCTTTCTTTGTGATTGCCACCCAGAACCCTCTGGAGCAGCTGGGCACCTTCCCGTTGCCCGAAAGCCAGCTGGACCGTTTTCTCATGCGCATCAGCCTGGGCTATCCCTCGCGCGATGCCGAGCGCAAGCTGCTCGCTGGCAACGGCCGCCGCGCCGCTGCCGATGCACTGCTGCCCGTCATCTCCCAGCAGCAGCTGCAGCAACTGCAGGCCGCGGCCCTGGCCGTGCATGCCAGCGACGCCCTACTCGACTATGTGCAGGACCTGATTGCCGCCACACGCAACGGCCAGTGGTTTGCCCAGGGCCTGTCGCCACGTGCAGGCATCGCGCTGCTGCGTGCGGCCAAGACCATCGCGCTGATGGAAGGCCGTGACTATGTGGCGCCCGACGATGTGCAAGCCATACTTCCCCAGGTGATTGCCCACCGCCTCGTTCCCGTGGGCCATGCCGGCCGTGGTGCCGTGGAGCAGGTGCGCGCCATGATGCAATCCGTGCCGCTATCTTGATGCTGCCGATGTATTTCGTCATGAGTTTCATAGCATGAAGCGCTCCGCATCAAAGGGCGAACGGCCAGAGACATCCAATATCTTCCAGCGGCTCTCACCCCGCGCCAGGGTGCGCGAGTGGATGTTTGCACGTCTGCCGCGCAGCGACCAGCTCACGCTGACCCAGGGCAATGTCTACATCCTGCCCTCGCGCGCGGGCTGGGCCATGCTGGCCACGCTGATCGTGCTGTTGATTGCTGCCATCAACTACCAGCTCAACCTGGGCTACCTGCTCACGTTCCTGCTAGCAGGCAGCGCGGCCGCCAGCATGGTTGTAGGCCATGGCAATCTGCGTGGTCTGCAGCTGAGCCTCGGCGGCGCAGGTTCGCAAGGCAATGCATCGGGCGGCTGCTTTGCCCATGCGCCCTGCCCCATGCATATCAGTCTGCACAATGCCCGCCGCTCGCGCCGCTGGGGCATAGGCCTCGCCTTGCACCAAACCCGGCGAAGCGCCGATCACTCTGATGCCTGGACCTGGGTCGATATTCCCGAGCAGGGCAGCACCGCCGTGCAGCTGAGCTTCATGCCCACGCGCCGCGGCCGGCAGGAGCTGCCCGCCGTCTCCATACTCACTCGCTACCCGCTGGGCGCATTTCGCGTCTGGGCTCTGTGGCGGCCCCAAACCCTGGTCTGGGTCTATCCCGAACCAGAAACCCATGCCCCGCCACTGCCAGCCGCCAGCCCCGAAGTCGGCGGCCGCAGCAGCGCCCAGATACGCAGCGGTGATGAATTCGATGGCGTGCGCAGCTATCAGACTGGCGACCCGCTCAAGCTGGTGGTGTGGAAGAAAGCGGCTCAGTCCTTTGCAGCAGGCGGCCACCAACTGGTCAGCCGCGACCGGACCATGGCTCACCATCACCGTCTCTGGCTCGATGCGCGCCATACCGGCCTGGCCGACCATGAGGCGCGGCTGTCGCGCCTCACGGCCTGGGTGCTGATGGCTCAGCAGCAAGGCCGTACCTGGGGCCTGCGCCTGCCGGGCGGCAAGGAAATCGCACCGGCCAGCGGCGCACAGCACACCACGCGCTGCCTCGAAGCATTGGCCGCCTGTCCATGAAAGCAACCGCCTCTTCTGCCGGCAGCAACTGGCTGCAGCGCCTGACTGCCCTACCGCGCGATGCACGGGACACGCTGTTTCTGCTCGCCGTCATCGCCTGGATCATGCTGCCTCAGATTCAGCACACACCTTGGTGGACCAGCGCCTTTGCCGCAGCCCTGTTGCTGTGGCGTGCACGCCTGGCACTGACCAGCGCCCCCCTGCCCGGCCGCTGGGTGCTGGCGGGCGCACTAGCCATCGCCATTGGGGCTACCTGGGCCACGCACAAAACGATTGTGGGCCGCGATGCCGGCGTGACCCTGGTCGTCATGCTGCTGGCACTCAAGACACTGGAGTTGCGCGCGCGGCGCGATGCCATGGTGGTGTTCTTTCTGGGATTTTTTGTACTGCTCAGCAACTTTTTCCATTCGCAGTCCCTGCCCACAGCCATGGCCATGGTGCTCGGGCTGATGGGCCTGCTCACCGCCCTGGTCAACGCCCATATGACGGCTGGCAAGCCTCCATTGACGCAGGCTCTGCGCACTGCGGGCTGGCTCGCACTCTGGGGCGCGCCCGTGATGGTGTCGCTGTTTCTGTTCTTTCCGCGCATGGCTCCGCTATGGGGCGTGCCATCCGACGATATGGCCGGACGCTCGGGCCTGTCCGAAAGCATGCGCGTAGGCGAGGTTGCCTCGTTGGCCATGGACGATAGCGTGGCCCTGCGCATCCGTTTCGATACCCCCGAGGGCAAAGAGCCACCGGCCAACACCTTGTACTTTCGCGGCCCGGTGCTCAGCCAGTTCGATGGCCGCAGCTGGCAGGCCGACCCTGTGCTTGACGCCATGGCCATGCCTCAGCTGCGTGTGAGCGGTGAACCCGTTCGCTACCAGATGCTGATCGAGCCCAGCAAGCGCCGCTGGCTGACCCTGCTCGATGCCGTCAGGACCGAACCGCAGATTCCGCCGGGCGCCTCGGTAGGCAGGCTGCGCATGAGCTCCAGCCTCCAGTGGCTGAGCGGGCGCCCGATTACCGATGTGCTGCGTGTCGATGCCCAAAGCCATCTCGACTTCAGCCACGGACCGCTGCAGCTCACGCCAGAGCTCAAACGCCATCTGCAGCTGCCGGCCGGCAGCAACCCGCGCACACGGGCTTTGGGCGAACAATTGCAGGCCGAATTACGAGCCCAACCGGGCGCTGACACGGATACGGACAGGCTGATCGCCTCCGCCCTGCAGCGCCTGAAAACCGGCGGCTACACCTACACACTGGAGCCCGGCGTGGTCGACAGCGTCCACACCGCCGATGACTTCTGGTTTGACAGCAAGCAAGGCTTTTGCGAGCACATCGCCTCAGCCTTTGCCGTGCTCATGCGCGGTATGGGAGTGCCCGCGCGCATCGTGACCGGCTACCAGGGTGGCGACCGCAACAGCGTGGACAATTACTGGACCGTGCGCAACAGCGATGCCCATGCCTGGACAGAAGTCTGGATTGCCGGCCGGGGCTGGGTCCGTGTAGACCCCACAGGCGCTGTCGCACCCAGCCGGGTCGGGCAGCTCCAGCGCCTGAGCGCTCCCCCCGGCGCCTTTGCCAGCGCTGTTGGCAACTTCGTCGATACCGGCACGCTGGAGAAGCTGCGCGCCGTCTGGGAGGCCATCAACAACCGCTGGAACCAGTGGGTGATCAACTACACGCAAAGCCGTCAGCTCAATCTGCTGCAGAGCCTGGGCTTCGAATCGCCGAGCTGGACGGATCTGCTGCGCCTGCTGGCGGGCAGCTTGAGCGCTCTGGCGCTGCTGTGGCTGATCTGGGCCCGCGCCACACGACCGCAGCGCGACGGCTGGAGCCAGCTCATGCACGCTGCCAGGCTGTGGCTGCAGCGCGCAGGCATAGCGAGCGGTGCCAGCGACTCCGCTCGCAGCCTGTCGCGCCGCGTGCAGGAGCGCTGGGCCAAGGAATCTGCATCCGCGCCCCTGGCTGCAGCCTTATCCGACTGGCTGCTGGACATGGAGAGGCTACGCTATGCGCCATCCTCCGACACCGAAGCCACTGAACTGAAGACCTTGCGCCGACGCTGGCTGTCCATCCGACAGCAGCGCTGGCCCTATCCCCTCAAGAAATAAAACATGAGCATCACTCTCAATAACAGCAAACACCTCAAGGCTAAAGCACTGGGCACTCTGGCACTGTGCCTGCTGACCGCCGGCGCCATCGCCGCACCGGCCAAAAAAGCCGTCCGCAAGGCAGCACCGGCTGCCGTAGCCACGGCTGCAGCCGCCACGGCCGTGGCCTATGCCGGTCGGGACGACGCCATGCAACTGGCCGAAGAAATCGCAGTCCGCCGCAATCTGCCTGTCGACTGGGTGCGTGCGCAGCTGAGCGAAGCACGCAACCTGCCCGTGGTCACACGCCTGATGACGCCGGCCGGCAAGACCTTCGTGAAGAACTGGACTGTGTACCGCAGCCGCTTCATCGACCCCGTGCGCATACGCGCCGGCGTGCAGTTCTGGCAGGCCAACCACCAGGCGCTCGCGCGTGCCGAGCAGCAGTTCGGCGTGCCCGCAGAGATCATCGTCGGCATCATCGGCGTGGAAACCATTTACGGCCGAAACATGGGCAACTTTCGCGTGATGGATGCTCTGGTCACGCTGGCACTGGACTTTCCGCCATCCCACCCCCGCGCCCAGGCCCGCACCGACTACTTCCGTGGCGAGCTCGAGCAGGTGCTGGTCACGGCCAGCCGCACCGGCAGTGACCCGTTTGCGCTACGCGGCAGCTATGCCGGTGCCATGGGCCTGGGTCAGTTCATGCCCACCAGCTGGGACAAGTATGCCGTCGACTTTGACGGCGACGGCCGCATAGACCTGTTCAACAGCACCACCGACGCCATCGGCTCGGTCGCCAACTACTTCGTCGGCCATGGCTGGAAGCCGGGCCTGCCCACGGCCTTTACCGTGGACATGCGCGCCCAGGGTGAGAATCTGGCAACCCTGCTCGCACCCGATATCAACCCCACATTCACTGCCGCGCAGATGGCAGAACGCGAAGTACGTGTGCTGGGCGCCGACAACTATGAGCGTCCGCTGGCACTGATCGAGCTGAAAAATGGCAGCTCCGGCCCCACGGAGTACATCGCGGGTACCGAGAACTTCTACGCCATCACGCGCTACAACTGGTCGGCGTTCTATGCGCTGTCGGTGATAGAGCTGGGGCGCGAGGTACATGAAGCCTATCTGGCCAGCCAGACCGCCTCGGCCAAACGCAACTAGATGAATTAATTCGGGCGGCAGCGCTTTTCCAATAAGCGCTGGCAGCTATTGATCCGATAGTTCTTCAGCCACTCAGAAGCGCTTCATCTGGCACTGACCAGGCATCTCAGCTCTGGCCGCCGCAATTTCGCGCACGACCTTGAATCCGTAGCCCGAACCTTCCACATCGAAGTCCACGCCTGCGCTGCCTCTCTTTTCCATCATGCCGACCACCAGCGATTGCTGAAACTGGTGGTCTGCCGCCCGCATGCTGCCCGAGCGGCCCGCCATCTGCACCCTGGCATGCTCCATGGCGTGGGCCACGGCGACGGTGTCCGTGCTGCCGGCCTTTTCGAGGCTCTGCGCCAGAGCCTCGATCATGAGCTGCATGCGCATATGCACATAGTCGTCCTGCGGCCTGGGAAAGCGCTGACGGAAAGACTGGTAGAAGGCACGGCTCTCGGCCGTGGGTACATTGGGCAGCCAGTCGGCCACGGCCAGCACCTTGCCCACGCCGGCATCACCCAAGGCCGCCGGGGCGCCCAGGGCATTGCCGTAGAAGGTGTAGAAACGCCCTTCATAGCCGGCCTCGCGCGCAGCCTTGACCAGCAGCATCAGATCGTTGCCCCAGTTGCCCGTGATCACGGCCTGGGCACCGCTTTGCTTGATCTTGACCGCATAAGGCGCAAAGTCCTTGACGCGGCCCACGGGGTGCAACTCGTCGCCCACGATGCGCACATCGGGCCGTTGCATGCCAAGCTGACGCCTTGCTTCGCGCAACACGGCCTGGCCAAAGCTGTAGTCCTGCCCGATCAGATAGGCACTGTGTACGGCCTTGTCGTCCTTGATGACCTCCATCAGCGCAGCCATGCGCATATCGGCATGGGCATCGAAGCGGAAATGCCAGAAACTGCAGCGCTCGTTGGTCAGCGCCGGATCCACGGCCGAATAGTTCAGATACAGCACACGTCGCGAAGGATCCCGGCTGTTGTGCTTGTCGATGGCGTCGAGAAGCGCCGCCGCCGTGGCCGACGAGTTGCCCTGCATGATGATGCGCGCACCGCTGTCTATGGCCGCACGCAGCGCCGACAGTGCCTCTTCGTTCTGGCCCTTGCTGTCATAGCGCTCTATCACCAGCTCATGCAGACCGTCGGCCAGACACACGCCGCCGCGCGCGTTCACCCGCTCGGTCGCCCACAGCAAATTGCGGAACACGGCCTCGCCCGTGTTTGCAAACGGGCCCGAAAGACTCTCCACCAGTGCCAGCTTTATGGGTTGCGCAAGCTTGGCTTTGGCTGCAGCCACAGCAGCGCCAGCAATGCCGAACTGCGCGCATAGTAGTGGCAATTGCAGGTATTTCAAGGCATCACGGCGCAATTTATTCATCAAAAAAAACCTCTTGAAATGCGCTTGCCACCACCTACCTATGAGTCAAGCGGCAACAACGCAAGCCGCGCAGTTTAAAGGAGTTAAACACCATGTTCTTCGCCCCTGTGATGAGCCGTAATACCTTTGTATCTCCTCGCGCCGCCGACCTGGCCCTGCAACGCTTTCTGCAGGAAACCCTGGGCGCTGCAAGCCCCGTACAACGCCAGGTTCAAGTCAGCCGCGATGACCAATTCACGACCCTGACCCTGGATGTGCCTGGCCTGGCACGCGAGCAACTCAGACTCTCGCTGGAAGGCTCTGTCGCCAAGCTCGAAAGCGTGGAAGGCGCAGCCCGCCAGGTCAAATACAGCTGGGATCTGGGCCATGAAATCGATGCGGCCAACAGCAAGGCCAAGCTCGAGCATGGAGTGCTGACACTGACCCTGGCCAAGCTCGAGCCTCAGAACAAGGCCGTGACACTCAGCATCGAATAAGCGCTGTTTACGCCGACCGGCCAGCCTCATCCTTTCTTCCATCTCCTCTTAGCAAGAGGTCGGCCGGAAAGCACAAAGCCCGCACTGCCTTGGCGTTGCGGGCTTTTTTCATGCCAATGCCATGACCGATTCCTGGAGTTGAGCTGATTCGGCGCCTTGGCCTACAGGCGCACGCTGCCAGTGCGTGCCGCGCTGCCATCTTGAATTCCTACACTGTGGGTTCAGTCGGGCGCACCATTGCTGCACCGCTTTCCAACCCCGTTTGAGGAATTCATCCATGGCGAAAGTGCTGGTTCTCTACTACTCCATGTACGGACATATCGAAACCATGGCTCAGGCCGTGGCCGAAGGAGCCCGCAGCGTCAGCGGTGCCGAGGTCACCGTCAAGCGCGTGCCCGAAACCATGCCCGAGGATGTCTTCAAGAACGCAGGCGGCAAGGCCAATCAGGCCGCAGAAGTCGCCAGCCCCGCCGAGCTGGCCGGCTACGACGCCATCCTGTTTGGCGTGCCCACGCGCTTTGGCAATATGCCGGGCCAGATGCGCAGCTTTCTCGACCAGACCGGCGGTCTCTGGGTCAAGGGGGCCTTGATCAACAAGATCGGCAGCGTCTTCACCTCGACCGGCACCGGCGGCGGCCAGGAAATGACGGCCACGACCACCTGGGCGACGCTGGCCCATCACGGCATGATCATCGTGCCGCTGGGCTATCCGCTGCCCGAACAGACCAATCTGAGCGCAGTCAAGGGCGGCAATTCGCCTTATGGCGCTTCGACGATTGCGGGTGCCGATGGTTCGCGCCAGCCTCATCCCGACGAACTGAGCATTGCCCGCTACCAGGGCCAGAACGTAGCGAAGCTGGCCGTAAAGCTGGCCGGATAAGCGCAGGCAACCATGAAAAAAGCAGCCACCTGGGCTGCTTTCTATTGCACGGATTCACCTGAGAGAATCCAGCGGCCAGCGCGGCTTCACATCAAACGCATATTCATGCAGTGCCTGCTCGCGTCCCGCCTGTATCCGCATGGCGGCAGCCATGGCAATCATGGCGCCGTTGTCGGTACACAGATGCAGCTCGGGGTAATGCACGCGAATCTTGTGCTTGGCACAGGCTTCATTGAGCTGCTCGCGCAGCTGCTTGTTGGCCCCCACACCTCCCGCCACCACCACGCGCTTCATGCCGGTCTGCTTGAGTGCGGCCATGGTTTTCTTGACCAGCACATCCACAATCGCGGCCTGCGTGCTGGCGGCCAGATCGGCCTTGCGCGCTTCCAGCTCTTCACCCAGCTTCTTGGCCTGGGTCAGGACGGCCGTCTTGAGGCCGGCAAACGAAAAGTCCAGGTCACCCGAATGCAGCAAGGGGCGAGGCAGCTTGAAGGCCTGAGGATCGCCGCCCTCCGCCAGCTTCGAGAGCACGGGACCGCCCGGATAGGGCAAGCCCATGAGCTTGGCCGATTTGTCGAATGCCTCGCCCGCCGCATCGTCGATGGTTTCACCGAGGATTTCGTATTCACCCACGCCGTCCACACGCATGAGTTGGGTATGCCCCCCCGAGACCAGCAGGGCCACAAACGGGAACTCGGGCGGGTCGGCACTCAGGAAAGGTGAGAGCAGATGGCCTTCGAGATGGTGCACGCCCAGCACAGGCTTGTCCAGCGCGGCTGCCATGGCGCAGGCTGCACCGGAGCCGACCAGCAAAGCCCCGGCAAGGCCGGGTCCGCGTGTAAAGGCAATCACATCGACGTTTTCGAGCTGCTCCCCGGATTCGGCCAGCACCTTTTCGGTCAGCGGCAGCACACGGCGAATATGGTCACGGCTGGCCAGCTCCGGGACCACGCCGCCATAGGCGCGGTGCATTTCAATCTGGCTGTGCAGCGCATGGCTCAGCAAGGTGGGCACACCTTGGCCGTCCGGCGTGCGCACCAGGGCCACACCGGTTTCATCACAAGAGGATTCGATTCCCAGGATCAGCAAACTCATGGCCGCAAGTGTAGGACTTGCGCCTTCCAGATGCAGAAAAGGCGGACATTAGCCCTGCCCGCCCTCGCTATTCAATTCATAGCACCCTAAGGCTGATTCACATTGGGTGTCCCGGAAATATAGTGTTCCAGCTGATGAATCGTGAACTGTTGGGCCGAGATGATTTCCTTGACGATGTCACCAATCGAAATCAGCCCTTGCAATTCGCGGGTCTCATTGATCACGGGCAGATGGCGCATGCGATTGCTGGTCATCAGCGACATGCACTCCTCGCTGGTCTGGCGCGGCAGCACGCAATGCACCTTGCGCGTCATGACCTCATCCACTCGCGTGCTGGCCGAGCTTCGGCCCTGCAGCGCGATCTTGCGCGCGTAGTCGCGCTCCGTCACGATACCGGCGATCTCGCCACCTTCCAGCACCAGCAGCGCGCCAATGCTTTTTTCCGCCATGAGCTGCAGCGCAGCCAGCATGGTGTCGGAGGGAGAAACGCTGTAGATAGTGCTGTTGCCCTTGGCGCGCAGAATTTCGGCGACGGTCGTCATCTGGTTCTCCTTTCTGGATCGTCCTGTCATGCAAAACGCATGACGACATGACCAGTGTGAGAATCCTGCTGCATTGCGGCAATCAGGCTATGCCCGTATACAAAAACAAAAAAGGCAGCCAAAGCTGCCTTGATGCTGTCACCAAGTCCTGTGCTCAGCGCCGACCGCCCAGCAAACCCGCACCCAGCTTGAACAGATCTCCGGCATCAAGCTTGCCGTCGCCATTCTGATCGAGCAGGCTGCCGAGGATGCCGCCCGCCATGCCGCCTTGTGACTGGATCTGGCCGCGCTCCTGATCCAGAGCATTGCCCAGGTCGCCGGCCCCCATGCCCTGAGCCTGGACCCGATTGGCCAGGAAAGACATCACCAGGGGAGCCAGCATGGCCAGCAACTGACCTGCATTGCCACCCAGACCCGTGGCCTGACCCAGCCGTGACTCGGCCTGCTGCTGCTGACCGCCAAAGATATTGCCCAGGATGGCGCCCGCATCGAGCTGCGAGTTGCCGGCACCGGAGCCGCCTTCCAGCACCGAGCCCAGAATACTGCCCAGCCCACCCAGGCCGCCAGCCGCACCGGCGCCGCCGCCCGCGCCGCCCAGCAGGCCACCGAGCCCGCCCAGCAGACCTCCCATATCCATCGCGCCATTGGCACTGCTGTGATCGCGCTGCAGCGCACCGAACAGATCGGCGGCTCCTTGAGGCTCAGCCGTGTTCTGGCCCAGCGCCCCAAACAACATGGGCAGCGCCACACCCACGGCCTGCTCGGCCTGCACGGAGTCGATGCCCAGTTGCTGGGCCAGGCCCTGCATGGGAGCGCCCTGCAACTGGCCCATGAGTTCGTCGGTCAAAGATGCGTTAGCGGTCATTTCAACACTCCTCAAAAACAGCGCACATGGTACGCGCGCCCTGCGTCCCGAAATGTGATCAATGTTCATTCACTGCGCAAGCCCCTCCCGGGCTATAGACCATTGAAGCGGCCCGCGCCCTGGACTGGGCCTCCTGCAGGCCGCAGCGTCCGGTGACGGCCTGGCTCAGAAGGAGTGCGAAATGCCGACCAGCAGCGAGCGCGGCTTGCTGCCCTTGGGAACCGAAGGCCCGGCATTGCTGGCGCTGTTGATGGTGAAAGCTGCATCCGCCTCGTTGCGGATCGCGGAGACGCCCGCATACAGCTTGGTGCGCCTGGACAGCGCATGGTCATAGCGCACGCTCAGGGCGCGGGCATCGCTGTTCGCGCGCGCACGCCCCTGGAACTGCCCATAGGACAGCAGCACCTGCCCTGCCGTGCTGACCGGTATGGTCATGCTGGCTTCAAAGAAGCGCCCTCGCTTGCTGGCGGCATCCGGCAGATCATCCTCCCGGGTGGACAGCAGCAAGGCCGCCCGGGCCACCTTGAAGTCATAGGAGCCGCCCAGCAAGCGATAGCGGTCGGTGTTCTGGGCGGTGGTGCGTCGCTCCCACAGCGAGGCTCCCAAGCTCCAGGGGCCGCGCGTGTAGTCCAGCGAGCCGCCGAACTGGCGCCCTGCATTGGTGCCGGCGTTCTCCCCGAACGAGTACATGCCCCGCACCACCAGTCCTGCCATGGAAGCCGACTGAAAGCGCAGCGAGTTGTCGGCGCGCAGCACCGTGCCGTCACGGAAATAGTTGGCGGCGTTGCCCCAGATCAGGCCCGTCAGGGCGTAGGAAGCCAGCGAGGTGTGAAACGTGGTGTAGTGGCGGCCCACCGTCAGCTGACCCCAGCCGCCGCCCATGCCGACGAAGATCTGTCGACCGAAGGCCAGCCCTCCCTGAGCGCGCTCGCCGGTATCGGCATTCAGTCCGGCCTCCATCACGTACAGCGCACGCAGGCCTGCGCCCAGATCCTCGGTCCCGCGAACGCCCCAGCGCGAGCCGGCCAGGACACCGACTACTTCGACCGCACGGTCGCGCTATGTGCCGAGGCCGGCTTCACTCCGCTGATACGCCACGAAGCGGGGCAGCTCGTGAATGTGCTGGCGCTCGTGGCCTGCGGTCTGGGCGTGGCCATCGTGCCGGCATCCTTCGCGATGTTCCACCGCGAGCAGATCGTGTTCCGGCCGCTTCGGGCTTCGCGCCAGGTCAGCCGGCTCGCCGTCCTGGTGTCTGCCCAAGCGCTCAAGAGCAACCCCATGCTGGAGCTTGTCGCCCAGCTCGCGCAATCCCAGCTGCAGGCACTGGCTGCACAGCTGGCTCAACAGGGAACGACGGCTTCTCGACTACAGCCGGTTTGATTTATATAACCAAATCGTCTGACAACTCATGGTTTTTATAGCGACAATTACGTTAATCATGAGCATCAGCCACTACATCAAGGAAATCGGTCGCGGCACCAAGGGCGCGCGCTCTCTTTCGCGGACCCAGGCCCGCGATCTGATGGGCCAGGTGCTGGACGGCAAGGTCAGCGATCTGGAGCTGGGCGGCTTTTGCATTGCCATGCGTTTCAAGGGCGAAAGCACCGAAGAGCTGGCCGGCTTTCTCGACGCCACCCAGCAACGTCTGCCCGCGTGGCCCCAGGCACACAAGGCCCGGCCCGTGGTCGTCATCCCCAGCTACAACGGCTCGCGCAAGCTGGCCAATCTCACGCCGCTGCTGGCAGGTCTGCTGGCGCAGCAAGGCCTGCCGGTGCTGGTGCACGGCAGCCATACCGAGGACAAGCGCCTGGGTACGGCCGAGGTATGGCAACAACTGGGCTGGACGGCCATCGAACGCCCCGTCGCTCTGGAGCCTGGCGACAAGGTCTGGATGCAGACCCGTCACCTGCTGGCACCGCTGGATCGGCTGCTGCAGATTCGCCGCCAGATGGGCCTGCGCAATCCCGCGCACAGCATCGTCAAGCTGCTGGACCCCATCCATGGCAGCAGCAGCGCGCAATCGGGGCTGGTGCTGGCCAGTTATACCCACCCCGCCTATGCCCAGCCCATGCTGCAGACGCTGGCCATGCGCGCGACCAGTGCGCTGCTGGTGCGCGGCACGGAAGGCGAGGCCGTGGCCGCCCCCCACCGCGAACCCGTGAGCACGGGTGTGATTGCCGGAGAAATCTGCTTTGAACGCTCTTCCCTGCACAGCAGCCAGCTCGCATCCGGCACCGAGATCAGCGCCCCCGAGCAAGACCTGAATGCCGAGCAGACAGCCAGGCTGACGCTGGACATTCTGAACGGCCAGCTGCCTGTGCCGGCCCCCATCGCGCAACAGCTGGAACAGATACAAGCCCTGCACCAGGCCATGCAGGTCACCGATGCCGGCGCTGCCGCCAGCCGCGCCGCACTGCAAGCCTATAACCGCAGCCCCGACTGCCGCAGCCCCGACTGAGACCCCACAATGACTGCCATTTCCCATAACTCCAATCAGTGCGGCTCGTGCACCCTGGTGGGTGCCGGCCCCGGCGACCCCGAGCTGCTGACCATCAAGGCCGCCAAGGCCATTGCCTCAGCCAGCGTGCTGTTTGTCGACGATCTGGTCAGCGATGGCGTGATGAGCCACGCCTCGCCCAGCGCCCGCGTGGTCTATGTGGGCAAGCGCGGCGGCTGCAAGAGCACCCCCCAGGCCTTTATCGAAAAGCTCATGATTGCGGCCGTGCAGGACGGCGAACGCGTGGTGCGCCTCAAGGGCGGCGACCCCTTCATCTTTGGCCGCGGCGGCGAAGAGGTCGAACATCTGCGTCAGGCCGGCATCGAGGTGGATGTCATCAATGGCATCACCTCCGGTCTCGCGGGCCTGACCAGCCTGGGCGCCCCACTGACCCACCGCGACCGCGCGCATGGTGTGCTTTTCATGACCGGCCATGCCAAGCCCGGCGACAGCGGCCCCGACTGGCGCCAGATCGCCGCCACGGCCCATGCTGCCAAGCTGACGCTGGTGATCTATATGGGAGTGAGCAGCGTCGAGCGCATCAGCGACGAACTGCTCAGCGGCCTGCCCGGCAGCACGCCAGTGGCCGTGATCCAGCATGCCAGCCTGCCGCAGCAGCGCCATGCGCTGACTTTTCTGAAGGATTTGCCGCAGAGCATTGCCGACCATCAGCTGGGCAGCCCCAGCATCATCGTCGTCGGCGATGTGGTCCAGGGCATTGCCGCCTGGCAGAACCAGCCCCAGGCCTTGCCGCAATCAGCGGCGGCCTGAGCCAGGACCGCCCCCGGGCTGTCCCGCGCAGCCCGGGCAGGCGGCAAGCGCCGCCCTGCATCAGGGAGTACGGGTCTCGGCGAAGCGCTCGGCCAGCTCCTTGCGCAGCTCCTTGCGAATGATGGCGGCGTCCCAGCGGCGCTTTTCCTCGTCGGTCTCAAGCTGCAGCGGGGGCACGGGGGCAGGCTTTTTGTCATCATCCACGGCCACCATGGTGAAGAAGCAGCTGTTCACATGGCGCACCACCTGGCTGCGAATCTCCTCGGCAATCACCTTGATGCCGATTTCCATGGACGACTTGCCGGTGTGGTTCACGCTGGCCAGAAAAGTCACCAGCTCACCTACATGGATAGGCTGCAGAAACATCACCTGATCCACGCTCAGCGTCACGACATAGCGGCCCGCATAGCGGCTGGCGCAGGCATAGGCGACCTGGTCCAGCAATTTCAGGATGGCGCCCCCGTGCACATTGCCGGAGAAGTTGGCCATGTCAGGCGACATGAGCACGGTCATGCTCAGCTGGTGGGATGGTGTATTCATGGGGCGCGATTCTAGAAGTGATCCGGGACGCACGCTGAACCCTTGCGCATACCCCAATGGGACAACGGGCTGGCGACTGCGCAGGCATCACGATCCGCGCATTTCGGGACTTTGTCAGCCCCTAGAGCACCAGTGACCAGCCATCTGGGACAATGACCGGCTTTGTTGTTCGTGCCTCAGCGCCCTGCCCGCCGTGTCCTCCACCCCACAGGTCCCCTTCCAGATTTTTGACGCCATCATCATCGGCGCCGGTGCCGCAGGCCTGTTCTGCGCGGCCCAGGCCGGCCAGCAGGGCCTGAAGGTGCTGCTGATCGATCATGCGCCCAAGGTGGCCGAGAAGATTCGCATCTCGGGCGGCGGACGCTGCAACTTCACCAATCGCGATCTGGACGTGCGCGCGCCACACAAGCATTTCGTGGGGCAGAACCCTCAGTTCTGCCGCTCGGCCCTCTCGCGCTTCACACCCGCAGATTTCATCACGCTGATGGACAGGCATGGCATTGCCCACCACGAAAAGCACAAGGGCCAGTTGTTTGCCGACCATTCGGCCGAGGACATCATCGCCATGCTGCTGGCCGAGTGCACGGCGGGCGGCGTGCAGCGCTGGCAGCCTTGCCAGGTCAGGAAAGTAGTGTTTTCGCCGTCAAACGCAGATGCAGAAATCGATTGCAGCTATCAGATTGAAACCGATCGCGGCATAGTGCAAGCTGCCAATCTGGTCATTGCCACCGGCGGCCTGAGCATTCCCAAGATAGGCGCCACCGACTTCGGCTATCGGCTGGCCCAGCAGTTCGATCTGCCGCTGATCGAGCGCACGCCCGGCCTGGTGCCCATGACCTTCGACGGCGAAGGCTGGCAGCCCTACGCGGGCCTGGCCGGTCTGGCCCTGCCTGTGGAAATCAGCACCGGCAGCAAAAAGGAGCGCATGAGCTTCCATGAGGATTTGCTGTTCACCCATCGCGGCCTCTCCGGTCCTGCGGTGCTGCAAATCTCCAGCTACTGGAAGCCCGGCACCCCGCTGCAGATCAATCTGCTGCCTGGCGTGGATCTGGCCGAAGTGCTGGCCCAGGCCAAGCTCCACTCGCGCAAGCTGGTCGCCAACGAGCTGGCCGCCCACCTGCCCGCGCGCCTGGCCGATGCCTGGGTCGGCCGCATGCCCGAGCTGCAGCGCCCCATCAACGAGGCCGGCGACAAGGCCCTGGCCAGACTGGCCGAACAGCTGTCGCGCTGGGAAATCACCCCCACGGGTACCGAAGGCTACAAAAAAGCCGAGGTCACGCTGGGCGGCGTGGACACCAAGGTGCTGTCACAGCAAACCATGGAGTGCAAGAGCCAGCCTGGCCTGTACTTTATCGGCGAGGTGGTGGACATCACCGGCTGGCTGGGCGGCTACAACTTCCAGTGGGCCTGGGCCAGTGCCGCCGCCTGCGCCCAGGCCATGGCGGAAAAGCAGCCAGTCATGGCTTGAGCGACTGAAGCCGCAGCGCCTGCCGCCATGAAAAAAGGATGGTTGAGCCATCCTTTTTTTGCTGCCTGCGCCTGCGGCGCATCATCCGGTCAGGCAGAAAACTCCTTGCCTTCATAGTGTTCGGGAACCTTGAGCTGCCCCGAGGCGATGGCAGCCGACGCCTTGGCCACGCGCTCGCGCACAGCGGCTGACACGCCCTGGCCCATGCTCAGGCGTACGGCGGCCGGGTCGCTCAGGCCGATCTTGCGAATCCCCGGGCCCGGCGCACCGCGCTCCTGCATGTCCTTGACGGCCAAGAACGCGCCAATGCCCACATCGGCCCAGGCGGAAGCGACAAACACCTGCGGATCCACCGTGGTCCAGTCGATCACATTGCCGATCTGGCGTGTGCCCGCCTCGCGGCAGGCCTGGGTCACGCCATCGCGACCGGAGTTGAGCATGGTGAAGATCACATCAGCACCGGCAGCCATCTGGGCCTTGGCAATGCGGTGCGACAAGGCGTTGTCGTCCTGATCGCCCGAGAAGTTCGTCAGCAGCTTGACCCTGGGGTCGGTATCGCGCACGCCGGCCGCATAGGCGGCACGGCCCTTGAGTCCCGGCGGCACGCGAATGCCCGACATATGACCGACCACACCGGTTTTGGTGGTCAGCGCCGCCAGCACTCCGGCCAGATAGGCCGACTCCTCCTGCAGCACGTCATAGCTGCAGAGATTGCCTCCCTGCACCGCGCCCTGGGTCACAACGAACTGGGTCCTTGGAAAGCGCGCCGCAACTTCGGCTGCGGCCTGATTGTTCTGCCCGCCATGGGCAATCACCAGCTGCGCGCCCTGCTCCGCGAGCTGCGCGAGAGCCGGCACCAGCAACTCCTTCCTGGGCGCCATGCCGTCCAGAAAATAGGTCTGCACACCCAGTTCCTGACGCGCCTTTTCCAGGCCGCGCCAGCCGGCCTCCATAAAGCCCTTGTCGCTGCGCGAGCCCGCAAACAGACCGCCCACCACCAGGGTACCGCCGGATGCGGCAGGCCCGGAAACTCCGGCCCTGCCGGCACAGGCCGTCAATGCCAGCAAGCCCGGCACGGCGACGGCCGAAGCCATCCACTGGCGACGCGAAATCAATGAGGAATGAGAAGCACTGGACAAGATGGAAGCTCCTTGAACACGGAAAGACAGCGACGCGCACAGGCACGAAGCCCATTTATTCCTTGACCTTGGTCACGAAATAAAGCTTCCAAACTGTATGCAATTTTCGTGTACACGATACTCCCAAGAAACCCCAGAGCCCAGCCCGGCCTTGCTCCGCGCAATGCACGCGCCTGGAGTGCGCCGGCAGGCGCAAATGCACAAAACGGAGCCTGGACCTGGCCTTGGGCAGCGCGCCCCTGCAGCCGCAAAACCGCGCAGACCTGTCCGACGCCGGATTGCTTCGCGCGCCAATCAAGACGCCGCTCAAGTCTTGGTCTATAATGCTCGACTTTGCTGGCATTACCCCGTCGGCCATACTAGTTAAAAAGTGGCGGGGAAACCGCTGTTCACGGCTCTCAGGCCCGATCTTCCCGAGAACCCTCTGTCAGCACAGATATATCTGGAAATTAAATGACTACCATCCGCGTCAAAGAAAACGAGCCCTATGAAGTTGCCCTGCGCCGCTTCAAGCGCACCATCGAAAAGCTGGGTCTGCTGACCGATCTGCGTGCTCGCGAGTTCTACGAAAAGCCCACAGCCGAGCGCAAGCGCAAGAAGGCTGCTGCCGTGAAGCGTCACTACAAGCGCGTTCGCAGCATGCAACTGCCTAAGAAGCTGTACTAATCGTTGATTAGGACCAGTCGGCCTTAAAACAGCCGCAAACCCGCGCTCGGGACGCCAGGCGCGGGTTTTTTGTTTTCTGGCCACTGCCAAGCCTGCCTGGCTGCGCAGTGACCTCCCTGCGAATGGATAGTCAACGCCGTTCACACTGCGCGCCACCATTCGCCAACCCCAAGGAGAAAGCCATGAGCCTGAAAGCCCAGATTACCGAAGACATGAAGACCGCCATGCGTGCCAAGGACAGCGCGCGCCTGGGCACCATCCGCCTGCTGCAGGCCGCGATGAAGCAAAAGGAAGTGGACGAGCGCATCGAGCTCGACGACGCTGCCGTCATCGCCATCGTCGACAAGCTGATCAAGCAGCGCAAGGACTCCATCGCCGCCTTCGAAGCCGCCAATCGCAGCGATCTGGCCGATGTGGAAAAGGCCGAAATGGAAGTGCTCAAGGTCTATCTGCCCGAACGCATGGGCGAAGCCGAGATCACCGCAGCCGTTCAGGCCATCGTGGCCGAACTGGGCGCCTCCGGCCCCGGCGACATGGGCAAGGTGATGGGCGCCGTCAAGACCCAGCTGGCCGGCAAGGCCGATATGGGCCTGGTGTCCGCTGCCGTGAAGGCCGCGCTGACAAAGTAATTGGCCACCGGCCTGAGCCATCACGCGGCATCAGGCTCAAAAACAGAAGCTGCTTGCGCTTGCTTTACATATCTTTCAGATTCAAAAGACTCTGAAATTCATGTATATCAATCGATAGCAGCTTCTTTTTTAATAGTATTCCTGAATCCCGTTGGCGCCTGTTTGCTGAAGAACTCCTGCAGGAACTCGACGCAGACCCGCACCTTGGCCGAGCGCTCCAGCCGCGTCGGATAGACAGCCCAGATATTCGCCTGCTGCCGCCACTCGGGCAGCAACTGCAACAGGCTGCCGGAGTGCAGATCGGCCGCCACATCCCAGAGCGAGCGCAGCACGATGCCATGGCCATCTCGCGCCCATTGCACGGCCATCTCGCCATGATTGGTGGACAGCGGCCCGGTCACTTTCACGCTGCGCTCCTGACTGCCAGAGCGCAGTTTCCAGACACCGAAGGGATGGTCGCGCTCCTTGATGACCAGACAGTCATGGGCGGCCAGTTCGTCGAGCGTGCGCGGACTGCCACGCCGCTGCACATAGGCCGGGGCCGCGCACAGCACGCGGTGGTTGTCGGCCAGATGCCGCGCAATCAGGTGCGGTGCGATCTCGTCGCCCACACGCACATCGAGATCGAAGCCCTCGGCCGCGACATCGACGATGCGGTCGAACACTTCCAGGCGCAGCTGCAGCGCCGGATATTGCCCAATCAGCTGCGACAGCGCGGGTGCCACCACATTGCGGCCAAAGCCGAAGCTGGTGGACACCCGCAGCAGGCCGCGCGGCTGGCGGCGCGTCACATCCACCTCCTGCAGCAGATGCTCGACCTCGTCCAGAATGCGCTGCGCCCAGTGGTAGACGCGCTCGCCCTGCTCGGTGACGGCGACCCGCCGTGTGGTGCGATGCAGCAGCTTCACGCCCAGCTCCTGCTCCAGCAGGCGGATGCGCTTGCTGACAAAGGCCGGCGAAGCATTGTGCGCGGCCGCAGCCTCGGCAAAGCTGGCTTTGCGCACCACGGTGGTGAAGACACGCAGGTCTTCGGGCGAAGGCATTTTCTGCACGATCTGTAAACAATCAGGCCACGATCAGTCAATTGTATTCAGTTATGCAAGGTGCAAAAATACCGCCAGGCACAGGCCGAGCCGCTGCCTCGCCACCCAACACATTCACGAGAGAGCACCATGTCCACTCCCAAAAAGATCGCAGTCATTGCCGGCGACGGTATCGGCAAGGAAGTCATGCCCGAAGGCCTGCGCGCGCTGGAAGCCGCAGCCAGGCGCTTCGACCTGCCGCTGGAGTTCCACCATTTCGACTGGGCCCACTGCGACTACTACGCCGAACACGGCCAGATGATGCCCGACGACTGGAAGGCCCAGCTCTCGGACATGGATGCCATCTTCTTCGGCGCCGTGGGCTGGCCCGCCACCGTGCCCGACCATGTCTCGCTGTGGGGGTCCCTCCTCAAGTTCCGCCGCGAATTCGACCAGTACATCAATCTGCGCCCGGTGCGCCTGTTCGAAGGCGTGCCCTGCCCCCTGGCCGGCCGCAAGCCCGGTGACATCGACTACTACGTGGTGCGCGAGAACACCGAAGGCGAGTACACCGCCCTGGGCGGCATCATGTTTGAAGGCACGGACCGCGAGATCTGCATCCAGGAATCGGTCTATAGCAAGCATGGCGCCGATCGCCTGCTCAAGTACGCCTTCGATCTGGCCCAGAGCCGCGCCAAGAAGCACGTGACGCTGGCCACCAAGAGCAACGGCATCGCCATCAGCATGCCCTGGTGGGACAAGCGCGCCGACGCTGTGGCCAAGGACTACCCCGAAGTCACGCTGGACAAGCAGCACATCGACATCCTGACCGCCCGCTTCGTGCTGCAGCCCGGCCGCTTCGACGTGGTGGCCGCCACCAATCTGTTTGGCGACATCCTGTCCGACCTGGGTCCTGCCACCACGGGCACCATCGGCCTGGCACCGTCGGCCAACCTCAACCCCGACCGCAACTTCCCCTCGCTGTTCGAGCCCGTGCACGGCTCGGCGCCCGACATCTACGGCAAGAACATCGCCAACCCCATCGCCATGGTCTGGTCGGGCGCGCTGATGCTGGACTTCCTGGGCCGCAGCGAAGGTGCCTGGCGCCAGGCCCATGACACCATCGTGGCCGCCATCGAGCACACGATCAAGGCCGGTCCGCTGACGCCCGATCTGGGCGGCAAGGCCAACACCACCGAGGTGGGCAAAGCCATCGCCGCGGCCATCGCCAAGGCCTGATTCAAGATGAGAGGCACCCCGCGCAGGCTGAACCTGCACCGGGGTGCTTTTGTACACCTGCACGCCTGAACGCCCAGGGCCGACGGCGGCGGCGCAGGCCTCAGGCCGGAGGTTTGGCTTTGGCTTGCGAAGCGGATTTTCTGGCCGACCGTGCCTGGGCATTGCGCTGTGCAGCGGCCTGCACCAGCGCCTGGAACGCTGCGGCGTCGAGCACTTCGCCGACATGCAGGTCTATGGCCCGGCGCGTGGCGCCTTCAAGACTGGCATTGAACAGACCTGCCGGATCGGCCAGGGCCGCGCCATGCGCGAAGGTCAGCTTGACCACGGCCTTGTAGGTCTCGCCCGTGCACAGAATACCGTCCTGCGACCATACAGGCGTGCCGCGCCATTTCAGCTCCTCCGTCACGGCGGGCAAAGCCTCGCGGATCAGCCCGCGCACGCGGGCCAGCATGGCGCCGCGCCAGTCGCCCAGGCCGGCAATCCTGGCGTCGATCAGAGCCGAAGCCTCAGGGCCGCTGACAGGCTCGGCCGGAGGTGCAGGCATGGGCGGCAAGGCAGTCATAGATGGGGCTCCATGGTGTTACCTGGTACCGTGTCCGGCACAAGGCTCAAGACATGGGACAAGGATTGCAGCACGGTAGCACGCCAGAGCAGAGCGGCCCCAGAGGGCCAGCCCGCCCTATATCAGGCTCATACCGGGCTCAGCCCAACTCCTGCGCCACCTCGCGCAGGCATTCGAGCAGCAAGCCCGTGGTCGGCGTCAGCGGCTGGCCGCGCAAGGTGATCAGCCCCACGGGCGGCAGATCTATGGGCACGACCAGATCCAGCATGGCCAATGTACCCAGGGCGGCATGGCAGCGGGCCACGCCACGCGCCATGAAGGCCACGGCGCCGCGCTGGTGCACAAAGGTCAGCTGCGAGAGAAAGGACGCGGTCTCCACGATGTCGGCCGGCGGATGCAGGCCGTGGGCATAGAACTGCTGCTCCAGCTTCACGCGCAGAGAGGCCCAGGGGGGCGGCAGCACGCAGGGCTGGTCCGCCAGGGCCTGCCAGCCGGCCGCGCCCGGCGCCAGCAGCGCATGGCCGGGCCGCACCACGGCCACCATGGGGTCGTCGTACAGCGCCTCGGTTTCCAGGTCGGGCGCAGCATAGCCGGGCTCCAGCCGTCCCACGAACAGATCCAGCTCGCCCAGGCGCAGCTTGGGCAGCAAGCGCGTCAGATCCCCTTCCTCCACCATCACCGTAGTCTGGTCCGAACGCGCTTTTAACCGCTCCACAGAGCGCGCCAGCAGCACCGGCGTGGCCACCACCATGGCGCCCACGCTGGTGCGCCCGCGGGCACCGCTGGCCTCGGCCGCCATCTCGTCACGCGTGCGTTCGAAACCGGCCAGCACCGAGCGCGCAAACCGCACCATGCTGACACCGGCTGCCGTGGGCTCGGTGCCGCGCGTGGAGCGCTCGAACAGCACCATGCCCAGCATGCGCTCTACCTCGGCCAGGGTCTTGGAGACGGCGGGCTGGGTCACGGCCAGAAACTCGGCCGCACGGCCCAGGTGACGAAACTGGTCCAGCGCCACCAGCAGTTGCAGATGGCGCAGCTTGAGGTTGGAGCGCAGCACACGATCGATCTTGCTCATGGGGCTTCATTACTTATCAGTTATGAAGACAGTCTATCTTTTCATTGGATTGTCATGGAGCAGTTTTGAACAATCGGGGCTGGCAGTTCAAATAACGACAGGAGACAAGCGATGATCCCCCCACGCAGCAGCCGACGCAGCTTTGTGCTTGGCGCCCTCGGCGCAGCCACACTCGGCAGCTCCGCCCGCCTGCTGGCCCAGACCTGGCCCGAGCGCCCCATCACCTTCATCTGCCCCTGGCCGGCCGGCGGCACGGCCGACCAGTCCATGCGCGCGCTGTGCACCGTGGCCGGCCGCATCCTGGGCCAGGCGATTGCGGTGGAAAACCGCGCCGGAGCCTCCGGCATGATCGGCTCCAAGGCCCTGGCCTCGGCCAAGCCCGACGGCTACACCATCGGCCAGATCCCGATCTCGGTCACGCGCTTTTCCCAGCTGGGCACGCTGCAGGTCGATCCGCGCAAGGACTACACCTATATCGCGCGCACCTCGGGCCAGACCTTCGGTATCGCCGTACCGGCCAACTCGCGCTTCAAGAACCTGCAGGACTTCGTCGCCGCCGCCAAGGCCAAGCCCGGCAGCATCACCTACGCCCACGCCGGCGTGGGCGGCGCCACCCATGTGGGCATGGAAGAGTTTGCGGCCGCAGCCGGCATCCAGCTCAGCCATGTTCCCTACAAGGGCGGCGCCGAGGCGCTGCAGGGCGTGCTGGGCGGCCATGTGGATGCACTGGCCGACTCCAGCTCCTGGGCCCCGCATGTCGAAGCCGGCAAGCTGCGCCTGCTGGCCACCTGGGGCGAGCAGCGCACGCCGCGCTTCAAGGACGTGCCCACGCTCAAGGACCAGGGCTACAACGTGGTCGTCGATGCGCCCAACGGCATCGGCGCGCCCAAGGGCCTGCCGCCCGCCGTCGAAGCCAAGCTGCGCGATGCCTTCCGCCAGGCCGTGGCCAGCCCCGAGTTCAAGTCCGTGGCCGACAGGCTGGACGCACCCTTGCTCTACCTGGACGGCCCCGACTACGCCAAGTATGTGAACACGGTCTACCAAAAGGAAACCGTGCTCATCGACAAACTCAAACTGCGCGACCTGATGCGCTGACGCGCCGCGTCCCCACCGCCTCAAGCCCGCCATCCCCGGACTCCATGATGCTCTCCTCCTCTTCTTCCCTGCTGCACCTGCACCCCAACGACAACGTGCTGGTGGCCAAGACCGCCCTGGCCCTGGGCCAGGACATTCCCGAGCTGGGAGTGCGAACGCGCGCCCAGGTGCCGGCCGGCCACAAGATCGCGGCGCGCCGCATCGCAGAAGGCGAGCAGGTCAAGAAGTACGACACGGTGATCGGCGTCGCCACACGCGACCTGGAGCCTGGCGACTATGTGCACAGCCACAACCTCAAGCTGGTGGACTACTACCGCGACCCGTCGTTCGGTGCCGACGTGCGCCCCGTGGACTACGTGCCCGAGGAACAGCGCGCAACTTTCCAGGGGTTTGTGCGAGCGGGCGGCGGCGTGGGCACGCGCAACTTCATCGGCATCCTGTCCTCGGTCAACTGCTCGGCCACCGTGATCAAGCGCATCGCCGCCCACTTCACGCCCGAGCGGCTGGCAGCCTTTCCCAATGTGGATGGCGTGGCCGCCTTTGCCCAGAGCAGCGGCTGCGGCATGTCCTCGCCCAGCGAACACTTCGACGTGCTGCGCCGTACCCTGGCCGGCTATGCGCGCCACCCCAACCTGGCGGGCGTACTCATCGTGGGTCTGGGCTGCGAGCGCAACCAGGTCGATGCATTGGTGGATTCGCAAGGCCTCAAGGAAGGTCAGTTGCTGCGCACCCTGGTGATGCAGGAGGTGGGTGGCACGCGCGCCACCATCGAAGCAGGTATTGCCGCCATCGAAGAAATGCTGCCCATCGCCAACCAGGCGCAGCGCAGCACCGTCAGCGCCGCCCACCTCAAGATCGGCCTGGAATGCGGCGGCTCGGATGGCTTTTCGGGCATCACGGCCAACCCCGGCCTGGGCGCGGCCATGGACATCCTGGTGCGCCACGGCGGTACGGCCATTCTGTCCGAGACGCCCGAGATCCACGGCGTGGAGTTCATGCTCACACGCCGCGCCATCAGCCCCGAAGTCGGCCAGAAGCTGCTGGACCGCCTGGCCTGGTGGGAGCGCTATGCCGCCGGCCAGAACGCCCAGTTCAACGGTGTGGTCGGCCATGGCAACCAGGCCGGCGGACTGGCCAACATCTTTGAAAAATCCCTGGGCAGCGCCATGAAGGGCGGCACCACACCGCTGCGCGCTGTCTATGAATACGCCGAGCCCATCACCGAACACGGCTTCGTCTTCATGGACTCGCCGGGCTACGACCCGGTGGCCTCCACGGGCCAGATCGCCAGCGGCGCCCAGCTGATCTGCTTCACCACGGGTCGCGGCTCCATGTTCGGCAGCAAGCCCGCTCCCACCATCAAGCTGGCCAGCAACACGCCCATGTACCAGCGCCTGCAGGAAGACATGGACATCAACTGCGGCGTGGTCGTCGACGGAGAGCTGACGGTGGCCGAGCTGGGCCAGCAGATCTTCGAGCAGATCCTGCGCCATGCCAGCGGCGAACAGACCAAGAGCGAAGTCCTGGGACTGGGCGACCATGAATTCGTACCCTGGCACCTGGGCATCGTGAGCTGAAGGGAACGCCTCTTCCCGAGCTTTCCGCCCATATCCGATCTTCACTTTCTGCGATTTCCACCATGAACGCCACGCCACTCAGACTGCGACGCACCGAACTGCAGCGCAGCGCCAACTTCATCGCCGGCGCCTGGGCGCCCGCTGCCAGCGGCGCCAGCTTTGCCGTGACCGACCCGGCCACGGGCTGCACCATCACCGACGTGCCCGATTCAGCTGCGCCCGATGCGCGCGCCGCCGTGGACGCCGCCCAGGCGGCCCTGCCAGCCTGGCGCAAGCTGCCGGCCAAGCAACGTGCTGCCATCATCAAGCGCTGGAACGACCTGGTGCTGGCCCATCAGGACGATCTGGGCACGCTGATCTCGCTGGAGCAGGGCAAGCCCCTGGCCGAAGGCAAAGGCGAAGTGGCCTATGCCGCCAGCTACATCGAATGGTTCGGCGAGGCCGCCACGCGCATGAACGGAGAAGTCATTCCCGCGCCCGTGCCGGGCCGGCGCATGTTCGCCCTGCGCGAGCCCGTGGGCGTGGTCGCCGCCATCACGCCCTGGAACTTCCCGGCCGCCATGATCGCGCGCAAGATCGCGCCCGCCCTGGCTGCGGGCTGCACCGTGGTCTGCAAGCCGGCCGAGGACACACCGCTGACATCGCTGGCCCTGGTGCTGCTGGCGCACGAAGCCGGCGTGCCGGCCGGCGTGCTCAACATCGTCACGGCCTCGCGCGAGCACACGCCCGAGGTGGTGGACCAGTGGCTTCAGGATTCCCGCGTGCGCAAGATCACCTTTACCGGCTCCACTCCCGTGGGCAAGCACCTGGCACGCCGCAGCGCCGACACGCTCAAAAAGCTCTCGCTGGAGCTGGGCGGCAATGCGCCCTTCATCGTCTTCGAGGATGCCGATGTGGCGGCTGCCGTGGACGGCTTCATGGCCGCCAAGTTCCGCAACGGCGGCCAGACCTGCGTCTGCCCGAATCGCGTCTTTGTGCACCGCTCGGTGTACGAGACCTTTGCCCAGCAGCTCAGCGCCCGTGTGGCAGCCTTGCACGTGGGCCCGGCCAGCGACCCGGCCTCGCAGATCGGCCCCATGATCAATGACCGCGCGGTCGAGAAGATCGCCCGCCATGTGGAGGACGCGGTGGCCAAGGGCGCCAAGGTGCTCACGGGCGGCAAGCACATGACGGATCTGGGCCCCACC